>CALHXU010000184.1 GCA_938040365.1 uncultured Acidimicrobiales bacterium
GCCATCGCCAAAAAATTCGTAGAAGACCACACCACCGCTGCTGACCGGAATAGCCGGTATGAGTATCAGCGTGCCCGCCGCAAAGTACGCAAAGGCCGAGGCACCAACGGGTTGGCCTATCTGCTCATCGAGGGTGACGACGAATCGATCGACGTCATGTACCGCAGCTTCAAACGCGGCGCCGACCGGCTCTATCGTGCCGATGGCGGTCGTGATGTTCCGAACGGGAAACATCCGCGCACCAACGATCAGCGAATGTTCGACGCCGCAGTCCAAAAATCCACGAGCGTCACCGAGCCCGTCCCCGTCACCCCTGCCACTCAAACGGATCCAGACGGCGAAACCGCCCAACCTGCTCGAGGAGAAGACAGCGTTCGAACCGCTGCGGATGGCGAGACTGCTGCACCAACGCCTGTTCCGACGGTGAGTCAACCTCAGCGCCGTCCGGGTGAACGGCCAACCATGGTCTTTACCGGCAAACTCACCGACATCACCAACGACCCAGCGTTGTTGGCAGAGTGGGAAGCCGAACTGGTCGGCACCGGCAAAGTCCCCTCGGCAGTCTCGAGCTACTACCGCTGCATTAGCGAATACGCAGGACAACTACTCGACGAGAACGGCGAAGTCCTTTGGCACGGGCGAGGTAAACGACTCGCAACACCCGAACAATGGACCGCAATGGTGGTCCGTGATCGCGGTTGTGTCCGCTGCGGTGCTGACGCACATGAATGCGAAGCCCATCACATCATCCCCTATAAGTCACCGGCTGAAGGCGAAACGAACATCGATGAGATGGTCATGTTGTGTGTGGGCTGCCATCACTGGATCCACAACGCAAAGATGACGATCTACTGGGACCCAACAGCCGGGAAATGGAAATACCGGCCAGCGAGATGGGAAGAACTCCGACCCAAACCACCACCAAAACAGACGAAAGCAAACCAATCACGATCAAAGGGGCAGCCACGGCAGCAACGCCCCCAAGCCGACACCCCCACACCCCAATCGGCATCACCACCAACAACACGGCCACAACAAGCCAACGCACCCAACAACCAATCCAACAACACCACCAACCAACCCCGACTCCTCTGAACCGGGCAAGTTTCGCCTGCCCCGCCGAGCACTTCGTTCCCCAACTCACTCAACGGGGTCTGACCCTCCCCGTCCCGTCACCGCCGCTCACTTCGCTCGCTAACCGAGTTTCTCGCCTAGCGGCTCGAAACATCGCAGCCCAACGGGGTCTGACCCTCCCCGTCCCGTCACCGGCCCAACGGGGTCAGACCCTCTCCGGCCTGTCATGAGGGTTAGCCCATGGTGTTTGAGTGCTCGACCGTCACCGAGATCGTGACGCGTTCCTCGTTGGGCTGGGCGTGCGCGTACCGATCGACACCGAGGTACTTCTGGGCCATTTCATGGATGAGTGAATGGTCGGGATCATCCTCGATCGTCGCAGTACCGCGTAGTTCGAGGTGACGATAGTTCTCCCCGTCGAACTCGTACGCGCTCATCGCAATCGCTGGGTCAGCGACCAGATTCTTTACCTTTTGTCGTCGCTTCAGCATCGAGATGATGGGGTTCCCATCATCGTCGATACCGGCCCATACCGGACTCGAGTGCGGCTCGCCGTCAGGGCCGATCGTGGCGACATGCCAGATGATGGGTCCTTCCAAAAGGTCGATATGGCTTGCTGGAATGCTCATGAACGCAACCTACTCTCCCCAAATTCGAAGCGGAGCGTTCCATTCACCGCTGATGTCGGTTAGAAAGAATGATGTGATTGCGGGATCATTCGAGAATCGACCTACTGATGGCTAGCGCGCCAGAGCGAAACGCTCTTTCGATGAGCGAGCCCGATGGCTACGTCGGCTGGTCGTCGGCTCAAAAAGCTGACTGGCTGTGGACTCGCGTAATCGAGGGCACAAAGCACAAACACACCGAGCTCCCATCGCTCACACTCCCCTTCCGAACAGCCCCGCTCACCGAAGCCGGAATCGTGATGCGCAAGGGCGAGCTTGAAAAGGCCTTGAACCGCGCATCTGACCTTATGGAACCCGGAAGACCAAAGGTCATCCATGCGCATGGGACGGTCGCACAAGTGCGGCTGGCGCCCGCAGACTCGTCCCCCTTTACGGGCCTGCTCGCCGCCGAACGCTCCGATGACCCAATCGGCCTGGTGAGGATGTCACTCGTCGCCCGTGTCTTCGGCGATGCTGCCTACACCCCGGCCATGGCACTCAAGTTCCTGATCGATGCCCAGCCTTCTGCCGACGTGCTCGCCATGAACCACACCGTTGGCCAAGGCAGGGACTACAACGTGTTCGCAAACGACTTCACCAACGACCTCACCCACACCCACGAAGAGTTGCGCACTGCGCAACGGATCATGTCGTTCTTCTTCAAACGCATCTCACACAACCCTCGGCGCATGGTCAGTAACCACCTTGCCAACCGTCGTAGCGACGGCACCGATGTCGCGAAGCCGTACAGCCCTGACAGGTTGGTCTTCCGGCCGACCGCCGCGGCCAAAGCACTCTTCACTGACCGAGCCGGAGTCGACTTCCGTCTCGTGCTCGCCGAGCTCGAACCCGGAACGACGATCTATGAGGTCGACGGAATCGTCGGCTCAACCACGCACCCGGTGGGAACCCTCTCGATTACGAGCGCCTTTGTGCCGAGCGCCGGCGGCGACCGACTCTTCTTCCGTCACGTGCACGATCCCGAAGATCACAAGAATCCGCCTGCGACGCAGCTCCGCAGCGTTAGAAGCTGATCGACGCTTCCCAATACCGAGGCTGCATTCGACCAAAGCGCACTGCACGTTCGTCGTTGCGGGCATCGAGTTCCACGTCGAGTTCGGCCAACGAACGCTGCAGCTCCTTGACCGCCGCCACGAGGCGCGGTTCGTCGATCCATCGCTCTGGGGTGAGGCCCAGCAGGTTGTTTCCACCAACGTGGTACTGGCTCGCAGCGCTCGCCTGATCCATCAAGAACACGTCGTTCATCGTGGGCGCAGGGATTGGACGGTCGAGTCGTCCATCGCCGACTGCGTTGGCTAGGTCCACCAAGTTCGTGATCGCCTTATCGTCCGGGTCACCTGAACCGAGCAGCGGCGAAAGGTCGCCACACACTTCGTGGATCACGTTGTTGTAGAGGAACGAGGCAAGAAGTTCGACCAACCGCGCCCGGTCGAGCGGCTTGGCACGAGCGTCAAAGTTAGGAATGAGTGTGCCGAGCGTGCGATACCAAATGTCGAGATGATCGTCGTTGCGGATCGTCTCATCGTCGAATCCGAGAGCGTCCATATAGCGCTCGATCATTTGGGTGAACAGCGGCCACGCACGTCGAGCATCCTCGACATAGGGATGGTCGGAGATCTCATCGAGACCTCGAGTAGCAATGTCGTTGAGCGGGTTCCATGCATCGAAACTGAAGTTCGCGAGCCGGTTCTGGAACAACGTCGAGGCCGATTCGCCGCTGATGAACCCCGACGCCACGAAGTAGCTACTCGACTTGAAGAACGCCTGATAGGCGTAGTCGTTCACCTGCAAGGTGCCGTAGCTAAAGAAGTGCATGAACGGCCGAAGACGATGCCAGGTTGGCAGGCAATAGGCGCTCAACGCGAACGAACCGCCCACGAGAAAGTGCACCTCGAGCAAGTGTCGAAGAAACGGCACGACTCGCACGTCGGCTGCGTTGACCACACGCTTGGCCCGATCCCATGTTGGATCCCCCGGGTAATGGGTGAACGGGCCGATGTCGATCTGGCGTGGAACGAGGGACCCTGATTTGAGATCAAACCGAGCCGCTACCCGTGGGAGCAACCCCTCGAACAAGTCATCGAAATCGAGGACGAACCCATCGCCGTCTTTTCGAAGATCGAAGGGGTTTGGTCCCTGGAGTCGAAGACGCGTGAACGTCTCGTCGTTCGTTGGGTTAGACCAACCATCCTCGGGCGGAGCGAACGCCGAGCGCCACGGGTTTTCGGGCTTCCATGGCACATCTTTTCGAATCGGCGACTTTGAGTATCCCCCGAAACCGACCTTTGCCAGCCCGTAGTACTTCGCTTTGTACATCAGTTGGAGCTGACCCTCGGCGGGAATCTCCTCGGGAACCATGAGCTCCTTGGGTAGCCACTCGAGTCCGGGATACTGGGTACACGCCTGGACGACCTTGGGCATCCCACTCACCGGCGGAACGCGCCGGCGATACTTCGATTCGATTCCTTCGACGACGGTTCGATAATGCACGTTACGCATTGCGACGAGCGCACGAATCTTGAAGGCATCAAAGCCATCGACGTCGGGGCCCGTAGCGACGGCGACATCGGGGCCGCTAGCGGCAGCGACATTGGAGCTACTGTCGAGGGCTGGAGCTGCAGCTCGCCGGTAGGTCCCGAGCGCGTGTGCCGTGCGTTCATCATCGAGCAGCGACTCTATGGAAATGGCGTTCCGCGACGCTTCGCGGATGATGAACCACCGACGCAAGTAATCCTCAGCGCTTCCCGGCTGCACGCCTCGAATCTTCTCGATATGGGCAACGATCTCGCCAATCGATTGGGCGGAAGCATTCATGACCGTGCCGAGACGCCGGCGCCTTCGCGCCCGTTCTGGGGCGGGCTTTGTCCATGGCACCCGATACGAACTCGCCTTTTCGACCGCTCCAGCTACAACGTCGATCAGCAGCGCGTCATACTCATCGTCATCTCTCCAGGGAAAGAGTGTGCTCAGCTCGATCCCGGCCTTCGCCGCATGGTCGAGCGCCGTGCCCAAATCGTCGAAGTCACGCCACGGCTCGAAGGTTGCAAGATCAGCATCGACGTTCTCGTTCTGCCATTCGAGCGCACCGAGCAGGACGCGGCGGGTCGTCGTCGGCTCATGATTGATCGTGCCGATTCGGCCGTTCTCCAACCGAACCGGTACACCGACATGTTCATTGTCGGGGAACTCAGGAATTGGATCTCCGTGCACCCAGATTCGACGTCCATCGATATGAGATGCGACCTCGTTCGCGAAGGCGGCATCGCCAGACTTCGGAGCGCCGAAGGTCGTCACTCGAATCGAGTCGAGTGGCCAGGCTCGAAGCGACTCGGGAAGGGCTTGGCGAATCGACCCGACCGACAGTGCCGCCGCAAGCTGCACCGCCAATGCGCCGCCCAGGCTGTGTCCGCTAATGTGCAGCACCGTCGGCGGCTCATCGTGTCGCTCTGCGATGTCTTCGAGGCAATGCACGAGCGTGCCCATTGCCGACAGCACCGAGTCGCGCAACCCAACTGTGACCGAACCCGAAGCCGAAATACGGTGATCGGAAACGGTTTGGAGAAACTCCATGTCGGTCACCCAGTCAGGGTTGCCCGTCTCAGATACAAAGCCTTGGAACGCGGCGCGATTCCCGTTACCGCTCTGGCTTCCTCGAAACGCGATATGGACTTCGTGGCCAGCGTTGGTCGAGCGATCGAGCACCAAGCCAAGCATGCTCCACGCATGGGGCAACTGGTCATAGGAACCAGTTCCGCCTTCAAAAACGTAGAGCGTGTCGCTCCCGGCTGACGAATGGGCAACGCGGGTCGAAAAGTGCGGGTTGACCGGGCGGCCGCTCCGCAATTGGTCATACTCACAGACCACGGTCTCACTAAGGCGGTCGGTGATCGAATCATGCGCGGCCAACCAACGATGCGTTGTACCGTCGTTTGTGAGGACTGGCCGGGTCGGGTCGATGCGGCGGTAGTCGGCGAGTATGGGGTCGAGGTCGCGATTGGTTTCCCACCCCCGTGTCGCTCCTGGACCGCGAAGCCACGGGGTGTTCTTAACCGCATCATGGACCGACGCCATCACGTTGTCTCGGCGACTCGCCCCCGGGCGCGCCCACTCCTCGTAGAACGGGTCGAGCGGCCAAATGAGCGATTGGTTGTACAGCTGATAGGCCAACCCGCAAAGATCGAACGCAAACACATCGTCATGAATTGGAGCTGATTGCGCCACGGTCGTGCTCGTCATGTTCCCGCACCCCTCGCCCCACCCGCTGGATTGTCTAAGGTAGGGATCTCAATAAACTGATTTCCAAAATCCATCTCGGCAACGCCACGCCACATCTGCGTTGTCGCGGTGTCATCTGAGGAAAGCGCCCGCAAGAAGGCCTCCCGAGCAATCACCAACAACGTCGCAGTATTCGTTGCGCGAACCGTCGCTGTCCGCGCAACATTTGCAAGCAACGCAACTTCACCAAACGAGTGACCCCGACCAGCGGTTCGCACGTACTCGTCGTCCATCACGACATCGCACTCGCCAGACACGACCACAAAGAATTGATCTCCGGTATCGCCCTGTCGGACGATGACGTCTTGTGCCTCGACATCGACCAGTTCGGCTTGGCGCGCTACGGCCTCCAAGGCGACCGGCGGCAGCGGCGCAAACGCCGGCACCTTTCGCAAGACTCCCATCTCGACGAGCGGCACCGTCGCGCTCGACTCGGCGAGGTGGACCGATCTCCACGTCAGTCCAGCGATCGCCACGTAAACCGTCGAGAACACCGCGAGCGTAAGCGCTGGTCCCGACGCAAACAGCGTCAGTTGAGCCACCACCGAACCGGCCAGGATCCCAAGCCCCGAGCCCAACTCTTGAAGCGCAAAGACGCTCCCGATGGTGTCGTCGTCGGCAGACCGCTGGAGCAAAGCTCGAGACACGACAACCACCACGAACCGGGCAGCGCCGAGCACTGGTAGGCCCAAGAACAGGGGCGTGATCGTCGCCATCGGGCTCGTAAGCAGCAATGCAAGTACGCCGATCACGACCGCGCACACAACGAGGCCGCCCGACAAGGCCATCGCCAGCCGGTTCGACTTGTGGGCCCAAGTGCTCAGTACGACCGCGCCCAATGCGCCGACTCCAAACGACGTGGTCAAAAGGCTTGAGGAGGTCGCCTCCAAGCCCAACGTCTCGAGCGAAATGACGACGAACAAAATGTCGAGCGCCCCTACGAGCCCATATTGCAGCGTGATCAACCCGACCAGCGAGAGAAGGCCTCCTCGGGAACGAAGTTGCCGGAATGGTTCGACCACGACCGAGGCCAGACTTGCATCGTAAGCAACCGCCTTGCG
Organism: uncultured Acidimicrobiales bacterium; assembly: GCA_938040365.1. GTDB lineage: Bacteria > Actinomycetota > Acidimicrobiia > Acidimicrobiales > SHLQ01 > SHLQ01. Next base: position 7,097 of record CALHXU010000184.1, read on the forward strand.
CTCCGATACCCCGCGCTTATGGTCGACCGCTTGGAGAACGCCCGCAACACCGAGCGCAATACCAAATCCGAGAAGTAACGCTCCAGGACCACCCACCGACAGCAACGCCGTCGATAGCAAGGGACCAAAGAGGGCAGCCGAGCTATCGGCATGACCAATCCAAAGGTTGGTGGTGGACAGCTGGCGGGGATGTTCACAAAGCAACGGTGCCAACACAGCTTGGGCAGGACGCAAGACCCGAAAGAGCGAAAGTGTGATCACCGAACCGGCGAGCACGATCCACAGCGGCCCGTCGGCTATCGCTGCAACGCCGGCGACGATCAGACCAAAGGCCTGCCCAAGAAGCGACCCGAGCCTCGCGACGTTCGGCTGCAGACGCGCCGCGAGCTGCCCGCCGAGCGGCGACGCGACGACGGTGCTCGCAAGAAGCAGAATTGAGGCGACGCCGGTCGCTGCACTTCCACCTCGTTGGAACGCATAGACAAACGCTCCGATGTACACGGCCCATTCAGCTGCGGCAGCCAGAAAGTGGCCCGCCACAAGGCGACGCAATGGGCCGTTCCAGACCTGTCCTAACGATTCCTGCAGTTGCTCCCGCCGAGCCATCACTACACGTTACCACCGAGCAGAGTTTTGTTTCGGAGCACAGCTCGCTCCGAAAGGCATCGTCGTTGGGGTGCCGGTCGAACGGGTGGTTCATGCATCTGTTCTGTCCTTGTTCATTGACGCAGAGGTGTTGTTCATGGACGCAGAGGTGTTGTTCATTGACGCGGTGGCGTTATCCATTGCTGCAGCGGCAACTTCGTCGAGCCAAAGGATGGCGCGATGACCTGTTTCATTGATCGACCAGCCGTTGCTTTCGTCAGGTGCGATCGATTCACCGTCGAGCGATGCTTCCACCGTTTTACGTATCTCGCGTCGGGGTCGGTGCCCATTGTCGACCATCGCACGAAGGAGCGCCGCCCCATCATCGGCCCGACCAGCTCGACAAAGCGTGACCGCAGCCGCGCCGAGGAGGTGGCTTGCGCCGACCAAATAGTGGCGGTCCATCGTTGCCCGAATTTCCTTTGCGGTCACTGCCGCAGCCTCATGCACTGGCCCGGCCAAGGACGCAAAATGCACCGAAACCCCGCGAATGAGGTGGCTGATCAGATGGTTGGTCGACAAGGACTCGGCCATGGCGAGTCCTTGTTCGATCGCATCGTTTGCTGTCGGCCGAGCGATCACCATGTTCGAAATCAGCCGCGCCCAGTGTCCAAAGGTCAACGCGCTGGCGCTTCCGAGTGCCTTTGCCTCACGAAGTGTCTGTTCGGCCATCGCCGTCGCTTCTGGGTTTGGCTCTCGCAAGCACAGCGCGAAGCTGCGCAGACCAAGGCCGACGATTCGCTTTTCGGGGAAACGGTCACTCGGATTGTCCAGCATGTGTTCGGTCGCGGAAATCGCGAGCTCGAAGTCGAGGGTGTTGTTCACGGCGATCGATGCAAGCGTGGTCTGTGCGAGACCGGTTGGGTCGGACGGGTCGAGCTCAAGGCTTCTCAGTGCCGATCGGTAGCAGCTGTTGTCCGCGTTGAGGTAGTCGCCAATCGAACGAACCGCCCAGAGGTCAGCCGAATTTTCAAGCTCGTCTTCCTCCAGCAAATTTCGCGCCCACGTAAAGAGCTCCATGCGCATCGAGAACACCGAGAACCACGCCAAGTCGATAACGATTTGCGCAGCGGTCTCGAAATCTTTCCGAAGCACGAGATGGTTCAATGCAACGCGAATGTCGTCGATACTCGAGTCGATGCGCGTCCACACCTCACCCTCGCTGGCGGTCATAAGGTTGTGGCCACAATCAAATGCCAGCGTCGCGAAGTACAGCGCGTGAGCATCTCGGATTTTGTCTCCGAGTTCGTAGCTTCTTGACGAAAGTTGCGTCCGAGCGAATTGTCGAATCGTCTCCAACAACGAGAACCGAATTCCGCCCTGGCCTGGCTGGGTCTTGACGAGCGACAACTCGACGAGTTGGCTCACGTCGTCGAGCAAGCCAGCGTCGTCATCGATCGAAAGCACCGCCGCTGCGGCTTCGAGCGAGAAGCTTCCAGAGAACACACTCAAGCCCTCAAGGATGGACTTTTGTCGTTCGTCGAGTTGCTCAAAGCTCCAGATCAGGGCGCTGCCGAGGCCCGTTGGCGTCGAAGACTTGCCTCCTTCGAGAACGGCCAAACCCTGCTTGAGGCCATCGAGCAGCTGCTCGGGCGCAAGGATTCTGAGGCGGGCCGCAGCGAGTTCGAGCGCCAATGGAATCCCGTCGAGGTGAGTACAAATTTCGCGCAAGATCGGCTCATGTTGTTCTCGAACAAAGAACGGGTCGCGTTCGAGCGCGCGCTCGACGAGCAGGTCCACGGCGTCAGAGCCGACATCGAGCGGTTCGAGATTGACCCGCTGCTCGCCCGCAACCTCGAGCGGTTCTCGCGAGGTTACGAGGACGGTTGGGCCATCCACTGCGAGGAGCCGTTCGACAATCGCACGAACCGACGGCTTTACGTGCTCGCAGTTGTCGAGCACCAAGAGCACATCTCGGCCCTCGATGAACTGCACGATGCTCGAGAGCATGTCGGCGTCTGGTTGGAGGCGAGCACCGAGTGCCTCGGCCAACGCCGACATCACACTCGCCTCAGGGTCGGCACCACCAGCCGAGATGGGCGCGAGCGGGCAGAACACGACGCCATCGGTGAATTCGCCCGCGTTCCTGCGGGCGACCGTAATTGCCAACCGCGTCTTTCCGCACCCTCCCAAGCCAACGATCGATGTGAGACGACGCCGCGAGAGAAATGCCCCAACGCCTTCGATCTCGATCTCGCGCCCCACGAGGCGGCTGCCCTCAGGTGGAAGCGCACTACCAGCGAGCGCGGTCCGAATCCGCAGCGGGCGGTCATCGACCACGAGCGAGTCGGCTTCGACGAGGTACACCTGCTCCTTGCCACAACCCTTGAGCTGAATGTGGCCGTGGTCAACGAACGCCAAACCATCGAGGCTTTCGACATCAATGCCGTTTCGGACAGCGTTCGTAATGGCGATCTGGTCCCCGTTTGCGATATCGGTGACCCGAGCTGCGCGGTTGATCACGCCGCCGTAGTAGTCGTCGCCCTCCGGCGTCGAAACTCCACCGTGAAGTCCAATTCGGACCTGCATCCTGTCGACGCCGTCCCACTGTTGCCTTTGGAAACTCTCCTGCATCGCCACCGCGGCAGCGAGACCATCAGCTGGCGAGGTGAACACCGACTTGACGCCATCGCCGGTGTGTTTGATGACAACCCCACCATTTTGATGTGTCAGCTCGCTCGCAACTCGATCGTGATAACCCATCGCAATCCGCGCTGCTTCGGGTCGTCGTTCCCAGGCTGCCGAACTTCCCTCGAGGTCGGTGAAAAGGAAGGTCACATCCCCACGCGGTAGATCCGACCGATCGGCCGTTTTGGACAGCACTCGACTCATCGCTACCCCCGCACCAGTCGTCGATATGCAGTCGAGGTGTGCGCCAAGCGTTCGGCTACCCGAGCAGTGAGTTTGGTTTGCACCTCGAATACAAACTGTGGGTCCTCGATTCGCAGCGAGCTCCATGTCGACTCCGACAGTCGCAGCACAACGCACTCAGCATCGGCGGTCACCGTCGCCGTTCGAGCGCTGCCAGCGAGGAAACCCACTTCTCCGATTACCGAACCCGGTCCGACGCGTCGGTACCGCACTCGTTCGCCGTTCTCGGTCGTCCCCCATGCGGTGAGGACACCGGACTCGACGATAAACAAATCGCCTCCGTGCTCACTCGGTTCCATGAGCACTTCCCCGTCGCTCAGTGTCCGGCGCTCGCAATGGGCAGTGAGCATCTCGAGCAACGAGAGGTCGATGTGTTGATCTGCGCCCGCACCGTTTCCGAGGAACAGATCTTCGATGTGCTCGAGCGCGTGGTCGAGATCGGCGTGCAGATGATCGAGGCGCAGACCACCACGCGACAGCACCAGCTGTTGTTGTGCCGTGAGGCCCGACCAGTGCACGTCAACGCCGTGGCTGTCGGACACTCGTTGGATGCTCTGCAGACCCTGAACCACCGAAACATCGAGCCCGCTCACCCCGGCAAAATCGAACACGAGATGTCTGAGCGCCCCGCCTTTCAACATGGGGCTCACCAGGTCGGTAACTCTGCGAATCGATCCAAAGAAGAGGTACCCGGTCAGCTCGATAGCAACCATCGAATCGTTATGTTCGATGAGCGTTCGCCGTTGTGCTCCGGTCCGGTCGACGGCGCTTCGCGATGTTTCCAGCCGATGCACGTGTCGCACCGGATCAACCCGGCTATAGCTGATGACGAACCCGATCACTGCGGCGAGCAAACCAACACCAATTCCAGCCAGGACACCAAAGGCGATGATCGACCCGAGAATGGTGAGCGACAAGAGTCCGTCGATCAGCCGCAACCTGTTGCGCAAGTGCGTGATCCAATCGACGATCATGGTGAGTCCGACGGTCAAGAGCACGCCGCCCACTACGGCACGAGGGACCAACCCGACCACCGAAATGCCCGCCACCGCGACCGCGAGGCAGCATGCCGTAATCGTCAGCGCTGCCACCGGTGTTCGACTCCCGATCGTTCGAGCCATGACCGTACCGGAGATGAGGTGGTACGCCGGATACCCCGACAACGCGCTCACGAGCGTTGCAGATGTGCCAGCCCGCGTCGCCTCAGCTTCGACCTCGACCTCCTCGCCGAGCTGAACCTCGAGGCCAGCGACATTCAGCATCATCGAGATCAGTGCAACGCCCACGACGCCGAGCGCTGGAATCGACTGCGCTGCGATCGCTGCCCAATCGGCCCCGGCGAGCTCCGAGGGCCCAACCGGTGACCAGCGCTCTGCTTCTGGGAACGGGCCGAGGAGCCAACCGTTGTCCTCCAATGCGTCGAGCGACCATCCAATGCGGCCAACGACGTGGACGCCGATGAGTAGCGCGAGCAACCCGGCAGGAAACAGCAGCCCTCGACCAACGCGAGCTGACATCGTGATGACGGTGACTGCGAGGAGCAACGCTGGAATCCACAACTGGAGTTGCTCCCAGCTCAGGAGGGCTGGCACTTCTCCCCAGTCGAGGTGATCATCGACGAGTAGTTCGACTCCGGCCCGACCGAGGATCCAACCAGTACCGGCGAGGAACCCACTGATCACGGGAAACGGCAACGAACGGACTGCGGTGGCCAACCCGAGGCGTCCAACGATGATGAACGACAGGCCCGTCACCAAACCAACGATCATGACAAAGGCAAAAATGGTGTCCTCGGCTTGGGCCGGATCGACAATGGACAGCCCAGCCGCAGCCGCAGCTAACACCACCGCCGGCGTGTCTTGCTGACTCGCAATCGCACCGGGAATCTGCGTTTGCACACCGAGGAAGGCCGCCGCCAAACCAGTACCGACGACGGCGAGGCCAATTCCGCGCGGAAGAAACGCCTCGAACGGACCGGAAAAGACGATAAATGCGAGCGAGATTGAGAGACCGATCTGCAACGTCGACGCGGCGAGACCCGCGACGAGTTCTCGAGCCACGTCAGACGCGGACAACCATCTAATTTCCCGCATTTTCCCGCTCACCAGTGTCACGTTAGTTGCAATCTCGCAACGTCGACGATTCCAAAGTTTACCTCACGAAAATCCGCTCGCTTCCGCCAGCAAAACAGCCTGAAGCGATCATGCTGGCTTCACCGAATCTCGACCAGCAGCGTAGAGAACGGTAGAACGGGGTCAGACCCCGAAGGGCCGATGACAGGACGGAAAGGGTCAGACCCCGAAGGGCCGGTGACAGGACGGAAAGGGTCAGACCCCGAGGGGCTCGCGGGTTAGCTGCTGCAGGACAGCATGCTGCAACCCACGCGAGTGCGAGCCCAATCGGGGCGCTTCTCGGCGAAGCGTTCCATGCCGGGCTGTTCGGTGTACGGGTTACCCATCACATCGAGCAGCTCTGAAATCTTCGAGTGGTCGCCCTCGGTCGACGCATCGATCGCAAGTTGCGCGAGGTAGTTCCGCATTACATAGAGCGGGTTGGTCGCATCCATTGCTTCCTTGCGCTTCCCGTTGGCTGTGCCGTCGCTCCTCACGCGGGCGCAGTAGCGGTCGAGCCAGGCGTCCCAGCCGCCTCGCAGCTCATCGGTGAGTTGTTCGTCGGGAAGGTAGAAGGCTTCGAGCAATGGCGCGAACCGGTCGTCTGCTGAGACACCGTCGTCGGTGGAAACATTCGCGAGGCCTCGATAGAACAGCGTCATGTCGGTCTCGGCGGCAGCCATGAGATCGAGCAGGTCGAGCATCAACTGGTCATCGCGGTCCACATCCCACGCCGCCAGTCCGAGCTTGGCCGCAAACATCTCTTGATGACCTTCCCGGAAGTATGCAACGTACCCATCGAGGCCGTCTTGGAGCATCTTTGGGTCGTCGACGAGCGGCACGAGCGCGTTCGCCAGCTGCATGAGGTTCCAATGTCCAACACCAGCTTGATTCGCAAAGCGGTATCGCTTGCCGTGACGGTCGGTCGTGTTCGGCGTCCAATCGGGGTCGTAGTCCTCGAGCCAACCGTAGGGTCCGTAGTCGATCGTCAGACCCAAAATCGACATGTTGTCGGTATTCATTACGCCATGCACAAAACCAACGCGTTGCCAGTGGTTGATCATGTCGGCGGTCGACCGGACGACCTGACCATAGAAGTCGGCATAGGTCTGCCCGTTGGGACGGCCATCATCGGGCCATAGGTCTGGGAAGTATTCGCGAATCGTGAAGTCGGCGAGCGTGGTGAGCAGATCGATCTCGTTCAGCGACGACGGCAGCTCAAAGCTGCCGAAGCGGATGAAGCTCGGCGCAACTCGACAGACGACAGCGCCAGGCTCAAGAGCAGGGTTGCCGTCGTAGAGCATGTCGCGCATCACTTCATCGCCGGTAAGCGCGAGCGACAGTGCGCGCGTCGTCGGCACGCCGAGGTGGAACATTGCTTCGGAGGTAATGAACTCGCGAACCGACGACCGCAGGACCGCAAGACCATCGGCACTGCGTGAATATGGCGTTGGCCCGGCACCCTTGAGCTGCAGCGTCTGGCGGCCGTGGTCAGGGGTTGAAAGTTCACCGAGGTTGATCGCTCGACCATCGCCGAGTTGGCCAGCCCAGTTTCCAAACTGATGGCCGCCGTAGCGCATGGCGAAACTGTCGAGCCCGGGCAGAACCAGGTTGCCGCTCACCATGTCGACGAACTCGGCCGAATTTGCTTGCTCCTCGGTGATGCCGAGCAACTCGAGCATTTCGTCGGAGCGGGCAATGACCGACGGAGCGCTGGTCGGCGTTGGCTCCACACGACTAAAGAGCGCGCCACGCACCTGTCGGGGCGCATTGACCGTCACCGAATCAGACGGCAGTTCTTCGGAGAACCGGTTGTCGAAAACGAGGCTGTCGAGAACGCTCATGTATCTATTCAACAGAAACTACGGACAACTACGACGTCGCCACCGAGAAACCAACGATGGCGCCTGTTCCATCTTCTTTGTTTCGCGCCCAGACTTCGCCGTCGTGGGTAACGGCGACCCGGCGAACAATCGCAAGGCCGATCCCGTTGCCCGGTCGAGTACGAGCAGTGGCCGATCGGAAGAAACGATCGAAAACGTAGGGCAGGTCTTCGGGCGGAATCCCGGTGCCATGATCTTCGGCGTGAATTCTCGGGCCATCGACGACGACCAACACGGCGGCACCAACGGGTGAATACTTCACCGCGTTGTCGATCAGGTTCGAGATTGCGCGACCGACCATCTTCGGGCGCATCAGCAGCGGCTCGCCAAACTCACCTCCATGGACGACGACCTCCCGACCCGTGCGCTGCGACTGCACCGAAGCGATCTCACGCGCGAGGTCGCCGAGTGAAGCCCGCTGAGGTTGCTCGTCGACGCCGGTCGGGTCGGTCGCCAAATGCACAAGCTCGGTCACGAGGTCGCCGAGTTGTTCGACTTCACCAGCCGAGGCCGAAAGCAGCTCCTGCCGCTTCGCTGCATCGAGTTCAGGGGTTGAATCGAGCAGGTCGAGCTTGAGTCGCAGACTCGTCAGTGGCGTTCGCAACTCGTGGCTCGCATCGGCGACGAGTCGATGCTGTTGTTCGCGGCTGAGGTGCAGCGCCGAGAGCAGCTCGTTGAACGACATCGCAAGGTCACCAACCTCGTCACTTCGATTCACGTCGAGTGGCGAGGGAAGTTCGGGACTCTCGGCGATCTCTCGCGCTGCCGCCGCAACCGTCGTGATTGGAGCGGTCAGCCGCTGGGCTACGAGCCAACCAAGAATCGCAGCCAGCGCAATCCCCAAAGCGCTCGCACCCAAGACCTGCATTCGAAATGTGACGAGCGAGTTCCGAAGCCCCTCGATGTTCGTTGCGACCTGCAGGACGCTCGAGCCGTCGTTACCAACCCGAGCAACCGCCATCCGAAAACGGTCACCGCCGATCTCGACGGTCGATAGTTCGGCGCCGCGAACCGCGGTCGTGTCGACCTCGGGCAACTCGTCATCGATGAGCACGTTTCCTCGTGGCCCGACGAGACGGACGCGGGTGAAGAGGCGGTCGTTTCTCGGACCGTCGTTCAAAAAGACATCGTCGAGACCGCCGCGGCGTCCTCCGTTGCGTCCACCCTCATTAATCACTCCAGGGATGAGCTGCCGCGGCTCGGAGACGACCTCGAGGAGTTGTTCGTCGATGACCTGCAGCTGTTGGCGGGCGCCAACCGTGATGAATCCGACCGCCATCAACAGAATCGCGAGTGCCGCTGTCGACCCAACAACGATCGCAAGCCGGGCTTGCAGTTTCATCGTGGCGCCCGGGCGAGGTAACCAACGCCCCGCTTGGTATGGATCAGGCGCTCCGCACCGTCGGCCTCGAGCTTTTTGCGAAGGCCCGAAATGAAGACTTCGAGCGTGTTCGACGAGACGTCTTCTTCGTATCCCCAGATCTCCATCATGATGTCGTTTCGTTCAAGCACCCGGTTCTCGTTCCGGATCAGATAAGACAACAGGTCGAACTCGATCTTGGTGAGCTCGACTTCGTCTCCGCCCCTGGTCACCTGGCGTGTCCGATGGTTCAACACGAGATTTGCGAGTCGAACCTCGCCCTCATCGCCATCGAGCACTTCCACCGCAAAGCTGCGGAGCAACGAGCGGACTCGTGCGAGGAGTTCATCGAGCGCGAAGGGTTTCGGAAGATAGTCGTCGGCGCCAGCGTCGAGTCCTCGAACACGGTCAGAGACATCGTGGCGCGCGGTCAACATGAGGACCGGACCACCGTGATTGCCGAGGCGCAATCGGCGACATGTTTCCACCCCGTCGATGCCGGGAAGGTTGAGGTCGAGGATGACGAGGTCGATGGGCGCTTCGGTATCGGAACGATCCGAAATGACCGAGAGGGCCTGCTCTCCGGTCTCGACGCCCACGACGTGGTAGCCCTGGACGCCGAGGACAACCTCGAGTGATTCGCGAACTCCACGGTCGTCCTCGACGACGAGCAGCGTGGGTCCTGATGGGTTGTCGTTCACCGATTCATTGGACGGCCGGTCATTCATGGGTCCGACCATAATGACCAAAGGTGAGAGCTTCCTGAAGCAATCCGAGAGATTCGCCGGCATTCCTGATCAAACCTGAAGATTCTTACCGTTGCTTCAGCGAGCGATCAGCAAGTCTTGGCCCAGCGCCAAGGTTCTGTTTACTCCCGAGACGTTCACTGGAACTCATCAACAACGGTTCACGAAAGGAACCCCTCACCATGAAGACCATGAACACCCTCACAAAGTTCGGCGCAGGCGCTCTCGGCGCTCTGGCACTTACCATTGGCGCAGCCGGAATCGCAGGCGCCCAAGATGATGCACCAGCTGAGGCTGCCGAGGCCGTCGAAGAAACTCACGAAGAGCGACGGGCTGCCCGTGGCGAACGCCGCGCGGCCAAGAAGGAAGCGATTGCCGACATTGTTGGCCTCTCGGTCGAAGAGCTCTCCGAAGCCCGCCGGAGCGGACAATCACTCGCCGAGATCGCGGGCGACAACGTCGACGAAGTGGTCGAGTTTCTTACGAATAACGTAGAGGAACGCATCGCTGCCCGAGTCGAAGCTGGGCGCCTCACCGAAGAAGAGGCGGCAGACCGTCTCGCAAACATCGAAGAGCGGATCAGCGAGCGCATCGAGAACCCCGAGGTGCGCGAGCGTGGCGAACGCCGCGGTGACCGAGCGAACCGAGGCGCCAACGCCACCCCAGGCGACCAGGCCGTCGACTCGTAGCAGCCCCCAGCCAACGAGCAACAAAACCCGAAAGCGCCGCCCCGAGAATGGGGCGGCGCTCAGTTTTTGTGTGAACTCTAAGGATTCGGAAGAACTCCTTAGACAGCGGTCGGTGAGATCGAAGCACTGCCGAACAGGACGCCGAAGCGCTCACAGTAGATCTCAATCGAGTTGTAGACGTTCAGATCAACGCCGGGTGGGAGTTCGTAGTTCTGGTCGCCAATGTTTCCTTGAAGCGGACCGAGGTTGATAAGGTCGCCGTTCTCGGCACGAAGCACGACCTTGAGGTCGGGGCCATTGTTGGTCGAGAAGTTCTCGAAGCGAAGGAAGCGCTGATCTGTTCCGTCGTTGAGAACGAGCGCTTGGCCTTCCACGGTGTAGCCAGGCTCTCCACCGAAGTCGCCGGAGAATTGTGTGATGATCTCGCCTGGGATGCCAGATCCATCGATGGCTTCGACCTCGTCTTCCATGGCGATTGCCAGCTCGGTCGAGTCAAAGACTGGACCTGCTTGGTCGACCTCGCTGTCGATGAAGGCCGTATGGATTCCGAAGAAGCCAAAGGCAAGCCATGCGAGCACAGCGACACCAATGAGTCCTCCAGCAGCGATGATGGGTTTGCTCTTTGTGATTGTCATGCAATGGAAACGACACGCGCCCAAGCGGTGATTCCTGAATCTAATTAACAGGTGATTATCTCACCTACGACCGCCGTCACACCGAGGCTCCTAGGAGTAGAACGGGTTCTCACCTTGGGAGTGATCGGTTGCGTCGATGACCTCGGTGACCTCGGGGATTGCGTCGACGATGGCGGTCTTGATTCCTTCGGTGAGCGTCATTGCGCTCATGGAACAGCCCTGGCAGCCGCCGCCCATAAGGACGTGGACAATAGTTTCGTCCTCTACCTTCACCAGGCTTGCGAAGCCTCCGTGGGCGGCAAGCGCTGGATTGATGCTGAGGTCGAGAAGCTGGGTGACCTTCTCGGCGATCGTACCGGTGAGCTCGATGTCTTCGGGTGCGAGTACCGGCGGACGGTTCGGGTTGCGGATGACGAGGCCGCCTTGCATGGGGTTCGACGGGATGTCGAGCGTGGAGCCGGCCATGTCATCGACGCTGTCGGCCGGAATGATGATCGTGAGTTCGTCGATTTTGTAGACCAGCGCATCGTCGGCTGCTTCGTCGATCGACTCGAGCGAGAGGTCATAGTCGAACTCGACGCCTCGGGTACCGACGATCATGACGCGGAGCGCGGTGTTCTCGGCGTCGTCTTCAGCATCGCGAATTTCGAGCACCTTGGTCATTGCAGCGTCGGTCACCGTAAGCACAAGGCCATCGCCTTCGGCACTCGCAGCGACATCGTCGTTCGCAGCGACGTCTTCGTTCGTATCTGTCGTCGAATCACTCATGGCGCTCAGGGTACGTTCGATTGGAGAAGATTCCAGTCGATGAGCGGAAATGTCACGGCGACAGTGTCCGCACGCCGCCTTCTCCTTCCAAATTCCCAGCCACTTGCCTACGCTTGGACCTATGGCCCGCATTGGACTGAGCGTCGCGACCCTCGCCGCACTTGCGTTTGCGCTGGGCGCTGTGGCCAGCCTGGCAGCGAGCCCAGACCCGGGCCGGCTGCTATTTGTCGCCGACGGAACCCTGGTCGAACGGACGAACAACGGACAGGTCACGCCGATCGAATTGCCGCCTGCGCTCGCGGATGTGAATCCAATCCATGTCGTGCCCTCGCCGGTGAGCGACGCGTTTGCATACGTCTGCAATCCTGAAACTCATGAGCTTCAGCACAATGGCGCCGGACTCTGTACGGCGGTCGAGTCCGGTACTGCGCTGCGAGCAGAGTCCACCAACATCGTTCGCTTCCCGACGTGGTCGCCCGACGGCGGCGAGCTTGCATATGTCGATGTCTCCGAGGTCGGGCACGGATCGATTTGGATCAGCGAAGAGGGCGGCCCCACCGAAACGTTGTGCGACGAGTGGTGCCCGCTCTTTCGTTACGCGAGCCTCGCGTGGTCACCCGACGGAACCACGGTAGCGACAGTCGCCGAAACACCCGGCAGCGATGGGCATCCCGCGCGCATTGTCTTGTTCGATGTCGAGTCGCACGACTTCCGCTTCCTCGATGGTGGCAGCATCGGGTTACAACACGACCCCGCGTGGTCCCCCGATAGTCGACATATCGTCTACGCATCGAGCGACGTCGATGGCTTCAACCTGTGGCGTGCCGACGCCGAGACCGGCGTGGCCGAACAGATCACGGCCGTTCCTGGTGGCGCCCGTAACCCGGCCTTTTCACGCAACGGAAGCGAAGTGGTGTTCACGAGCTGGGAGGACAACACCTGGGTCCTTCGCTCAACGAGCCCCGACGGCTCGCGTGAGAGTGAACTGATCTCAAAAGCAGACACCTCTCGGCCCCGCTTTGTCCAGTAGAAGCGTCCCGACAACCAGTCGAGTTCCTCGGTCTACCCCTCGAGCTCCTCGCTGAGGACAAGCCATTGCTCCTCAAGCTGGCCGATTCGGGTTCCGACCTCGCCGAGTTCACCGCCGATTCGGGCGAGGGAGTCATGGTCGTTGCCGGCGGCTTCGAGGTCGGCGGTAAGCGCCGCTTGGCGCTTTTCGAGTTTGGCCATCTCTTTTTCGTTGGCCTTCAGCTCGTGGCGGATCGTGCTGTGCGATCGACCCGTCGACTTCGGTGCTGGCGGCACCTTTTTCAAGTTCGTCTGTTCGAGGCTGTCCCGCGACTTCCTCGCCGTTGCGCTCTTTGACTTGCGAAGTTTGTCGTAGGCCTCGTAGCCGCCGGGAAGGCGGCTAACAGACCCGCCGCCATCGAAGACGATGACGTCGTCGACGGTGCGCTCCAGAAACGCCCGGTCGTGGCTGACGACGATGACTGCACCTGGGAAGTCTTCGAGGAAGTCCTCGAGGACCCGCAAGGTATCGAGGTCGAGGTCGTTGGTCGGCTCGTCGAGGAGTAACACGTTCGGCTTCTTCGCAAGCGCGACCAATAGTTGGAGACGGCGACGCTCGCCACCGCTCAGCAGTTCGATCGGGGCATACTGCGCGTCGCTATCGAACCAGAAGCTCTCCATTAGGGCAACGTCTTGCCATTCAGGTTTTGGCGCGTCGACGACCGCCTCCCATACACGGCTTTGCGGATTCAGTTCGACCCCTCGCTGGTCGAAGAGTTCCATGACGACGGTCGAGCCAATCGCGACCGTCCCCGAGGTGGGTCGACGCTTTCCCGAAATGACGTCGAGCAGCGTCGACTTGCCCGTGCCATTTGAGCCCACGATTCCGAGGCGCTCGCGCCGATCGACCGACAGCTCGACCGATTCGAACAGTGGGTCGTGGTCGGGATGGGCAAAGCCGATATCTCGCAACTCGATCACGTCGTTGCCGAGGCGTGGCGTTCCAAAGTGCAGGTCGAGCGACCCCTCCCTCGCCGGCGCATCGGCGCGAGCGTTGACGATTTCGGTGGCGCTTCGAATTCGGGCCTTTGCCTTACTGGTTCGGGCGGGCGCACCTCGGCGCAGCCACGCCAGTTCGGTCTTCGCAAGATTCGCTCGAACGCGCTCTGCCTTTTCGGCTTGGGCCTCGCGGAGTGCTCGACCTTCGAGGTAGGCGCCGTACCCACCCTCGTGGGTGAACGCACTTCCGCGATCGAGTTCGAGTACCCGATTGGTGACTCGATCGAGAACGTGACGGTCGTGGGTGACGAGGATGAGGCCACCTTTATACGTGGAGAGGCGGGTCTCGAGCCATTCGATGGCATCGACGTCGAGGTGGTTCGTCGGCTCGTCGAGGATGAGCAAGTCGCTCGGATGCACAAGTGCGCGAGCGAGCGCAACCCGCTTCGCTTCGCCTCCCGAGAGTTGACTCACCGGGGTCTCGGAACGGCCTCCCATCCCGAGCTTTTCGAGTACCGCGTCGATCTCCCACGATTCGCCGTCGACATCTCCTACGGCGTCGCGCACGGTTCCGGTCCCAAGATCGGGGTTCTGGTCGAGCGAAGCGATTCGAACGTCACGCCCCCGTCGCACCGACCCGGACTCGGGTTCGCGATTTCCGATCAGAACATCGATCAACGAGGACTTACCGGTTCCGTTCAGCCCCACAAGGCCAATTCGGTCGCCTGTGGAGATCGTCACCGAGACGTCTCGGAAGAGGTCTCGCCCGGGTCGAGCCATGGTCAGATCGTTGGCGTCGATGAGGATCACGTGTGGAGGTTAGTCAACAACTTTGCTTCTGCAGCGTTGTGGAAGCAAACCGCTGCGGCCGATCCGCGGGCGCGGCATTTGGTCGATAGTCGTGAAAGTACGCGACCGATTCACGCCCGTACGAGCGGAGCACTACCCTGTACGTCGTGAGTGATGTATGGCAAGGACCCGGATGGTGGCTGGCGTCGGACGGCAAGTGGTATCCCGCCGACGCGAAGTCGGGCGCGGTTTACGACGGCGACATTGAGGCGCCCGTTGAAACGCCCACTGGGACGCCCACGGGCGCGCCAGCATCACAAGCCCAAGCAGCACCGATTGCCACGAGCGAATCTATCGTGGCGGCACAGCCGATCACAGCCGAACCTGTTGTCCCAGCTGAACCTGTTGTCCCAGCTGAACCTGTTGTCCCAGCTGAGGCTGTTGTCCCAGCTGAGGCTGTTGTCGTAGAGCCGGTCGCAGCCGAGCCTGTTGTCGCAGCCGAGCCTGTTGTCGCAGCCGAGCCTGTTGTCGCAGCTGAGGCTGTTGTTATAGAGCCGGTCGCAGCCGAGCCTGTTGTCGCAGCCGAACCTGTTGTCGCAGCTGAGGCTGTTGTCGCAGCTAAGCCTGTTGTCGCAGCTGAGCCTGTTGTTATAG
>CALHXU010000185.1 GCA_938040365.1 uncultured Acidimicrobiales bacterium
GGGCCGTACCAAACCATGGTCGAGACCCACGCGATTGCAAGGAGCGCACCCGAGATGAACGCGACCGTCTTTTCTGCTCCCGAGGGAGCGCGCAACCACAACAGAAGCGCCAGCACGACCTCGAGCGGAGCAAAGAGAATCAGCGGACGGACAATCGCCTCGCCATGGCGGGTCACATAGGTAGCAAAATCGGCGCTCGCTACCGAACGAAAAGCCGGGTAGATGACGAGCTGAACAGCGCTCATGAGTCCGACCATTGCCATAGTGAACGCGAGATGGCCGATCGCGAGTGCCTTGAAGGACATGGCTAAGAAGTTACCTGGAGACGAATGAACGGGCCGGACGCTACCCGCAGACCTCGAAGTTGTTCGTCAGCGGCGTGAGGCCCGCAGCATCGGCACGTTCGCGAAACTCGGCGAGGCCTGGCTGGTCCTGTATCCACGCTACCTTTTGTGCTTGTCCGTTCGTTGCGGGTTCGAGACCAAAGACGTAGGCCGAGAACGCCTCGGCAAAGTCCTCTTCGGGGTCGCTCGCCGCGTACTGGCCAAAGAACGAGTCATCGAGGGCGCATTGTTCTGCTCCGCCGTCGACCGACGCCTCACCGACGAGGGCGTCGAGCTGGGTCGAATTCCAGAACTCGGTAATCCACGCAAACATCAGCGAATCTTCTCGAAAGCAGCCCGATCCGTTCCAATAGGTGTCGCAGTCGGCGGGATCGATCTCGGTATCGAGCTCTGTTTGCGTCTGGGTGAACACATGTGCGAACTCGTGTGCGTTGGTGAGGCTGGCTTCGTCTCGGTCGTTGACGAATTCTTCCACCTCGATCGCGAGTAAGAACTGGCTGTGGGCGTCGTCAACCGGGGAGACAAAAGCAAGGGTGACCTCATCGTCGGCGCCCTCCCAAACAAACCCTGCGAAGAGGCCGAGGTCGGTCATCTGATCGGGGGGAGTGATCACCGCAAGCTCTTCGAAGGCTTCGATGACGGCGTCGTTCGGTTCGCCAAAGCAGAGCTCGCCGAGCTCACCGTCGACGACGAGGTGTCCGGTGACGACCTCGGTGTCTTCGTCGGCCCCGAGCTCTTCTGGAGTGCACGTTTGAGCGGAGTCCGAGTCGACCTCTGAGCCGGTGTCGCCGTCGTCGAAGTTGTCGCCGGCGAGTTGCTCTTCAGCGACTCCGCACGCCGATGCAATGAGCGTGAGCGCGACGAGGCCGATCCATAGTTTCGTGCGCGAAGGCCGTCGTACAGAAGGGTCGGGACCGGGGGTGAACAAGGCCATCGGGGAAGGATAGCGTTCCGCACGGAGGCGCAGCATCGTACCTCGACGCCAAGTAGCACGGCGCTCCCGCGCAGAAGCGAACCACTTTCCGGCCATAAGGTGTCGAGTTCACGGGCGATGAGGCAGAATGAGGCGATGGAATTGGACGCTCTGGTCGAACGCGCATCGACCGAAATCGCCGCAGCAACCGACCTCGAGAGTCTGGCCGAAGTGGAACGCTCGTTTGTCGGCAAAAAGGGCGAGCTCGTCGGCCTAAAGAAAACGCTTGGGCAGCTCGAGCCAGAGGAACGCAAAGCGGCTGGCCAGGCGCTAAATGAGGCGATGTCGAGCGTTGCCGCTGTCGTGGTCGATCGGCGGGCCGTTTTGGCCACAGCTGCCGAGGCCGAGCAGCTGGCGTCCGAGCGCCTCGACCTAACCGAAGTCATCGAAGAGGTCAAGCGAGGTCACCTGCATCTCGTGACCCAAGCGCGCGACCGTCTCGAAGATGTGTTTGTTGGCATGGGGTTCACCGTGGCCGAAGGGCCCGAGGTCGAATCGGCCTGGTACAACTTCGAAGCGCTCAACATCCCCGAGTGGCACCCCGCCCGAGGCAGCTTCGACACGATCTTCGTCGACCTTGGCGAACCCGAGACCACGATGTTGCGCAGTCACACCTCTCCGGTGCAGGTACGCACCATGGAAAATCAGGAACCGCCGATTTACATCGTGGCGCCCGGACGAACCTTCCGTACCGACACTGCCGATGCAACCCATCTGCCTGCGTTCAACCAGATCGAAGGGCTCGTTATCGACAAGGGAATCGGCCTTGGCGATTTGGCGGGAACGATCGAGAGCTTCGTTGGTGCCTTCTTTGGTCACGAAGTCAAGACCCGGCTCCGCCCGAGCTACTTCCCGTTCACCGAACCATCGGCCGAATTCGATATCAGCACACCTTCTGGGGACTGGCTCGAGCTTGGAGGTTGCGGTGTGGTTCAACCAAAGGTGCTTGAGAACTGCGGGATCGATCCCGAGATTTGGCAAGGGTTTGCGTTCGGTTTCGGCATCGACCGCCTTGCCGTCATGCGGTACCAACTCGACGACATTCGCGAGCTCGTCAACAACGACGTCCGCTTCCTACGCCAGTTTTGAGGCAGGTTTACCAATGAAAGTTCTTTTGTCCTGGCTTCAGGAATTCGCCCCTGGCATCGAAGGGGACCCAGTCGAGCTCGGTGAGACCTTGAGCGCGCTCGGACTCGCCGTTGAAGAGATGACAATTACTGGCCAAGGTCTCGACGGCATCGTGCTTGCGAAGGTCCTCGACCTTTCGCCGCACCCCGACGCAGACAAGATTCAGATCGTTCAGGTCGACTCAGGCGACGGCGAAGCGCTCCAAGTGTGTTGCGGAGCGTTCAACATGGCTGTTGGTGACCTCATCCCGTTTGCGACCGTCGGCACGACTATGCCGAACGGTATGGAGATTGGCGTGCGCAAGATGCGCGGCCAGGAGAGCAACGGAATGTGCTGTTCAGCCGAAGAGATCGGTCTCGGCGAAGATTCAGACGGCATCATGTTGCTCACGAACACCGCAGATGCGTCCAGAGTCGGCCAGCCAATCACCGAAGTGCTCGGCATGGAAACCGACGTGCTCTATGACCTCGAAGTTAACGCCAACCGTCCCGATGCAATGTCGGTAGCGGGCGTCGCCCGCGATCTTGCGGCTGCACTCGGCGTACCATTCAGCTTCCCTGCACGCGCCGTCGAGCGGGTCGGTGCCCCCGCCGAGGAAGCGGCTGTGATCACCATTGCCGATCCCGACCTGTGCGGCCGGTTCACCGCCCGGGTGCTCCGCGATGTCACCGTGGGGGAGTCGCCGCAGTGGATGCAGAATCGTTTGATCGCGCTCGGCATGCGGCCTATTAACTCGGTTGTCGACATCAGCAACTACGTGATGCTCGAACTCGGCCAACCGAACCACGTCTTTGACCTCGACACTGTTCCAGACGGCGTGCTCAACGTACGTCGAGCCACCGATGGCGAGACGCTGGTAACCCTCGACGAAGCCGAACGGGTGCTCGTGCCAGGCGATGGAGTGATCTCCAATGCGTCCGACGAAGCGGTCAGCCTCGCTGGTGTCATGGGCGGGCTGAGCACCGAGGTCACCGAAGGCACGACGAACGTACTCCTCGAGATGGCATGGTGGGATCCGCCGTCAATCTCTCGCACGGTAAAGCGACTGAACCTTCCAAGTGAAGCCTCGACCCGGTTTCGTCGAGGCTGCGATTGGGGGGACAACATCGACCGGGCTATGGACCGATTCTGTGAACTGATCGCCGAGACCGGAGCCACGATCGCTCCCGGCCAGATCGACGTTGCCGGGACCGTGCCTGACGTTTCGGCCCAAACCGTCCGCACAGCGAAGGTCAATGGCCTGCTCGGTACCGATCTGACCGCAGACGAGATGGCGGACTACCTCACCGCGATTGGCTTTGGCGCCACAGTGGCCGGCGACGACCTATCGATCGAAGTGCCGACCTTCCGTTGGGATGTTGTCAGCACGCACAGCGCAGAATTCGAAGCGAACATCGCCGAAGAAGTCGGACGCATGTATGGCTTCGAGCGGATCGAAAAGACCGTTCCAAAGGGCGGGCAGGCCGGCTACCTGAGCGAGTACCAAAAGGGCCGCCGGCTCGTGCGCAATGTGCTGATCGGCGCGGGCTGTGATGAGACCCAGCCAATGCCGTTTCTCGCGCCTGGCGATCTTGCGGCGGTCGGCCTTTCCGAAGAAGCGGTCAGTTTGTCGAACCCGCTCGACGCGTCCGAGAGTGTGCTTCGGACTTCGCTGATGCCGGGTCAGCTCAAGTCGATTGCCTACAACCAAAGCCATCGCAGCCCGAACCCTCGCTTCTTCGAAGCGGGGACCGTCTTCCTAGCACCCCAAGAGAACGATCGTGGCGAGATGCTTCCCGACGAGCATGAGTACCTGGCTGTGGCGCTCGCAGGTGAAGAAGCGCCCGCTGCAATCGCCGTGCTCAACCTTCTCGCTGACGCACTGGCCCTTCCGAACGTTCAGGTGCGCAACGCTGACTCGCTCGCCGGTATGCACCCCACCCGGTCTGGCGAGGTGGTCATCGCTGGCCGTACGCGCGGTGTCGTAGGTGAAATCTCGCCGTCGGTGCTTCGAACCTTCGGCATCGACGGACGGGTGGCGTGGTTGCAGCTCGATCTCACCGAGGTGCTGAACGGTCCGCACGGTAAGCGCTCGTACCGCCCGGTCAGCAAATTCCCATCGAGTGACATGGATCTTGCGTTCGTGGTGCCAGACGAAACTGGCGCCGACCGAGTGCGAAACACGATCAGTAAAGCTGCGGGCGACCTCTTGGTTGAACTCTCGCTCGTTGACATCTACCGCGGTGCAGGGGTAGACGACGGCGCCCGATCGCTCGCATTCCGTTTGCGGTTCCAGGCAAACGATCGGACGCTCACCGATGACGAGATCACCAACACGCGCGAATCGATCATTAGCGCAGTCGCCAAACAGAACAACGGAAATCTCCGCTAGACGCGAACCGGCCGGCGTCGTGAGACGCCGGCCGAGTTCTCTAGCTACTTTGCGAGCACACCGAAACGGAGGCTCGTTTTCGTATTAGTTGTTACGGGTGATCGTGACGGTGACGATCGATTCGTTGTTGTCCCAGTCCTTGGAGTCAGGAATGGTGCCGACGCCCTGGAGCGTACGGTGAACACGAATTACGCCGTTCTCGGCCAACGATGGGTTGGTCTCTCCGGTACCTTCGCCAGCGCCTCCGCAGAATGGTGCGGGGACGATGTCTGCGAGGTTCTCGGTGTTGACCTCGGTACCTGCGTCGTAGCCACGAAGGTCGTACGTCAAGGTCTGGCCAATGTCATGTGGAAGTCGCTTCGAGTCCGCACCGGTGAAGCCATCGTTGGTGCAGATGATCATCGACACGAGGCTGAACTTACGCTCGTTGCTCGTGACGTCGAAGCTCACGGTTGCTCCCGGTGGGATTGGCGCATCTGCGCCAACTCCGGAAACGCCGAGGCCGGCGTCGTCGACTGCGCCGGCAAGTTCTGCGGCGAGTACTGGTACGGCGCCGTTTTCTGCGACTGCCTGAACACCTGGGCTTGCAGGCTGGCGGATGTCAAAGACACCTACAGCGTTGCTATGCACAGCGAAGTTCGGTGGCGTGAAGTACTGGCCACTCGTGTTGTTGGTGAACGTCACGGTGTAGCTCGGAGCGTCAGCAGGTGCAGGAGCCGGAGCTGGTGCAGGTGCCGGAGCTGGAAGGTCGTTGCCGCCCATGCGGGTGATGCTTACGGTGACGATCGATTCGTTGTTGTCCCAGTCCTTGGAGTCAGGAATGGTGCCGACGCCCTGGAGGGTTGGGTGAACACGAATCTTGCCGTTCTCGGCGAGTGATGGGTTGGTTTCTCCGGTGCCTTCGCCAGTGCCTCCGCAGAATGGTGCGGGGACGATGTCGGCGAGGTTCTCGGTGTTGACCTCGGTACCTGCGTCGTAGCCACGAAGGTCATAGGTGATCGTTTCGCCCTCAGCGCGTGGAAGTCGCTTCGAGTCCGCACCGGTGAATCCATCGTTGGTGCAGATGATCATCGAGACGAGGCTGAACTTACGCTCGTTGCTCGTGACGTCGAAGGTGACGGTTTCTCCCGGTGGGATTGGCGCATCTGCGCCAACTCCGGAAACGCCGAGGCCGGCGTCGTCGACTGCGCCGGCAAGTTCTGCGGCGAGTACTGGT
>CALHXU010000186.1 GCA_938040365.1 uncultured Acidimicrobiales bacterium
TAGATCCTGACTTGGCCGACTGACATCGCGAGCAACCGGTCGACATCGGAAGTTTTGCTTCACAAACCGCCATCGCTTGCGTAGGGTCCTTATGGTGACCTGCGTCACAGTGGCGGAGGTTTAACACAGGGGGAATTAGAAATGCGAATGCGTTTTGGAACGTTTATGGCGCCCTTTCACGCTCCCGAGCACAGCCCAACGCTGGCGCTCGAGAACGATTTGCAGCTGCTCGAACACATGGACCGGCTGGGATTCGATGAGGCATGGATTGGTGAACATCACTCCGCGGGAAGCGAGATCATTGCCTCACCGGAGATCTTTATCGCATCGGCTGCGGCGCGAACGAGAAACATCAAGCTCGGCACCGGGGTAGTGTCGCTTCCCTACCACAACCCGTTGTGGACAGCCGAACGGATGGTGCTGCTTGATCACCTCACGCGTGGACGAGTGATGTTCGGCGTCGGCCCAGGTGCACTGCCCACCGATGCAGCGATGCTCGGTCTCGAACCGTCGCAGATGCGACCGCTCCTCGAGGAGTACCTCGCCATCATCATGCAGCTCCTCACCACAGATGAGCCGGTCAACTATGAGTCAGACCGCCTCACACTCAGGGACGCTCGACTGCATCTTCGGCCGTACAGCGACCCGCTCTTCGACATGGCTATAGCTGCAGTCGCCTCACCATCAGGGGCGAAGCTCGCTGGCCAATACGGTCACGGCGTGCTGTCGCTGGGTGCCACGGTGGCGGTCGGAATGGACGTGTTAGCCCATCATTGGACCATCCAAGAAGAGACGGCAGCGCGCTACGACCAAACCGCCGATCGCTCGAAGTGGCGCCTTGTCGGGCTCATGCACCTCGCTGAGACTGAAGAGGAGGCTCGAAAGGATGTCGAGTACGGCATGGAGCAGTGGTTCCGTTATTTCCAGAACGTCGCCGCCTTCCCACAAATGGCGGTCGACGGAGGAAACCTCGGCGAGATGGTCGATTTCGTGAATGGTGGCCTCGGTGTCGTTGGCACCCCCGATCAGGCCATCGCCCAGATCGAGGAGTTGCTCGAGCAATCGAATGGCGGTTTCGGTGCTTACATGACATTGGCGCACAACTGGGCCAACCCCGAGGCGACGATGAAGAGCTACGAATTGTTCGCGCGCCACGTGATGCCGCGCTTCCAAGGACAAGTCGACTCACTCATAAATGCCGCCGACCGAGCCCAAGCCTCGCGTCCGGACCTCGCCGAGAAGCAACTCATCGCCGTCGACGAAGCGACGAATCGCTACGAGGACGAAAAGCAGATCGTGCTCACCTAGAACGCTAAGAGATGCGACGTCGCGAGCTCTGCCTTACAAACCAAGGAGTGGAAGGCAGGGCTCGAGTCCGTCGATCTCGATGTCGTCAGGCCGGGTCTTCTCCCAAACCGCGCGGTCGAGCCGGTAGTGCACCTCGGGCCGTCCGTCTCCGTCGGAATGCAGCCGTATCGATCGACCATTGGGCACATAACCCAGCCGTTCGGTGACCCGAATCGATCGTTCATTACTCGCCCACGCGTCGGTCTGAGCTATCTCTGCGCCCAATCCTTCGAACAACAAGTACAGAACCGCTCTGCGCGCCTCTGTTCCGTAGCCCTTGCCCTGGTGCTTCTCGCCGAGGAACGATCCGGAGCCAGCGATGCGCGTCGCTGCAAAGTTCTTCCCGAACAAATCTTGCGAGCCGGCGACCTCGCCATCGATCACGATGGCGAACGGCAAATGCCAGTCGTCGGGCCGATGGGTGCCGCGACAGCTCCACCGATACTGCGCGATCGACACCGCTCGTTCGTCTTCGGGCAAGGCGCTCCAGTTCGAACTGAACGGATTCTCGCCCTCGGGATGAATCCCACGATCGGCCACCTCGACGAGCCCGACGATCATCTCGTCGGTCGGATACGCGAGCGTGAGCCGAGGCGTCGTCACACGCAAACCAAACAATGGCCACACGTCGGTGATGGTCTTACCCTCCATCGATTCCCCCAAATCCAAGAACGGTGTCCTGCCACCGTCCACCGTAGTGCGGCCAACCGGCGAAGTTCGGAAAATATGTTTCGATCTTCAATTATGCGGTATTGAACTAAATGTGCGATATTCGCCATAAACGAAAGGGGAATTCGATGGCCAAGGTAATTCTGTTCGGGACTGGCAACGCGGGAAAGGCAGCGATCGCCGCGATAGCTGGACGGTCCGACATTGAACTCGCAGGGGTGCGCGTTTGGGATCCAGAAAAAGAAGGTGTCGACGCTGGCACGATCGCCGGGATCGATCCAATCGGAGTCGCTGCAACGACCGACGAGGCAGCCCTGCTTGCACTCGACGCCGATTGTGTGCTCTGGATGGGTGCTATCCCAACCGAGCCAGATATGGGGGTCGGCGGCCTCTGCGAAATTCTTGCGTCGGGCAAGGACCTCATCAGCCTGATCCACGCTCCGTTCATGCACGCAGCCACGTGCCCTCCAGAGTTACGCGACCCACTGCTCGCCGCGTGCGAAGCAGGAAACTCGACCTTTCACTTCACCGGCATCGACCCCGGTTTCATCGCCGAAGCGCAAGGACTGCTGGCATCGAGTTTGTGTAGCCGCATCGACCGCATCACGACCCGCGAGATCCTCGACTACTCCGGATACGACTCGCCACAGATGATCTTCGACGTCATGCAATTCGGCGCACCATCGGTCGAGTACGTGCTCGGATTCGTCGGCGCAATGACGCCGTTCCAGGCCCCAGCGCTCCACCTTGTCGCCGACGGTCTCGGCGCCACGATCGAAAACATCACCCACGATGCCGAGGTCGTGTTCGCCGACGAAGACCTCACCGTCGCTGCGGGAACCATCAAGAAGGGGACCGTTGCTGGGATGAGGTTCTGGTGGGATGCAATCGTCGACGGCCAACCGTTGCTCCGCATCGAACATGTCAGTCGACTTCAGCCTGATCAAGGGCCAGAGTGGGCTCAAGGCCAGGGTTATACGGTCACGATCGATGGCGAACCACCAATCGAAGTCCGTCTGACTAAAGGCTTCGGCGATCGAAACGATGTCGAAGACGCAGTGATCTGCGCCGCGGCACGAGCCGTGAACGCCGTGCCCGCAGTGACCGCAGCCCCTTCCGGCGTTGCGTCGTTCCTTACCCTGCCGCTCGATCGCGGCCGGTACGAACACTCCTAAATCAGTATTGGCGTAGGGCGGAGTCGTCTGATCATGCGGCTCCGCTCCTCCGCCATTTCTCGCGACCTGGTCTCAAAGAGTTCGCGAGCCCCTTCGCCGATGGGCCGTTCGAGCCTCGTCTGGGTTTCCGGCGGAGCTGAGTCGATGAGCGCTCAGCTGTAGCATTAGCGACATGGGCTCAGCGTGCACAAAGAAGCTCATCGGACTCCCATTCGATGGAGCGTCGTCGTTTCTACGTGGACCAGCCAAGGCTCCGGCGGAGGTGCGGCGCGTGCTCCACGCGGGCTCGGCGAACTGGTTCACCGAGCTTGGTGAAGAAGTTCGCCCTGCGAGCGAGGGCGCCCCCGATGGTTGGGTTGATCTCGGCGACCTCAATCTCGACGACGACCCCGAATCCGCGCGGCGCCAGATCCTCGCGGGCATCACCGAAGCGACCGGCGATGGCTCGCGGGTGGTTTCGATCGGCGGGGATCACTTTGTGACCTGGCCGATAATCGAAGCTTTATCGGCTCAATATCGTGAGCTGACGATCGTCCACATCGATGCCCATCCCGATCTCTACGACGAGCTGGATGGCGATCGATGGAGCCACGCGTGTCCGTTCGCCCGCATCATGGAAGCCGACCTCGCCAAGCGCCTGGTTCAGTACGGCATTCGGACCGCTACGTCGCATCAGCAGGAGCAGGTCGAACGCTTCGGCGTCGAGATGTTTGAAATCGGCTCGTGGGACGGGTCGTTCGCCGCGATCACCGGGCCGGTGTATATCTCTATCGACGTCGATGGGTTGGACCCTGCGTTTGCGCCGGGTGTGAGCCACCACGAACCCGGCGGGCTCACGATGCGACAGGTGCTCGGCATCATCCATGACCTCGCCGCTCAAGGCGTCGAGGTGGTCGGTGCAGACATCGTCGAGATCAACCCCGATCGCGATGTGCATGACATGACCGCAATGGTGGGTGCGAAGCTCGTACGCGAGTGTCTCGGCCTACTCTGAGCTTTCGCTAGCGCTCAGGTTTCGACGAGTGCCGCGATGTCGTTGAGTAGCCGACGCAATTCGACCGTTGTTTTGTCGGCGCGGGTGTGCGTCTCAACACCTGGATCGAGCGGCACGGCTTTCACCACGAGCTGCTCGAGGAGTTGGCGGTCTTCTCGCCCGACGGCGGCTTGGAAGGCAATGTGTTCTTCGGGCTTCATCTGGCCGGTCGCGATATTTTCGGCCAACGCAACGCAGTAGAGCGTCGTCGAGTCTCGGTCGACTGGTTGATGGAAGAACAAGAGCACCAAGTTTCCGTCGATTCCGTAGTCGATGTGTAGACGAACGTGGTGCGGTGCGGTGCACCGAAAGGTCATTGTTCGGTCGAACGTTTCAAACTCGGTGGTCTCTCCGGCGGTGGCATCGGCGAGCACCTTGCTCGAGTGGTGATGCACCGATCCAAAGGACCAGTCGTCGCGGGTCACGGTGAAATCGGCGACCTCAACATCGTCTGGGTCACCAATTGTCCCGAGGTGGGTGAACGGAAAGTGCGCGACGTCAAGAAAGTTGTCGGCCATCTGGGCCGCGCTTGCATTCCATGTTTGGGTTGGAATCACGGCCAATCCAAAGGCGTCGTCCTCCCATTCGGGGTTCTCGGGAATCGGGGCGAGTGGTTCATCGAGCGCAACCCAAACCAACCCATAGCGTTCTTCAACGCGAGCCGCTGTGGGAAGATGGGCGCTGGGCGGAATGGTCGCTTCAGCACCGATGGCTGGAATGCGAACGCAGGTGCCATCGCCAGCAAAACACCAGCCGTGATAGGCGCATTGCAGCATGTCGTCGACGATTTCACCCGCGGTAAGTGGTGCCAATCGGTGCGGGCAAGCCGCAGGGAAAAGCGTCCACCCACGAGTGAGACGAGCGAGGACGTAGTCGACGCCGAGGAGTCGAACTGGATGCGGGCCGTCGCCGTCGAGGTCATCGCTGCGTGCAACAGGTTGCCAGAACTGGCGAAGGCCAGGGTTTTCGTTGTCGAACCACCGAGTCATCGTGGCAACAATCTTTACAGGGACGACGCTCCTTGACGTAAGCCGCCGACGGTCTCGCCCGAACTCACTTCGTCAGGGTGCCTGACACCCTGACGAAGTGGCGCATAGGTTTGGACCATGTCGATGAAGGTTGTTCGCAGTAATGCCCACGTCTCACACTTTCCAAAGGGTGAACTCCATGACGGTGAGCTGGTCCGCCCGTTCGAGTGCCCAGAACGCGTCGACTACATCAACGACGCGCTCGATGCTGCGGGTTTGGTCGACGAAGTTCAAGTTGACGCCGTCGACGATGCGATCTTGAGTCAAGTGCATGACCCGGACTATCTCGAGTTCCTCCGCACAGCCTGGACCGAGTGGTCGAGCCTCGGGAATACCTCGGACATGATCCCGACGTGTCTGCCCGTTAGGCGGATGAGCCAACGCGTGCCCGAACACATCGACGGCAAACTCGGCTACTACTCCTTTGCCGCCGAAACGGCGATCACGTCGGGCATGTGGCAGGCAGCCCACGGCGCAGCCTCGCTCGCATCGACCGCGCAACACTGCGTTTCTGCGGGAGCGACAGCCGCATTTGCGTTGTGTCGGCCACCCGGACATCACGCCGCGGCTGACTACTTCGGCGGCTACTGCTTCATCAACAACGCAGCGGTTGCTGCCCAAGGTTTTCGCAACGAAGGCGCTGAGCGGGTAGCGGTCCTCGATGTCGACTTCCATCACGGCAACGGCACCCAGGACATCTTCTATGAACGCAACGACGTACTATTCGCGTCGATTCATGGTGATCCAATGAGTTCGTTCCCCTACTACCTCGGTCACGCTGACGAGACGGGGAGCGGCGTCGGCGAGGGCTACAACCTCAACTATCCCCTTCCCGCTGGTACACCGTTCGACCGTTGGGTCGAAGCGCTCGACGATGCGCTCGCAAAGATCGCTACCTTTGGCGCCGAAGCCTTGGTCGTGTCGCTCGGCGTCGACACATTCGAAGCCGATCCAATCAGTTCGTTCACGCTCACGTCAGATGACTTCGCTACCTATGGGCGGCGCCTCGGCGCCGCAGGCCTGCCGACCGTCTATGTCATGGAAGGCGGCTACGCCGTCGAAGAAATCGGGACCAACACCGCCAACGTCCTCACCGGCCACTGCGAATCGTCGTAGGCAGTTTCGTAAGGGTGCCTGGCACCTTTACGAAATGGGTGGGTTAGTGTCGCGGCATGGGCTTTGACGGAGAGTACGAACCGAGTACGTGGAAGTGGGTCGCCGACCAGATCGCAGAGTACGAAGCGTCGGGCGGAAGCCGAGCGAACACGCTGACCGACACGGGCATACCAATCATCGTCTTCACGACGCTCGGACGTAAAACCGGCAAGGTTCGCAAGGTCGCGTTGATGCGCGTCGAACACGACGGCGAATATGCACTCGTCGCGTCCAAGGGCGGCGCGCCAGAACACCCGGCTTGGTACCACAACCTCGTCGCCAACCCGACGATCATTTTCCAAGACGGACCCGAGCCGTACGAGACGACCGTCCGCATGATCGATGGCGACGAATACGCCCTGTGGTGGGAACGATCTGTCGAGGTCTATCCGCCCTATGCCGAGTACCAAGAGAAGGCCGAGAATCGCAAGATTCCCATCTTCCTCACCGAGGCGCGAAGCAGTTAGGTACCCACTCCGGCGACTCGACGTCCGGCCACCCAAACGTTGGTGATGTCGTTCGGCGTACCAAGCCGCACGATCTTTTCGAACCTTCGTGCATCGTCATCGATCTCATCCCAACACCGCAATGGTGAACCGGCGCGGTTGGTTTGTACGGCGAGCGCATCGAACGATCGACCAGGAGCGAGCAATCCAACCGGTTCTCCCAGAAGGTCGGCGCCGCCCATCGTTGCGAGATGGAACGCTTCGACGATCGTGAGCCGTGAGTCCGCATTGCCACGCGCACCAGTGGCGGTTGCGGGGTCGACACCGTCCTCGAGGTAGCGAGAGGCCGTCACGGCATGAGCCGCCTGAGGAAGGAGCCCCGGGGAAGCGCCTCCGGCAATGTCGGTCCCCAGTCCGACCCGCACTCCTGCATTGAGCGCTCGCCGAGCGGGAAAGACCGCATTGGCGAAGTAGGCATTTGAGAGCGGGCAGTGCGCAACACCAGATCCAGCGCTCCGAAGCAGGTCAAAATCGCCGTCGCTTAAGAAATTACCGTGTGCGAGGACGGTGTGATCTCGGATCAATCCGAGATCGAAAAGCGCAGACGCATCCGACGCTCCATAACGGTCGAGTGCATGCCCGTGCTGCCAGTCACTCTCCGAGCAGTGGGTCTGCACCAGCACGCCTCGATCTGCGGCGAGTTCGGCGAGGCCGCGCAGTGCGTCGTCGGTACATGCGGGAGTGAAACGCGGGGTGACGATCGGCCGGACGAGTTCACTTCCCAAGGCACGAATTTCTTCGATCGAGTTAGACGAAAGATCGACCGCGACCGTCGCACTCTGATCGCGGTACCACTCGGGCGTGCCCTCGGGGTGGTCCATCGCGACCCTACCAACGAACGCTCGCTGACCGAGTTCGAGACACGTGGCTGCGAGCTGTGTGGTCGTCGCAACGTCGATCGTTGCGTAGTACACCGCAGTCGTTGTGCCGTGGCTAAGCAACGTCGAGACCATCTGCGGCCATACCGCTGCGGCGAAGGCCGGGTCGGTCAACCGCTTCTCGAGCGGAAAGGTGTGCTCGAACAACCACGGCTCCAAAGCCAGGTCGAGCCCGGTGCCGAGCTGAGGCCACTGCGGAGCATGGATGTGGGTATCGATGAGACCCGGAAGCAGAACCACGTCGGGTCCGAGCTCGACATCGACCTCACCAGCACGTTGCCCCACAGCCTCGATCACCCCGTGCTGGTCTACATCGATCACCACCTCAGGGAGCACTTCGAGCTGAGAGCGAGAGGGCGTTTGCATGACGGTTGCACGAATCGATTGAGCTTGCTTCATGCCAGCAATCATGCAACGCCCGATGCCGCAACGAAGAGCTGTGCCTCGCAGCTACGAAGAGCTGTGCCTCGCATCCCACCACATCTCCAGCCGACAAGCCGGTTCTCACCTACGCTGTTCAGTAACGAGAGGAATAGGAAATGAGCGAAACGATTTCTGATGCTGACGGCACAGCCAAATGGCCGTTTCTCTCCGATCAGGATGCGATCGAGCAGATCTTTGCCCACATCGACAACGGCACGACCGACCTTGGTGACACGATCTGGAATGAGCCGGTCGACCACTATTTCTCTCAAGATCGCTTCGACGCCGAGATTGCACTCCTACGCCGCGTACCCGTGCCGTTCTGCCCCTCGGCTGCTCTGACCGAACCGGGAAGCTTCGTTGCTCGCACCGCTGCTGGCACTCCCCTGCTCGTGGTTCGCGGCAAGGACAAGACCGTTCGCGCCTTCATCAATGCGTGCCGCCACCGCGGCATGCAGGTCGCTACCGGCACGGGCTGTGCTAACTCGTTCTCGTGTCCGTACCACGCATGGACATACAACCTCGAAGGCGCATTACGAGCGCTACCGGGGCGGGAGGGCTTTGCCGATCTTGACCCGGCTCAACACGGATTGGTCGAAGTCAGCGCGGCCGAAGCCGGTGGCCTCATCTACGTCTGCCAGGAAGGCGACATCGATCACGATACGCGTGCGAGCTTTCTCGACTATCTTTCGCCGCAACAAGAGATGTTCGAGCGAGATGAACTTGAAGATGAGGCGAACTGGAAGATCCTGAACGAGACGCTCCAGGAGGGCTATCACATCAAGGCACTTCACCGGGAGACGTTCTTTCCCTATGGGTTCGACAACATGAACGTGGTCGAACTGCACGGTGCGAATTCTCGAGTGATCTTTCCATTTCAACGAATCGAGAAGCTGCGCGATGTGCCAGCCGACCAGCGTCAACTCGGCGGGGTCACCACGGTGCTCCACCACCTCTTCCCAAACGCCAGTATCTCGGTCTTGTCGAAACACACGAACCTCGTGATTCTCGAGCCCCTCACCCCAAGTCGCTCTCGTTGGGTGATCTATCGATTGCTCAACAACCCGGTCGGGGAAGAACCGATCACCCTCGAAGAAGCGCAACGTGACGTTGCATTTGTGAACGACTTTGGCCAGGACGAAGACCGCGAAGCCGCTCGGGCGATCCAAGAAACCGTAACGACACGGGCGAATACCCACCTGACTTTCGGCTACTACGAGAGTGCGATCGTCAACTTCCACCGACACCTCGCCCTACAGCTCGATAAGTAGTGCGAATGGACACCCCCTACGCCGACTCGGGAACTGAGATACAACCCTGAACGTAGAACGATCATGAGACCCCAACCAACTTTCTTGCTCGCCCTGTTGACCACGCTCGTGCTCGTCGCAGCCGCATGCGGCTCTGCCACCACAGCGACCACAGGTACCACTCCGACCAGCGACCAAGGTGAAACGGTCGAACTCGTCGACGAGCCGACTGCGAGTGGCGGTGGTATTGGACTTTCGACTCCGATCAGCGAACAAGACCTCGACGCCGCACGCCTCGTGCTCGATACAGCGAGAGCCCGTTGGGACGAACAAGCTGCCTCTGCTTACACGATGCGTTTCGGCGTCGAATCGATCAACCAATTCGAGATCGACTTCGACAGCGACGGCAGCGTCTTGAATGAACGTGTCGTGTCTGGGAGTCCCGACGACGACTCATGGGGTGATTTGCCTCGCTCGGTTCAAGCGGCATTCAACCTCGTCGAGGCGAGCCTCGAACGGTTCGAGTCCGGCGAGCTGGAGGTCCCCCGAGCCGACGACTGCGGCAACCATTTCAATGCACAGTTCGACCCGGACCTCGGCGCTCCTACCTACTTTGACACCCTCGGCCCCTGTGATGACGGCGTGGGTTTCCGTTTCGCCATCATCGCGATTTCGTAAGGGAGCCTGGCACCCTTACGAAATTTGCGTCGTGATGCCGAGTTCTTGCTTGCTGCCTTAGACGTCTGGCCAGAGTTCGGTCCCGGGATGGAACTGCGACCAGGCAAACCAGAACGCTTGGTGCGCAGGAATCTCCTGGCCGTCAGCGTCGAATGCAACCAATCCGTCCCCTGAGGTGACCACACGAATTGCGTCGTCGACGAGTACGACCTCTCCACGTTGGATTGCGGACCGTGCCGAGTTGACGTGAATCGCAAGCGGGCGACCATCTGTTTGGAGCAGGCCGAGGACGTCCTCTTGGATTGCGAGGCGAGGGTCTACGTTGCCGACGGGGAAGATCGGCCCATCGGCATCGCGGCCGTTGCGGAAGTCAAAGTCTCGGCCGAGCGCAAGATCCTCGGTCAGCACGGTCGTGTCGGGATGTTGGGCCGTCCACGCTTCCCAGGTTGAGGTGACGACGGTGTGTTGTTCGAGCTGCACGCCAGCGTCGAGTAGCGGGCCGCTGTCAGCAGACCCGATGAAGGTGTCAAAGATCGACTGGGACACGAGGTCATACATCACCTTGTTCGAACGAGAGAGCAGACCTGAGGTTCGCAAGACCGGTCGTTCGATCTCGGCACCGGAAGTGCTGACAACATCATCGGTGAACCAAACCTGCGCCGATCCACAAAGCGTGCAATAGGGCATGCCGAAATCTCGGCCCCCGAGCGTGTCGTTGACCATCTCGCGCACTTCCATGATTTGTCGTGGGTAGGCGCGTGCTTCGCCGTTGATGACCACGCCAAAGATGATGTCGTCAGGGTCGAGCCAGGTTGCCTCAGCTGCACTTTGGACCGTTGGGTTGTCGGCCGCGGGGATGCAATTGCAGGGGTTATCTGTGGTGTCGAACGGTCGGTCGTCGATAAGCACGCCACCCCAGGAGACGATTCTCCAGTCGAGAACCGAGTTGTCAGCCATGAGTGGCTCCCACGCTGGTTCGACTGCGGTGTAGATGTTGCGCTTCATCGGAAGGTAGTTCGGTGGTGCCGGGATATCCCAGGCGATTAGCGCATTCGTGAGTGGGTTCCATGCACGGAACTCTTCGAACTGCAGACCCGTCAGCTGCGAGGCCGTTTGTTCGATGCGCGCATTGATCTCGATGGCCTCGTCCTGACTCACGAGTCCGCTGCTACCAGCAACGGTGGTAAAGACGCGTATGTGATCGGCGATGAGCCACGCAACACGTGGGTCACCGGAGGTTCCAATCGTCTCGAAGGCCTCAAAGTCCAAGGACGTGAAGAAGCGCGATATCGACTGACCGTAGAGAAGTTCAACCGCAGCGGCCACCTCGTTGCTTAGCGGACCCTCGGGAACATCTGGACGGGTTCCAAAGTCGAGGGTTTCGCCACGCGGAATTGTCGAGGGGTCGATCACAGCGAGGGGACCGTCGGGGAAGTTTGACGGATCGAGAGGATTCACTCCAGATGAACTTGTTTCGGTTACCTCCGCCGCACTTCCTGGGCTGGTCGCGCTAGACCCACAGGCAGCGAGTAGAGCTGCGAGCCCAGTGGAACCAGCGAGGACCTTGCGGCGAGACATCGGTGTTTGGAACATGCTGTAGCTAACCAGTCACCACGCAGTGTCATTTCATGGGAGGGAAACATTTCGCGATGCTTCATTTTTGCGAAATCTCCAGTTTGCTCAGGCTTGCGCCACCTGAGGCTGCGATTCGCTCGCATTGGTGAGGTCGATATCGATCGTTTGCTTCCGAGTTCTGAACCATTCGGAAATGAGGACTCCTAAGGGAGCGGAGAACCAGATACAGATGAGAATGGCAGCCGCCTCAACGTTGCGAAGCAACGGATCGAGCACAAAGAGCATCACCCGGAACAGCCAAAACGCGCCCCACATCGCGCCGAGGTAACGGAACATCCATACCCGATGCGATGCAATGTCCCCCGAGCGTGCGGTGGTCACGGTTTTGACCGCAGCCCCGTAAACCACAAACGACATCGAGAAGAACCCGAGCATCGACCAGACGCCGCCGTACTCGGTAACCGTCGTGTGCTGAGCCGACAAGAGCACAGCGCAGAACGTGCCGATGGTGACTGCAGCGAAGCTCACTCTACCGATGAGGCGATGACGCGCTGCCTTCTCGCCGCCGCCAGTGCCCGGTCGGGCCAACTGCACGTGCGCGAGGAGAAAGGCAACGCTGTTGAATCCAATGTGGCCGTATAACAAACCATTTCGAGAGCCGGGACCATTTGCGAACCGTTCATGGAACGCCGTTGCCCACGCCGAATGGGTCTCGTAGGTGTCACCCCAAACTGTGCACGCATTGTCGGGACAGGTCCCAACGGCAGCGGGCAACTCTTCGCCGGTCAAACCAACGTTGATTAACACGTCGTAGATGCTTATAAAGAACGCGATCGATTCAGCTTGTCCGCGGGCGAAATAGCCAATGTTCAACACGAGCATCATCGCCACGCCGAACCACAAAAACCAGCGATATCGAGATGTGCGTAACGCAACGGCGAGCAGAACTCCCCACAACGCGAGCGCCCCGTAGAAGACAAGTACGAGTGCCGACATAACTATCCCCCTTAGTCAATCCCCGCTACGACTGTAGAACAGAACCACCATTGCCTGCACCACGACCCCGTTCGTGCTCGATTACGAGCGGTACGAGGACTGCAGCGTCGCTCCAGCATCAATCCCTCAGCGAGCTCGAAGACCTACTGTTGTAGTAACTCGAGTGCGGCGCGAGGAGATTGCTGTGGAACCCATCGAAGACATCGACATTCGAGAACGCGGTGTTAGCCGCTGGGGACAACCCAAAAAGGTTCCGATGCTACATGTCGACGAGCTTCCGATCGAAGCACTCTACCCATCGCTGTTCAGGCGGGAAGGAAACATCGAGTTCGGTGTTTTCTCTCATCAAGTGGATGACGATCTTCGCTCCCAGGTCGCAGCGTCGTGGGACGAACTCGGGGCGAAGACCTTTTCGACGCTTTCAGCATCGGGAAGTCTGACTCGGGTTCAGCTACTGATCCTTCGAGCAGACCTTGGGCGACTCGAACTCGAGGCAGCCGCCGTACTGCGTTCGCTCGTTACCTCGTAACTTCGAGCGAGCTGTCAAGCAACTACTCGCAGAGAAAGTTGGCAACGACCGCTCCGTCGGAGCGGATGAGCGTCGCCGTGTCGCCGCCCCGGTTGTTCCAAACGTTTCCGTCCGACCACCGAAACGAGCCCGGGAAATCGACGGTGTCATCGCCAGAGAGCAAGACGATTCGCTCACCCGCGTCGAGGCTGACCGCATCGAGGCCGGTCCGCCAGACGCGACCTTCGTCGTGAAGTCGCCAACCTACGAGCGTGGTCGCCATATCTCCCGAGTTCACCAACTCAACTTCTTCGGTTGCGACGTCGCATCGAACGATCTCGATCACTGGCCCAACGCCGGTCGCGTCATCTCGGTCGACATCGCTGTTCGACGACGGTGCCGACAACGCGGTGTCATCTTCGACTACCCCATCAGCGGTCTCAGCATCGCTCGCCGTAGCCGGGAAGATCACATCGTTGAGCGAAACCTGTCCCGCTACCTCGGTCTCGATGTTGTCTCCGCCTCGCACCGAGGTGATGAACGCGAAGATGAGCGAGAGCCCTAGGAGGAGCACCGCAGGAATGGCGAGGTGGCGCTTGTGCAGTTTCGGTCGACGGGGATTGGCTTGACGAGGAAGCGGATCCGCGTAATCGATGGTCACTCGACCCGTCGATGGCCTCACCGGACCGGTCGACGGCTTGGGCTTCGCGATCGGTTGGTCGACACCCACAGCCTCGTTTGGCTTTTGACGGGCGGTCTCCGCTGGACCGATACGTACCGGCTCGATCGGGGCGACGCTCACCGGTGCAACCGGCGCTGCCTGTTTCGCAGCAGTATCTCGTGCTCGGGCATCGTCCTCGGGTGACGCCGGTGGCGGTTCACCGAAGAGAATTTCGTACTGCTCCGGTGTCAATTGGCCCCTGCTCACGTCGCCCACCGGCGGTGATAGCAGTGACGCGCCCATGCACTATTGGTTGCGCCCATGTCTTCTCCCTACACCCGCCGACCACACGGTAGGTCGGTCGAAATCGTCAGAATCGAGGTGGCAGGTGTGATGTCACAGAATTGAAAATGAACGAGCACCGAGCGCTCCAAATCGCCTCTCGCCAACCACTCCCCGTCTCATCGCTGAGGTGGAGAGGGCTCGAGATTTACGGCCCTTCATTACCTT
>CALHXU010000187.1 GCA_938040365.1 uncultured Acidimicrobiales bacterium
CGAGATGGGCCAAGAAGTCCGCACACTCGACGGCGACGACCTGAAGGCTCAGGCCGAACAACTCGTCGCCGACATCGAAGCCGAATTCACCATGGACCGGCTCAACGAATACGTCCGCAACGGCGGATTCGCGCCTGATTCATCCTCTGGGCCAGCCGGAGACGGCGGGGCTGAGCTTGGGTCGGACAGCGAAAGCGCCGATTCATCCTCCGGGCCAGCCGGAGACGGTGGGTCAGACCTTGACTCGAACAGCGAAAGCGCCGGAGACGGCGAGGCAGTCACATCCTCCGGGCCAGCCGGAGACGGCGGGGCAGTCACATCCTCCGGGCCAGCCGGAGACGGCGGGGCAGTCACATCCTCCGGGCCAGCCGGAGACGGCGGGGCGGACCTCGGCGGTGACGCCAAAGACGCGGCCGAGACTTCCGATGGAGCCGGCAACGCTGAGACCAGTTCAAAGACACAAGTCAGCAATGAGGACAATTCATGACCGAGACAGTTATTAGTTCAGCGACCAAAGAGGTCGTTATCGGCTTTGGTCGACCCTTCGTCATGATTGGCGAGCGCATCAACCCGACGGGCCGGAAGCTGCTCGCAGAAGAGATGAAGAACGGCGACTTCAGCCGTGTCGTCTCCGACGCGATCGCCCAGGTCGAAGCAGGCGCCCAGATGCTCGACGTCAACGCCGGAATCCCGCTCGCCGACGAACCAGCGCTGCTCGTCCGGGCGATCAAAGAGGTCCAATCGGTCACCGACGTGCCGATCAGCATCGACAGCTCCATCGTCGAAGCCCTCGAAGCCGCAATCGAGATCTACGAGGGCAAGCCGCTCATCAACTCGGTCACCGGCGAAGAAGAAGTGCTCGAACGGGTCTTGCCCTTCGTGGCAAAGCACGGCGCAGCGGTCGTTGCTA
The DNA here is from genome assembly GCA_938040365.1 of uncultured Acidimicrobiales bacterium. Classification (GTDB taxonomy): domain Bacteria; phylum Actinomycetota; class Acidimicrobiia; order Acidimicrobiales; family SHLQ01; genus SHLQ01. Next base: position 911 of record CALHXU010000187.1, read on the forward strand.
TCTCGAACGATGAAACCGGCATCTCCGAAGATCCGAACGTGCGCTTCGAAGTGGCGAAGAAGATCGTCAATCGAGCCGCCGACTACGGCATCCCGAAAGAAGACGTCGTCGTCGACCCGCTCGTCATGCCGATCGGCGCCATGGGAACTGCAGGACGTCAAGTCTTCGAACTCGTCGGCCGCCTACGTACCGAACTCGGCGTAAACACCACGTGTGGCGCATCGAACGTGAGCTTCGGCCTGCCTGCACGCAACCACATCACTGGCAACTTCTTGTCGATGGCGATTGGCGCCGGTATGACGTCGGCGATCATGAGCCCACTTCACGAAGAGGTGAAAAACTGCGTGATGGCAGCCGACGTACTCAACGGCCACGACCTCAACTGTGCGGCGTGGATCGCAGAAAAGCGTGACCCCGACGCTGGTGGCGGAGCTGGTGGGCAACGTCGACGCGGCGGACGACGCCGCAGCTGATTGCTGACGGCCGTTCCACCATGACGAACGAGGCTGCAACCGCTGACGAGGCTGTCACCGCTGACGAGGCTGTGACCGCTGACGAAGTCAGGGTTGTCTTCACCCCCTCGGGGCGCCAAGGCGCGGTAGAACGCGGAACGACCATTCTCGACGCGGCCCGCGAGCTCGGTGTCGACCTCGACACCGTCTGTGGAGGACGGGGCATTTGCGGCCGCTGCCAGATCGTTCCCGAGGTCGGCGAGTTCGCGAAGCACGGCATCACCTCGGGCACCGACAGCATCAGCGAACCGGGCCCATCGGAAACAACCGAATACCGAGGCCGACGGCCCCTTGGGTCTGAGCGACACCGGCTTGGCTGTCATGCGACCATTTGTGGCGACCTCGTCGTCGACGTGCCTGCCGAAAGCCAGGTGCACCGCCAGGTCGTTCGCAAGCGTCTCGAAGTCGACGCGATCGAGGTCGATCCAGTCACCCGGCTGTACTTCACGACAGTGGTCGCACAAGAACTCGAAACGCCACGAAGCGAGCTCGACTTGCTTCGTGATGCGTTGCGAGACGAGTGGGAACTCGACGAGCTGTCAGCGTCGCTCAGCGTCGTCAAGCAGATCCAAGCGGTCCTCACGAAGAACCGTGAGATTACCGTTGCTGTTCGTGACGGGAACGAGATCGTTGCGGCGTGGAGCGGTTTCCACGACACCGTCTACGGCATTGCGGTCGACATTGGCTCGACCACGATCGCAGGTCACCTCCTCGACCTCAGCACCGGTGAGGCGTTGGCGACGAACGGGCTCATGAACCCGCAGATCAAGTTCGGCGAAGACCTCATGAGCCGAGTCAGCTACGTGATGATGAACCCCGGTGGCGAGGTCGAACTCACCACCACGATGCACGAAGCGCTCAACGACTTGGTGGGCAACCTCATCGAAGAAGCCAACCAACACCCGAAATTTGAAGAGTATCGGTCCTCAGAGAACCAGGACTCTTCAAAATTCGGTATCGGGCGTGACGACATTCTCGAAGTAGTTCTGGTCGGCAATCCAATCATGCACCACTTGCTGCTGGGTCTGGACTCGGTGCCGCTCGGCGGAGCGCCGTTCGCACTCGCCACCGACAGGGCGGTCGAGACTCCGGCATCGACACTGGGCATCGAGTGCCGCGACACCACCCGCGTGTACGTGCTCCCCTGCATTGCCGGCCACGTCGGCGCCGACACGGCGGGAGCGATTCTGTCGGAACGCCCCGACCAATCAGACGACTACCAACTGCTCGTCGATGTCGGCACGAACGCCGAGATTGTTCTCGGCAACCGCGAACACCTGCTCGCCGCGTCGTCGCCCACCGGCCCCGCATTTGAGGGCGCCCAAATCTCGTCGGGACAACGCGCAACCGTCGGAGCGATCGAACGCGTCCGCATCGACCCCAAAACGCTCGAACCGCGCTTTCGAGTAATCGGCGCCGAGGCCTGGAGTGACGAACCCGAATTCGCCGAACAAACCAAGAAGATCACGATCACGGGCATCTGCGGATCGGGCATTATCGAAGTCGTCGCCGAAATGATGCTCGCCGGGGTGATTTCCGCCGACGGTGTC
>CALHXU010000188.1 GCA_938040365.1 uncultured Acidimicrobiales bacterium
TCTGCGGTAGCGCTTCGCCGAGGTGGCACGTGGGATCTCTTCGACTGCGGCGAGGCCACCCAGCACCGGTTGTTGTCCACGCCGCTCTCCCTGCCGAAGCTTCGTCGGGTGTTTATCAGCCATCTCCACGGCGATCATTGCTTTGGCCTCTTTGGTTTGTTGGGAAGTAGATCGATGGCCGGCGCCGACACTGCGGTCGACATCTTCGGGCCAGCAGGTCTCGAAGAGATGGTCAGGCTCGTGCTTTCCACGTCCGACTCACACATCACCTACCCGCTCGAGTTCCATGCCGTTCCCGAAGGGGGAGCGCGCGTGGTCGACGACGAACGTGAGACGATCGAGGCCATCGCGCTCGATCACCGCGTTACGAGCTTTGCCTGGTGTATTCGAGAATCGGAGCGCCCAGGAATCTTCGATGCCGGACGTGCCGCTGCCCTGGGCGTGGAGGCGGGCCCCGATTTTGGGCGCCTTCGACAGGGCGAGTCCGTTGCGGGAAGCGCTGGTGAGGTCCGGCCAACCGACGTCATTGGCCCAAAGCGAGCCGGCCGGAGTCTGATCATCGCTGGCGACAATCGAGATCCCGACCGTCTGCTGGAGGAGTCTGGCCCGGTACAGCTGATGATCCACGAGGCGACCTTTACTGAAGACGCGGTTGAGCGGATCGGGAACGATCGTGGTCACAGCACGGCAGGTCGGGTTGGAAAAGCAGCCCAAGAAGTGGGCGTCGACAGCCTCATCCTCACCCACTTCAGCCCGCGTTACGGCCCGAGCGGCAGCTCAGGTCAGACCGTCGACGACCTCGCCGCAGAAGCCCGCCAGCACTACACGGGCAAGCTTTATCTCGCCGAGGACTTCGCCAGCTACGAACTCGATCCTGACGGTGCTCTGAGCGTCAACGCTGCAGCGAACCGCTCCTAGCCTTTCGGCCAGACCTTCTTCCTTGAGCGGCCGAGGCTCGGACGTTCATCGTCGAGTGCCCAGATCCGTCGCCACGATGCGGTCTGGGGGCCGGTGAGTTCTGGGGTTGTGCCCTCGTGTGAACGTTTCTTTGCCTGCCACCAGTCGGTCATGGCTTCGTCAGCGAGTTCGGCCACGCGGGCCTCAATGCGGTCGTTGAACGAACGAACATCTTCGTCTTCGCCACAAGCCATGGGTTCGCCAAAGGTGATGGTGGTTCGGCTCGGGCTCGGCAAGGAGTTGCCCTTGCCGAGGATTCGACCGGTGCCTTCGATGTGGACAGGCACTACCGGAGTGTTCGTGCGTTCGGCGATGAACGCCGCGCCGCCGCGGAACGGCTGGCCCCATCCGTCTGGGCTGCGGCCGCCTTCGGGAAAGACCACGAGCGACCAACCTTCCGAGATGAGGTCCCGGGCGAGATCGGTCGATGAGCGGCTGACCTTCGTGCGATCGATCGGGATTGCTCCGATGACGAGCGCCGAAAGCGCTCCAGTGACCCGTGTTCCAAAGAAGTAGTCGGCTGCAGCGCCGATGACGACGTTGTGGCGCCACGGTGTCGGGAGTGCGCTGAGAAGTAGCGGTGTATCGAGGTGGCTGTGATGGTTCGCAGCGAAGATCGCAGGCCCATCGAGCTCGCTCAGTCGATCGGCCCCTCGCTTGGTCGGTTGTGCTAAGCCGGCCATCACGGGCTTGACCATCGTGTCGATGAGCACGGCACGAGTCATGCGAGCGGGCTCGCTGCGCGCCCAATCGGTAGGGAAGTTGGTACCGGTCTTCGTTGGGCAATCGGGTAACTCGACGCTTTGTGGGACGGTCGGCGCGGTGTACGGGAACGGCAACGCTTGTAGCGGTCGCCGAAGCTTCCCGACGAGCGGAACGTCAGTACCAGCCAGGTTCTTGGCAACCCACGTTCGGTAATTCGAGACGTAACCCATGGCCTACTTCACGTCCGCCATGAGCATCGGCGGGTTGTGGTAGTGGGTGATCGTCGGTTGTGGCCCCACCGTGTCGGTCGCCATCTCGAGTGCGTCCTGGAGGGTCGATGCGGGACGGAACCCAAGTCGACGAACCGCCTTCGGCTCGCCGCCGACGATGATCGTCTGGCCGAGGTGCTCGAGGGCGTGGGCACACCAGTACCACATGTAGAACGGGTGCACGCCGTGGTAGGCATAGCTCGTTCTGTAGAGGTGGCGGTACCACTCGTCTTCGGCGTATTGCTTCTCGTACTTCTTTTCGATTTCGATCGGGTCTGTCGTTTCGGCAAGCACCTGTTCGAAGAAGTCGATGTAGCTCGGATGATGAACCGGATTGAAGTCCCACGGGGTGGGGTGGCTCATGATCAGCACGCCGCCCTTGCGGACGAGTGGCTTGCCCTTGTACAGGTTGAAGAAATATCCGAGTCCGAGCACCGCAACGAGGATTGGGTTCATCACCGAGTTGACGTTGTACGGCGAGATGTAGGGGAGGCCCATCGTCATGATGTCGGTCTGGCCTTCGACCGGGACGAGGTGCTGCGCGTACGTATTTGCCGTCGTCACCTTGTGCACGGCTTCGATCTCGCCCGCCTGGACCGAGGTCAGTTCATAGGGAGCTTTCCAATTGTGGAACGCCTTCCGGCGAGCGCTCGGCGTCATGTAGCTGAGCCCACCCTGGAGTGCGAGAAACTTCGCTCGATCCCGGCCGGTCCATTCCCACTCGCGCTTCTGGAGCATCGAGAGTGGCCCAGTCTCGCCGAACGTATTGTTGTTGATCGTCGTTTCGATCTGGAAGATCTTCACGCCAGCGTTGCGAATCACGTCGCCTTGGCGCCAGTTCTTGGTGTGAAGTTCGGAGTTCTCTTGGTCCATAAACGATGTGGACTTGCGCATCGTATCGACGTTGTGGTGGTGGCGAAGCGCCGTGTAGCCCGAGAGGCCCGTTGCGGTGCTCTTGTGGCCACCGTCCATCGAGACGAGGTTGATGTTGACGTAGACGGTCAGGTCGCTGTCGACCGCACGTTTTGAGATCTGGACCTCTTCACCGTGGAGGGTCTCGCCGAGGTGGGTCATCCCGTCGGGGTCTTCAGCGTCGTGGTTGTAGAGCCGACCGCTCGGCGCAAAGGCGTCATAGACGCGGTCGCCAACGGCGTGACGCAGCTCGGCTTCGGTCATGCGTCGGTGCAGCGCAAGTGCAGCGATGATGTGCACGTCGTCGACCCCGACCTCGGCTGCGATGTCGAGGACCGCTTCGATGATGCGTTGGCGAACATCGGGCTTGCGCATTGGAGGCAGCGGCAACGAGATGTCGTCGAACGCAATCGTCAGCTTCATGTCCGGGAACAACTGCGCTCGGAGCGGATCGGCATCGATTGGGTTGTCCAACGCATCGATGATGGCTTGGTTTGGGTTCTCGAGGCCACGGAGTGGTTCAGCCGGATAGATGATTCGTGACCGGCCGACCGGCAACTTCTCCATCTTGAAGCTTTCACCATGGTGGAACAGGACCGGTGGTGTCGATGCATCGACATCGAGGACCAAGCCAGGCCGTGGTGCTTTGCGGGGGCTCATCGTCGGGTCTTCTCCTCAGCAACTCCAGGGCTGCGATTCATAAGCGCGCTCATCAGTGGTTCGGCGAGCGGGCCGGTTCGGGGGGCGAGTGGGAGCGGTTTGTTCGGCGCGCCCGATTGTTTCGTGAAGTCTTCGACCAACCAGCCACGCTTGCGCGCAATGCTTGCAAGCTTGGTTTCGGGGTTGACCGCGACAGGAAATCCAACCGCTTCTAACATGGGCAGGTCGCTGCTCGAATCGGCGTAGGCGACCGATTCACGCAGATCGATGTCGTTCTTCGCCGCGTAGTCGGCCAGCGCTTGGTAGCGGTTCTCCGCAGTCGGCGGCACCGCCGTCATCCCGCCGGTGTAGCGGCCGTTTACCGCACCCATCTCAGCGGAGATGATGTCGTCGAAGAGCGGGCGAAGTGGTTCGATCACAAAGTCGAGCGCACCGGTGATCAGGAGCGTCTTGTGCCCCATCTCGCGATGGGCACGAACCCGGCGAATCGCAGCGGGGAACGATTTGTTGAGTAGGTAATCAGCCATGAACTCTTTGGCATCAGCTTCGATCTGTTCGATCTCGGCGCCGCGATAATTGCGGTAGAAGCTTCGAAGAAAGTCGCTTCGGTCTTTGCGATCGAGCGCAAGCCAACCTGGCCCCTGTGAGAGGGCTTTCGCAGCAAAGACGACCCGGTCGCGTTGATTGAGGTTCCGCGTTGCGAGCCACGCAAAGGAGGTGACCACGTTTGAGGCAACGATGGTGTTCTCGAGGTCGAACACCGCCATCTGTCGTTCGGGTGCGAGGACCTGTTCGCGAAGACGAGTCGAGCGGCTCGGGCCAACCTTCTTGCCCGGCGTGGTCTTTGCCCGAGCCTGGCGAACAACCGACGGAAGGTGCACGTTCTGGACGTAGTGCTTCCAGTCGATCACCCGTGGGTCAAAGCCGAATGCATCTTGATCTTCGGTGGGCAGTTCATCCCAGAGGCCGAGGAGGTTTTCGAGTCCGTAGAGTGCCTCGCACTCGGCGTACGCGCCATACAGCTCGACGTAACCCGAGGCCTGGTCGAGGAGTTCTTTGCGGGCCTGCAACGTCATTGCATATTCGGCGGTGCGCCCTCGCAACGGAAGCTTCTCGAGCACTTGGTCGGCGCGTTCGAGGCTGGTGCGCGCTCGGACGAGCTGGCGTTCGACTCGGCCTCGGCCGGGAAACTGCCACGCCGCAACGGCGATTGGCTGACCGAGCTCGTCATAGATGGGGTTGCGGGTAAACCAGTCTTCGGCGTAGTCGACCAAGTTCTTGTAGCGCAATGGGTTCGCGCTGCCCGAAGCGACCTGGGTGACATCGGGGCCGTCCTCTTTTGGTCCACGAGCCGAAACCGCAACGATCGCTGCAACGACCATGTCGACGGGGATGACGTCGACAACACCCTCGGGGACTCCAGGGAATTCGCTCAACAGGCCACGGGCATAGGAGATGATGACCGGCTCGGCCATGCGGAAGCCCCGAATCCAGCCCGGCACTGGCTCGGACCACGCCGACTCGATGATCGAGGGCCGAACAATTGAAACGGGAACGTCTTCACGACGTTCGACGAGTGCGAGCTCGCCGAGTGCCTTGGTGTAGGCGTAGGCATCGGGGAAACCGAGCGATGACGCTCGTGCTCGGCCGTTCTCGACCATCTGGTTGGTCACCCAGGTCTGGCGAAGGGTTTCGGTCTTTGCAGCGAGCGCTGGAGTTCCGACCGCGCCGAGTTCGCGCTGCGCATCGGCCCGGAACTTCGCGAGCTTGTCCGGTTGTCGGCTCGCCGTTTCTTCATCGAGTCGGCTTCGACGCGCCGCATCGACTTCCCGTCGCCAGTCGACCTCTACAAAGTACGGGCTCTCATCGACGAGTTGTTCGGGCGCCGAGCCACGGCGGCTACCTGCGACATAACAGGTCGAAACGGCGACGAGGTGCGGGGTTACGCCGTGTTCGTTGCAGAGGTTCGCGATCCGTTGCGGTCCAAGGAGGTTGACTTCGACCGCGGTGTCGAGCGGCGAGTCAAAGCTGACGGTGGCCGCCGAGTGAATGATGACATCGGCAGTGAGCCAGAGTTCGAGGTCTTCGCCCGACAGGCCGAGCCCGTCGGTTCCGACATCGCCCGCAACCGCTTTGACCCGAGCTTCGCAATGCTTGGCGAACTCGTCTTTGCCCATCTCATTGCGGATGCCGTTGAACGCGTCGTTCTTCAAGACATCGCGGGTGACGCGCGCGCTGGCGCCGCGCCGGCCGGGCCGAACGAGGAGGATGATCTCACAATCGGGAACCGACCGAACGAGACGTTCAACCAAGGCAGTGCCGAGGAATCCTGTCGAGCCGGTTACCGCAATGCGCTTACCCGCGAGCTGTTCACGTATCACAGTCAAAAGTTCTAGCAGTAAGTTGGCCCTCTCTACCAATTGGTAGAGAAGGAACATTTGTCACTACACTCGGCGTTCGTGAGCACGCGTGATCGCATTCTTTCTACTGCGCTCGAGTCGTTCGGAACGACCGGGGTGGATGGGACTTCGCTCGATGCGCTCGCACGCGAGCTCGACCTCGCGAAGCAGTCGATTCTTTATCACTTCAACTCGAAACAGATCTTGTTTCAGGCGGTGGTAGACGAAGCGGCGAGTGTCTTCATTTCGGAACTTGATTCCGAAGTCGAACGTGTTGCTGCCGACGATGTGCTCGCCCAAGTCGAAGGGGCCGTGAGGGTGGTCTTCCGCCTCGCACTCCAACGGCCAGCGCTACTCGGGCTCCTTCGTGAGGCGTCGCGGCCGGGGTCGAGTGTTGCGGTTCAGCTGACCAGTCGGCTCTCGGGCCAAATCGACGCAGCGCAGCGTTCACTCGAAGCTGCGCTCGACGAGGGTCGGGTCGCGGGCACCGATGCCCGGCTCCTGCTGTTCTCGCTGTACTCGACGATCATGGGAGTTGCGACCGAGGTGGAGGTCATGCGGGCAATGGGCGTCGAACCAAGCCTCCGCTCGCTCGCCGAACGTCGTAATGAGTTGTTGCGCTTTCTTACCGCTGCGCTCGTCCCAGCGCCTGTGGGTACGTAAGCCGTTTCGCTAGAATCGGGCCATGATCGAACTTCTCCTCCTCGGTGGTGCCATCTTCGGTGCTGGTATGGGTGGCATGTGGATCAAAACCCGCCGCCGCACGAACCACGGCAACACTCGGGTCGTCGTCGACCGCTTCGAGGACGCCTCGCGTCGAGTGTCGGCAGCGCAGGCGAAGTGGTTCGACCTCCAGAACGAGTCGGTCATCATCGTCGGGGGTGTGGACCCTGCCGAAGCCAAACGTGCCATGACCGCCGAAGCCGAAGCAGATACGTGTAGCCGAAAGCTCTACGAGGCGTGGCTACCACTGAGCGATGAAGACGGCCAGTCGGTGGCGTCGTACAACGACGACTCCCGCGCAACGGTGACCGAGCACAAGAGAAGGGCCCTCGAGATCGTCGAGGAGTTCGAAACGAAGCTCGCCGCCTTCGAAGACGCCCTGAACGACCTCCGCAACTAGAACGGTACTGCGGGGTCAGACCCTCCCTTACCGTTCTTCATTACAAAACGTCATGGGGCCTGTCCCCATTACAAAGCGTTCATGGGGCCTGTCCCCATTACAAAACGTCATGGGGCCTGTCCCCATTAGGACAGGTAAGTTCGTGGCGTGATCGAAGCGCTCGTTCTCGTCTTTGCATCGACCTTTGGTGTCGTGGCGGTTGGGCTGCTTGTTCTTTGGGTGAAATCGACGCTCATCGGAGAAACCGCTGACGTTGTGGAACCGGTCGGTGGTCGCGACGGCACATCTCGTCGGGTCGCTTCGGCAAAAGCGCGGTGGCGCGAGTTGCGAGATGACGCGATTCGAGTGGGCGTCGATCTATCTGGCGAGGAGATCGGTCGCCTCGACCGGGCCGAGGAGAATGCCGAAGCCCGGTCGACCGAGATGGAGGCGGCATGGTCGCAGCTAGGTGATGTCACCGGTGGTCCGGATTTCCTTCACAATGACATGTCTCGACACCTCATGAACGAACGGAAGGCGGCTGCGCTGACTGCTGTCGAGCGCTTCGAAGAATCACTGAACGAGCTCGAGTTCGTGATCGACTCGGTGCGGCGCTGAAGAAGCGCAGTGTGGGGGTTGAGGTGGGTGGATCGCCATTCGGGCGAATTCATTCAAGGTTTTGTCGTTGACTAGGGTCGGGGCATGCAACGACTTTCTCGCTTGTTGGCGGCCCTCCTAGTTCTCACCGGTGTGTTTGTTTTTCCGGCCTCTTCGGTGGGGGCCCAGACCGATGCGTGTGATGACCTGATCGACCTTCTCGGAGTCGATGACCCCGACGGACTTCGCGCAGAGATCGCTGAAGCCGAGGCGGAGACGGGAATCGACTTTCACGTCTTCGCAACCGACTCGCTCGCCGCTGGTCAAGATCTCGACGCCGCGTCCTTTGCCAATTGCTCGGGGGCCTACATCGTTCCCGGTGAGGTCGCAGACGATACGGTCGTGCTCGCCGTCGCCGTTGAGTCTCGTGACTTCAATGTCGTGTACGGCGAGAACTTGAAGGGCAGACTTGACGACGACGTCGACGCCATCTTTGATCGAATGGCGGCGTGGTTCCAGAACGAAGACTTCGGTCGAGGTCTTCAAGCGGGAGTGGATGAGGCCGCTGCCGGGCTCGCTACCGAACCATCCAACGCTGCGGGTTGGGTTGTTGGCGGCGTCGGCCTTGCTGCTGCAGCGGCCGGTGGTGGAGTTGCGGTTTCTGCGGTGCGCCGCAAGAACAAGCGCGAACAAGAAGCCGCTGCCGCCGAGTATGACAAGGCATCATCGGCAGTTACTGCGGTCCAAGCGCGCTGGTACGACGCCGAACAGACCGCTTCGTTTCTGGCGGGTCGACTCACCGGGTCGAGTATGGGCCGGCTTGAAACCGCACAAAACGAAGCCGCCGAGGCATCGCGGCGGCTCTACGACGCGTGGTCTCCGGTTTCGGAACTCGACGGTACGACGGTCGCCGAGTTTGACGACGAGTCACGCACCGAGGCGTTTCGGCATGTACAGATCGCAGATGCCATAGCGAAGGAGAATGCCGAGGCCCTCCAAAAGTTCGAGACGACGCTTTCTGACCTCGACGGGTCGGTCGACGAGATGGCGGCCATGTTTACGGCGACCTCGGAACGGATCGATGCCGGTCGGTTCGCAGCTGAGAACCGGCAGGGTGAAGGTTGGGATGTCACGACCGCCAAGACCCGTCTCGACCAGCTCGAAACGGCGCTCGGCCACATCGACGCATTCGCGCTACGAATCGATGTCGACGCGATGAGGCCAGCGCTCACGCCGCTCGCCACCGAAGCAAACTCGATCGCAACCGACCTCGAAGGTCTCGACGAACTCCGTGACGCAACCACTGCTCGACGGACGGCGGTCGCCAGCGAAGCCTCCGGTCAGCTCGGCCGTGTGGGGTCAGCAGGCACCATGATCGATGGCTGGAAGTTGACCCACGCCGCAGATTCGTTCGACGAGGTCGTGGGTTACCCAGCCGAGGCGGCCAAACAACTCGAGCGAGCACAGCAGCATCTGGCCGACGCAAACGCAGTCGGTGAAATTCCTCGTGACGTCGGGGTGCTTCGAAAGGTGATTGCCGACCTCGACGCCGCCGACATCGCAATCGACCTCGCCGATGAGCTGCTCGACGAGATCGACGAACTCGACATCGAGCTTGAGGCGGCAGCGGAGGGCGCGCCCCAGGCGGTGGCCGATGCTCGCAGCGACGCAGACATCTTCAACAACTACGTTTCGGCGAACCGGCTCGATCTTTCGCCGACCGCACATGAGGCGGCGCGACGGATTGCCAGCGACGTCGACGAGGCCGAAGCGGCGCTCCGGCTCGCACCACCCGATTATCTGCTCGCTATCGAGTTGGCCGAAGACGTTGGCGATGATGTCGATGAGCAACTCGCAAAGGCCAAGGCCACCGTCGCTGAGCGGGAACGGCTTCGAACCGCAGCACAGACTCAGCTCCGTGCTGCCCACACCGCGATAGCCCGCGCCGATCGACACGTCGACAGCCACGTGTTCTCGGGACGGCAATCAAAGAACGCCCAAGCGCAGATAAACGAACTTCGACACGAGTACAACCAGCTCGTCGCGAACGCTGCATCGAACCCCGAGCAAGTCATCCAGCGCGCACGAGAAATGACGAATGTTGCCGATCAGCTGTATGCCGAAGCACAACGACGCCAGCGGGCCAGTCGAGGTGGTGGAGTGATCATCGGTGGCGGAGGTGGCTTCAGAAGCGGGGGCACGCACAGGCGCGGTGGTTCGCGTAGAAGTACCCGGAGCACTTCGCGTAGTCGACCGACGCGTCGATCGAGCCCCCGACGATCCGGCGGCCGCCGCGGCAAGTTCTAGTTTGCGTTAGAGCGCCAGCGACCGCGAACCCTCCGGGTTCGGTCGCTGATTTTGGCGCTCCCACGCAAACTAGGTGCGCTCCCTTCGGGGAGCGTTCAAGCGCCACGGTATTGCGGCGGTCCTGGCGGACCTTCGCAAACTGCGCCTTTTCCTTCCGCTTCGCTTCAGGAAAACGCTCCTCTGTGACGATTCGTCGGCGTTTTTGGGGTCAGACCCCAAATGCGTCGGTAGACCGCAAAATCGCTCGTATTTGTTCAGGTTGTGTACCTGGGTCGGGCCAAACGACGCCGCTACCGGCAGATTTGG
>CALHXU010000189.1 GCA_938040365.1 uncultured Acidimicrobiales bacterium
CGTCGTATCGCGGGTTCTTGGCCCAGGTGACGATGACGGCGAGGCCGAGCAGTCCAAAGCCGACGCTGAAGGTGAAGATGGAGGTAAACGATCCAGGGAGTGCGAGCAGTATCGCGAACGCGATCAACGGCCCGATCATGGCGCCCGCGGCGTCGAGCGTTCGATGGAAGCCAAACGCCGTGCCCCACGAGCGCTCTGGGGTAGCGAGCGTGATCATGGCATCGCGTGGGCCGGTCCGCAGGCCTTTCCCGAGCCGATCGATGAGCAGGAACGGTACGACAGGCAACGACGCGAGCGTCGCTGCGAGCAGCCCCATTCGGCTCGCTGTAGAGATGCCGTACCCGGTCGCCGCTGTCTGCTTTGGTTTCTTTGTGCGATCGGCGATGATGCCACCGAGCACGCGAAGTAGCGCGTTCGCAATTTCATACGCCGCCTGAAACGCGCCGAACAGCAGCGGGGAGAATCCGAGTTCTGCAGTGAGGAAGAGCGGCACGACCGCAGCCACCATCTCGGAGCTGATGTCGGTAAAGAAGCTCGTAAACGCAAGCGCGATAACCGTTCGGTTCAATGCGCCCGAGCGCGATCGCTTTCCTTCAGCTATTTTTGGGCGCGATCCCAAGCCGGTATACACACGGTTTCTATCGGCACGAATCACCCGCAAGTTCAGGGGTAGAGTCTTCCCGTGACCTATCAGTCCCTCTACCGCCGCTACCGTCCGCAAACCTTTGGCGACATGGTTGGCCAAGAGCATCTGATCAAGGCGCTCCGCAACGCCGTGCGCGAGGAGCGGGTTGGGCATGCCTATCTGTTCAGCGGCCCACGCGGCACGGGTAAGACCACTGCAGCTCGAGTACTTGCGAAGGTCCTGAATTGCGACAACCCCGTCGACGGCGAACCCGATGGAACTTGTGATTCGTGCCGTGCGATCGAGTCGGGCACAAGCTTTGACCTTCACGAGCTCGATGCAGCGTCAAACAACAAGGTCGAGGATGTTCGCGAACTGCTGAAGAAGGTGGCGCTCGGTACGCCGGGTCGCCGCAAGGTGTACCTCCTCGACGAGGTGCACATGCTCAGTTCAGGAGCAGAGAACGCGCTGCTTAAGACCCTCGAAGAACCGCCCGATCACGTGGTCTTCGTTCTTGCGACAACCGAACCGCACAAGGTCGTCACGACGATCCGTAGTCGAACCCAGCACTTCGAACTTACGTTGATCTCGGCGGATCAAATGGCCGACCGCGTCCGTGAGATCGCCGCCGATGCACAGATCGAGGTCACCGACGAAATTGTCGGCCACGTCGTCAAGGCCGGTGGTGGGTCTGCTCGTGACACGCTCTCGGCGCTCGATCAAGTCGTCGCGGCCGGAGGCGTTTCCGACGGCGACACATCGACCCCGGACCTTCTCGAAGCGGTTGCATCTCAAGACCCGGCGATGGCGCTTCGGGCTATTGAAGACGCGACCTCTCGGGGTATGGACCCTCGGCGAATCGGCGAGTCCTTTATCGATGCGGTGCGGTCGGCGTTCCTGTTCAAAATGGGTGCCCCGCCAGCTCGCCTATCGGAGCCAGAACGAGAACTCTCCGAAGCGTTCTCGTCTCGTCTACCGGCGGGGACGCTGACCCGGGTGCTCGAACTCGTCGGCAGTTCGCTCGTCGAAATGCGCCATGCCCCCGATCCTCGCATCGACCTCGAGGTTGCTTTCGTACGCTGCTGTTCGCCGGCTAGCGATGGAAGCGTCGACGGTCTTGCGGCACGGATCGACCAACTCGAGGCCCGATTCGAAGCTGGGGCGCAAACCGCGCCCACCGGAGCGGTGGCTCCGAGCGCACCAACAGCGGCGGCTGTTTCACCTACGCCTACGGCGGCCGCACCGGCGCCTCCGACAGCGGTGCCCGCGACACCTGCACCTGGTGAGGATGCAAACGATCGGCCGAGCCAGGTCACTACGACGGCAGCAAAGTCCGCTGGCCCAGCTGCAGCAGCTCGCGCCGTTCTCGCCTCTCAGCAAGATGGTGGTGCGCGATCCGCACCGACCGAATCGGCCGCGACGTCGCCGAGCGCTCGTCCGGCCCCTCCTCCTCGACCGTCGACCGGAACTGGCCCGCCGGTGCCGCCATCGATGCGAACAAACGAGCCAGCGTCGGGTGACTCCGAGCGTCGCGGCCCAACGCCCGGTCAAGCTCAGCGAGCGGAAACGCCGGAGCCACCCGCCGAACAACCCGTCCCAGAACCGTCTGAAACTCCAACTCCTTCTGACCCCGCACCGACGCCACCGGTAGGCGCGGTGAGCTTCGAACTGGTTCGCGATGGCTGGACCGAAATGCTCGATGGTCAATCGACTCCTGCGCGAGCCCGCTTTCTCGCTGGTCAAGTAGCAGGAGTCGAAGGTGGCGTCATCGACTTTGTTCTTCCGACCGATAGTCAGGTCAAGCGGTGTGAGTCGTTCCGGGCCGAGGTCGAACGGGCCGCAAGCGAAGCCTTCGGAGCACCCTTGACGATCGCCCTGCGAGCCGGCGGCGAGCCAGCGCCGCCTCGCGGTGGCCCAGCGCCGACCCAAGCCCAGCCGGTGCAAGATGAATCGGAGATAGACGTCACCGATCTCACCGATGCTGGGATGATGAACGCCACCGTGGTAGACCGAATTGCCGACGTCTTTCCCGGCGCCGAAGTTCTCGATCAAGAAAGCTGAAACACATGAGTGAAGACAACGAACCACAGCCAGGTATGGATCTTTCTGCGCTCCTCGGCGGCGGAGCCGGGGGCATGGATCTCGGAGGCTTGATGGAGCAAGCGCAGGCGATGCTCGCAGGTGCGCAGGAGGCGGCCGCCGAAGTCGTCGAAGGCAGTAGCGGAGGTGGCATGGTCCGCGTCGAGGTAGACGGCGGCTTCAACTTCCATTCGGTCGCTATCGACCCTTCAGTGGTCAACCCCGACGATGTCGAAATGCTCAACGATCTCGTCCTCGCAGCGCTTCGCGATGCGGCGACGCAACTGCAGGAAGGCCAGTCCGAAGCCATGGGTGGTATGGACCTCGACGGCCTCGGCGGCATGCTCGGCGGCGCGTAACCGTTGGCTCTCTTCGCTGGCCCTGTTCAGGATCTCATCGACGAACTCGGTCGCCTTCCCGGCGTTGGACCAAAGTCGGCGCAACGGATCGCCTATCACATTCTGAAGATCTCGAAGGTCGATGCAATACGGCTGTCGAACGCAATCTCAGAGGTGAAGGACCGGATTTCGTTCTGTGATCGGTGCTTCAACATTGCCGAAGGTGCCGAGTGTTCACTGTGTCTCGACCCGACACGAGATAGCTCGATCGTCTGTGTGGTCGAAGAGTCTCGTGACATCGTCGCTGTCGAACGAACTCAAGAGTTCAAGGGCCGCTACCACGTGTTGCAGGGAGCGATTAGTCCAATCGAAGGAATTGGCCCCGAACAGCTGCGAATTCGTGAACTGCTCGGGCGCATTACCGTCGAGGGCGTCGACGAAGTCATCCTTGCAACAAACCCAAACATCGAGGGTGAGGCAACAGCGATGTACCTCGCCCGACTGCTCGAGCCGCTCGGCATTACCGTCAGCAAGATCGCGTCAGGTCTACCGGTCGGCGGCGATCTCGAGTACGCCGATGAGTTGACGCTCGGGCGCGCGCTGGAAGCACGGCAACAACTCGGGGCACCGTCGGCCGACTGATCCTCAGTAGGCGTTCGGGGCTCGCCGCTAGACGGCTGGTTGTGCTGGCTTTGGTTCTTTCGGCAGGCCGAGCACCATCTCACCAATGATGTTGCGCTGCACCTGAGACGTGCCCGCATAAATCGTGCCCGACCGGGCGTTGTAGAACGCTCCCATCCACGATCCAGCATCGTTTGGCGCGCCGGGTAGGTCTGCGCCGAAGGATGTTTTCGCAATTCCCTCTGGAGTGAGTGCGGCTGGGCCGAGGATATCGAGGGCGAGCTCGGTGATCTCTTTGTGGTACTCGCTCCAGTAGAGCTTGAAGGTCGATTCGCCCGGTCCGGGGTGCCCTCCGTTCAAGAACTTTGTGAGCGTCTGCATACCCATGAGTCGCATGATCTCGACCTTGCAATAGATCGCAGCGAGCCGATCACGAATGACCGGGTCTTCGTTGCGGCCGTGTTCTCGAGCGAGCTCGACGAGCTTGTCGTATTCGCCTCGGAAGGTGATCGGAGTCGTTGCAGCTGCCTCGCCGCGCTCATAACCGAGCAGGGTCATCGCAACACCCCAGCCGCCGTTTACTTCGCCAATGACGTTCTCTTTGGGGCAGCGGGCGTCGGTGAAGAACGTCTCGTTGAAGTCGGCATCGCCAGACATCATCTCGATCGGACGAACTTCGACACCCTCTTGATCCATTGGGCAGAGGAGGAAGCTGATTCCACGGTGCTTGGCGGCGTCGGGGTCGGTGCGGCACAACACGAAGATCCAGTTGGCGGTGTGGCCGGCCGACGTCCAAATCTTTTGGCCGTTGATGACCCACTCGTCGCCATCGAGCATGGCCTTGCAGCCGAGGTTCGCGAGGTCGCTGCCAGCGTTTGGTTCGCTGTAGCCCTGGCACCACACATCTTCGCCAGAGATGATGCGGGGGAGAAAGTGATCCTTTTGTTCGTCGGTGCCCCAGTGCAGCAAGGTGTTGCCGACCATCTGAATGCTGAACGCATCGTTACCAATGCCCGTTGGCGCTCCTGCCTTTGCGAATTCTTCGGCGAGGATGACCTGTTCGAGTTCGCTGAGCCCACCACCTCCGTATTTCTTGGGCCACGCGGGGGCGAGCAGGCTGTTTGCCGCGAGCTTTTGGCGCCAGTCGTGGGCGAAGACTTCGGCCTCGTCGCGCTCGAGATGGCCAATGCCGGTCCACCCGTCGGGCAAGTTCTCCGCGAGAAACGTCTTGATACCGGCGCGGAATTGCTCGGCTTCGGCTGAGTATGTGGGATCCATGGGCGCCTCGATCTCTGGGGTTACTTGTCAGTAACAAACCACCGTAACAAGGCGGAGACATCATTCGCCATCCGGTTGGGAATTCCCTAGCTGTCCCACTTCGATTGCGCTTCGACCGTGTCGGAGACGAGCTCGTCGAGTAGTTCGGCAGGCGTCTCTGCCGAGAGCAGAAGCGAGCGACTGTTCGCACTCATAAGCCCATCGTGTGCGACGTGATCGAGCCACGCGAGCAGGTGTTGGTAGTAACCACCGGTGTCGACCACGCCGATGGGTTTGTTGTGCAGGCCGATCTGTCGCCACGTACTGATCTCGGCGAGCTCATCGAGTGTGCCCATGCCTCCGGGGAGCGCCGCGAATGCGTCGGAGCGTTCGTACATCAGCATCTTTCGCTCGTGCATCGTCTCGGTTTCGATCAGCTCGGTAAGGCCGCGGTGGCTCACTTCTCGACCGAACAGGTTCCGAGGAATCACTCCGACAACCTCGCCGCCTCGTTCGAGGACCGTATCGGCGAGCAGGCCCATGAGGCCGACGCTTCCGCCGCCGTAGATGAGGGTCATGTCTCTCTCGGCTAGGGCTTCGGCCATTGCGATCGTCGCCTCTGCATTTGCGGGATTGGATCCGGTCGAAGATCCAAGAAAGACACAAACGCTTTTGATTTGTCGCATTCATGTGAGCATACGCCGTTCGATCGGTTTGATCGGTCGGTTTCGCACTACCGTTCCGACATGGCTGGTGGCAACGAGCACGTGCACGGGAATGACCTCGCCCATCTCGCAACGATCGCTCCGGGTCTCCCGATCGGTGCGCCACGCCGCGAGGAGGTGCTGAGCTGTCACGCGTTGGCGATCACCCGCAACGAGGACGGCTACATCGACCCGGTTTCAGGATTCTTCGTCATGACGTCGAAGTACCACCTCGACCGGGGCTCGTGCTGTGAGAACCAGTGCCGCCACTGCCCCTACCGCGAGTCCTAGGGGCGAGCGCTCGACGCTTGCCGCCAACCGATTCTCCTGCTCGTGGAACACTCCGTGATCTAAGGTCAGGAAATGGCTGGAAAGAACGCGGAGAACAAAACGAAGCCGACAACGGTGAAGCCGAAAGACTTCATTGCGGCGGTCGACCATGAAACCAGGCGCAGCGACGCCGAAGTTCTGCTCGAGATGCTCGGACGGGTGAGCGGCTATGAAGCAAAGATGTGGGGCCCGTCGATCATTGGATTCGGCCGGTACCACTACGTCTATGAGAGCGGCCGTGAGGGCGACTCGATGGTCGTCGGCTTTTCACCGCGCAAAGCAAACCAAGTGATTTACCTGATGCCGGGCTACGAAGACCTGACCGACATGCTCGGTCGCCTCGGCAAACACAAAATCGGCAAGGCCTGTCTGTACATCAACAAGCTCGCCGATATCGATGTCTCGGTGCTCGAAGAAATGGTCGTGCACTCGGTCGAGGTCATGGAACGGACCTACGACACGTTTCCCGAGTAGCGGGTCAGCGATGTTCAGGCTGTCGACGATGTCGTCTACTGCGGTAGCTCCCTGGGGCGCATGAGCTCGACGAGTTGGCACGTCGTCGGCGAGATCGACGCCCAGTACTCAACCGTGAAGACCGCAATTGCTGCGGTGGTCATGAGCTTGCCGTCGATCGTCAACGCTGGCGCCTCTTCGCCGAGGTAATCGACCAGCACATCGAGACCGGGATTGTGGCCGCAGATGAGCAGTCGGTCCGCCGTTTGGGTCATCAGGACGTCGAGCCAAGTGTTGGCGTCGGCGAGGTACAGGTCGTCGTCTTGGGTCACCTTGCCATCGTCGAGGCCAAAGTGTTCTGCGACGTAGCCGGCGGTTGTTTGAGCCCGGTTCGCAGCAGACGTCAGAATGGCGTCTGGTTCTCGGTCCGAATCAGAAAGCCATGACGCCATCTCTGCTGCATTCTTGTGTCCCCGTTTGGACAGGGGGCGGTCGAAGTCGGGTGCACCTGCCTCCCAGTCGGATTTGGCGTGGCGCATGACGAGCAGTTCAGGCATTAGACCAAGTATTGGCTGAGGCTTCGCTTGATGTATTTGCCGTGGCTGGAAGCACCATGGAACGTGTCGTTGCTGACAATGACGTTGCCTCGTGACAGCACGGTGTCGACCTTGCCTTGGATCTCGAACCCTTCGTAGGCGGAGTAGTCCATGTTCATGTGATGGTTGTCGACGCTGATCGTCCAGCTGGCTTCGGGGTCGTACAACACAATGTCGGCATCCGCCCCGGGCGAGATGCTGCCCTTTTGTGGATACATGCCGAACATGCGAGCGGGCGTTGTCGCGCAGAGTTCGACCCATCGTGGGAGCGATATCTCTCCGGCGAGCACACCTTGATAGATGAGGTCGATCCGATGCTCGACGCCGCCGATCCCATTTGGGATTGCGCGAAAGTCTTCGGCGCCTAACTCCTTTTGGTCCTTGAAGCAGAATGGGCAGTGGTCGGTCGACACGACGCTTAGGTCGTTTGCTCGGAGGCCTTTCCAGAGGTCGGCGTGGTGATGTTCGTGCGATGACCTGAGCGGTGTCGAGCACACGTACTTCGCGCCCTCGAACCCTTCAGCACCGAGGTGTTCTTCGAGGCTGAGGTAGAGGTATTGCGGGCAGGTTTCGGCAAACACGTTCGCGCCGTCGTGGCGAGCGCGAGCGACCTCTTCCAATGCTCCCGATGCCGAGAGGTGCACGATGTAGAGCGGCGCTTCTCCGACCTTTGCGAGTTTGATCGCCCGGTGTGTTGCTTCGGACTCAAGTTCGTGTCTGCGAACAAGCCCGTGGTTGACGGGCGCGGTTTCTCCACGTGCGACGGCTTGTTCTGCGAGAAGGTCGATCGCGATTCCATTCTCTGCGTGCATCATGACCAACGCGCCGTTCTCGGCGCACTGTTGCATGGCTTGAAGGATTTGGCGGTCGTCAGACATCAGCACGCCGGGGTAGGCCATGAACAGCTTGAAGCTGCTGATGCCTTCATCGACCAGGTTGTCCATCTCGGCGAGCGACGCGTCATTCACGTCACCGAGAATCATGTGGAACCCGTAATCGATGGCACAGTTGCCCTCGGCTTTGGCGTGCCATTCGTCGAGGCACTCGCGGACGTTACGCCCGTAGCTTTGCGTCGGGAAGTCGACGATGGTGGTCGTGCCGCCCCACGCCGCAGCGATGGTCCCCGATTCGAACGTGTCTGAGGATTGGGTCCCAGAGGTCGGCAGTTCCATGTGAGTATGGACGTCGACGCCACCGGGGATCACGTATTTGCCGGTCGCGTCGATGACCTCGGCGGAGTCCTTCGCTGCCTGAGCAATCGATGAGCCGGGAGAGAGTACCGCGACGATCTTCTCGCCCTCGATGAGAACGTCAGCGAGGGTAGCGCCGGTCGCAGATACGACGGTCCCGCCGGTGATCATGGTGGTCATATGTTGAGCTTAGGCGGTTGGGATGTGCTCAAGGACGAGGCGGCTGTCGGTCTGGCGAACCCCGGCGAGATCGCGAAGGTCGTCGAGTAGCTCGTTGAGGTCCTCGCTCGACGCAACACGGACTCTAAGGCGAAAGTCGAGTCGGCCCGTCAGATGAAAACACTCGATACAGCGATCATCGGCGAGCACGAACCCTCTGAACAGCTCTTGGCTGCGCATGTCGTCGATCCACACATCGATCGTTGCTTCGATCGGGAGTCCGAGCGCGTTGTGGTCGATCCGCGCGCCAAAGCCCGTGATGACGCGCTTGTCGATCAGGCGGGCCATACGCGCCCCGGCGGCGTTGGGGCTGAGACCAACGGCTCGGCCAAGTTCGATCTGAGTCATCCGACCCATCTTTTGCAGTACACAGAGAATTTCTCGGTCTATTTCATCTATCACAGTGGAATTCACTGTATCAGACGCTTACGGCAGTAAAACTCAGTGACACCCACGACTCGAGTTCGTGCACAGTATCTATACCCCCCAAATACAGACCACAGACAACGAAGTCTGAAAGGAATACACGATGAGTAACGCACAGAAGACCGCCTTCGAAAAGCTTCTCGCCGGATGGCGCCACCACGAAGACCTTCGCAGTTCAGGTGCGAGCGTCGAGGAACTCTTTGCTTCGCGCCAGGTGCTCGACGAGTACCGCCTCGAAGCATCAACCGCGCAGTAGTGCCCAACGACACCCTGTCGTTCCCCTGCAGTTAATCCGCCGCAGGAATTTCGTTCCTGGCATCGGCCGTTTCCCTACTAACAGGGAAACGCTCGGCCGGGTGACACCTTCTCCAACACCCAACCAAATCCCTCACCCACACTCCTTTAAGGACAATGAGGTCTGAAAGGAAATACCATGAACAAGCAAGAACTCACCACACTCAGGCGACTCGGCGGCCGATTGCGTCGACTCGAACGAGGAAGCGCTCGCCAGAGCTTTGATGATCACTCGCTGTCTCGTCGGGCGATCGACGATATTGGAAGCGTTATCCCCCGGCTCTACTAGCCAACAAGAGAAAGCCTTGGTGAGCGTCATCTTTCGCTCACCGAGCATCCAGTTCAAAATCAAGATCCCCCGTTGACCGCTTCGACTCGCTCGAAGCGGTTAATGCGTTTAGCGGCCGCTAGCATTCGCTCCATGTCCGAGCAGTCGATGGGTGACCGAATACTCGACCTTGAACGGCGGCGCGACGAAGCGTTAAACGCGGGATCGGAACGATCGGTCGAGCGGCAGCGCTCGAAGGGCAAGATGCTGGCCCGCGAACGAATCGACTACCTGCTCGACCCGGGCTCGTTTCACGAACTCGACATGCTCGCTCGTCACCGAGCGCTCGACTCGGGCATCGAAGAGCGGCCCTACACCGATGGCGTCGTCACCGGCTGGGGAACAATCGATGGCCGGAAGGTCTTTGTGTTCTCGCAAGACTTCACCGTCTTTGGTGGAGCGCTCGGCGAGGTGTTCGCCGAAAAAATTCACAAGGTGATGGACCTCGCAAATAGCGTTGGCGCTCCGCTCATTGGCCTCAACGACGGCGCTGGCGCTCGAATTCAAGAAGGCGTGGTCAGCCTCGATGCGTACGGCGGCATCTTCTATCGCAACGTGCAAGCATCGGGAGTGATCCCGCAAATCTCGGTCATCCTCGGACCCTGCGCCGGCGGTGCCGTGTACAGCCCGGCAATGACCGACTTCATTTTCATGGTCCGTGAGAAGTCGCACATGTTCATCACCGGCCCCGACGTCGTAAAGACCGTGACCGGCGAAGAGGTCACGCTCGAGGAACTCGGTGGCGCAAAGTCGCACGCTTCGAAGTCGGGCGTCGCGACCTACACCGGGCAGAGCGAAGAGGACGTACTCGACCAGGTCAAGCTGTTGCTCGACTTCCTCCCCTCGAACAACCTCGACGTTCCTCCAACAGCTGAATCTGACGACGACCCAGATCGGAGCTGTCCAGAACTTCGCGACATCTTGCCTGAGAACGCGAACAAGCCCTACGACATGATCGATGTGATTCGTTCGGTCGTCGACGATGGCGATTTCTTTGAGTACTTCGAGAGTTGGGCACAAAACATCGTGTGCGGGTTTGCTCGCATCGACGGCCGGTCGGTCGGCATTGTCGGCAATCAGCCAAAGGTGTTCGCAGGCGTACTCGACATCAACTCAGCTGAGAAGGCGGCGCGATTTGTGCGGACCTGCGATGCGTTCAACATCCCACTGCTCACGTTCTGCGATGTGCCCGGTTTCCTTCCAGGCGTCGACCAGGAACATGGCGGCATCATCCGACACGGTGCGAAGTTGCTCTACGCCTATTGCGAAGCAACGGTGCCGCGAGTCCAAGTGATCACCCGCAAGGCCTACGGCGGAGCGTTCTTGGTGATGGACTCAAAAGCGGTTGGCTCCGATATGAGCTTCGCATGGCCGACCGCCGAGATGGCGGTCATGGGCCCTCAGGGTGCCGTCGAGGTCATCCACCGACGGGAACTCCAACAAGCTGCCGACCCCGAGGCCAAGCGTGCCGAGTTGGTTGCCGACTACACCGAACGAACCGCGAATCCCTACATTGCAGCCGAGCGTGGTTACATCGACGAAGTCATCGACCCGGCAGATACCCGGAAGGTTGTCGCCGCAGCGTTTCGACTGCTCGATACGAAACAAGAGCGCATCCCCGAACGCAAGCACGGAAACGTTCCGCTCTAATGGTTGCTGCCGATCATGCAGTCGAGGGCGCGCCAGCAGTTCGCATCTCAGAGGTGACGGGAATGGTCGCTGGCAGCGCGACGGTCGACCCAGATGTCGTTGCGGCGATCACCATTGCGGTGCACGAGGCATGGCCAAAGCCAGCGGCGGTGACATCGCCAGCCGAACCCAACACGTCATGGCGTTTCGGCCAGCGAAACTGGCGTCACCGACAGGTGCCACGCCGAACTTGGGGTCGGTAACGCAGCCAGCTGCGCATTCGAGTTTGGAGGCGTTGGCCTTCAGTTGGCGAACCGATTGAAGAATGTTCCCCGGGGGTGCCGATTGTTCTTCTCGGTGCGCAATTAGTATGCCTGAAGTCACAAAAGTTAGGGTGTATAACCCGAGCTGGGATCCGGCTCTGCAACCCCACTATGTGGGCGAGCGAGTCGGAGGCGCCTTGGAGGGGCTCTGGCTCCAAACAATGAGACTCGCGTTCGTGAGTTGAGGAGAAAACATGAAAAAACTACTCGCACTATTCTTTGCTTTCGGGCTGATCGCCGCTGCCTGCGGTAGCTCAACCGACACAGCAACCGATGGCGGAGATGACGGATCGTCAGAATCGTCCGGTGAAGAAGAAGCTATGGAAGACGAAGAAGAAGCCATGGAAGACGACGAAGAGGCAATGGCCGATGGGCCAGAAGAACTCAACGTTGCGTACTTCGCAGGCTGGCCTCTTCCACCACAGATCGGCCAAGAAGACGGCAGCTTCGCTGAGGCCGTCGGCGTCGAGACCGTCAACTGGATTCCGTTCAACTCAGGCGGCGAAATGGCAGAAGCCATGAACTCCGGCGATATTGACATCTCCTACTCGATGGGCCTTACCCCGTTCGCCAACAGCGTGAACGCTGGCTCCCAGCTGAGCATGATCGGCATTGCCGTTGCCTACGCTGACGCAGACAACTGCATCGTTCAGGGCGACCTCGGTCTCACCCGCGACAATGCTGCAGAGGTTCTCGCTGGCCAAACCGTCGTCACCCCAATCGGTAACGTCACCCACTTCAAGATGCTCTCGATTATGAACTTCCTCGGTGTCGACCTCGACACCTTGAACATTGTTCCTGCCGAGGGTGGCGCGGCTACCGCTGCAGCATTCCAGAACGGTGACATTGGTGTTGGTTGCGCCTTCGGTGGCTCGATCGTCGACATGACCGACGCTGGTGGCGTACCAATTCTCACCGGAACCGAAACCGAAGAAGAGGTTGGCATCCGTACCTACGACATCAATGCAATCCCTGATTCGTTCGGCGAAGCTCACCCCGAGCTCGTCGTTTCATTCCTTTCGGCAGTTCAGGACTTCACCGACACATGGGCAGCTGACCCAGACACCAACAACCCAATCATTGCTACCGCAGCTGGTATGGAAGACGTTGGAAACTTCCTGTCAGGTGAGGGATGGTTCTCGTTCCCGAACATTGAAGAACAGCTCGGTGACGAGTGGATGGGATCTGCTGGCGAGGTCATGAAGACCCAGGTCGACTTCTTCGTCGAGCAGGGTCAGGTTGACTCAGCACTTGGTTCATTCGATGAGTTTGTTGACTCGAGCTTCCTCGAGATGGTTGGCTAACGCCATCCACAACGCTCACAAGTAAATAAGTAAGTCCTTGGTCAGGCCAGGCCCTTCTGGGTCTGGCCTGACTTGGGCAACCGTCAGGTTCTGGGTCGAAAGCGGAGAATACGTTGGCAAATCTAAAGGTCGAGAATCTCGACATGGTCTACGCCGTGCCGAAGGGCGAAGACGTACATGCACTGTCGAATATCAATTTCGACCTTGCTAGCGGGCGATTGCTCACACTGCTCGGTCCGAGCGGTTGTGGGAAGACCACATTGCTCAACATCATCGCCGGGTTCTTGGCGCCCACTGGTGGTCAGATTCTGCTCGGCGACGACCCCATCACCGGCCCTGGCGCCGATCGAGGCATGGTGTTCCAGCAGGGCGCGCTCTTCGAATGGCAGTCGGTAGCGAAGAACATTTCGTTCGGACCCCGAATGGCGGGCGTGAAGTCCGATGTATATGGCCCCGAGGTCGACCGACTCCTCGATGTCGTTGGACTCTCCGGTTTTGGCAACCAGCAAGTCTATGAACTGTCCGGTGGTATGCAGCAGCGAGTAGCTCTGGCCCGCTGCCTCGCCAACGACCCCAACATGATGCTCATGGATGAGCCGTTGGGCGCCCTCGATGCGCTGACCCGAGAGAAGATGCAGGGCCTAATTCTCGAGCTCTGGGATCGCACAAAGAAGACCATCATCATGGTGACCCACAGTGTTGAGGAGGCGATCTTGTTGGGTGACATCATCTTCGTGATGGCGCCTCGCCCGGGTCGCATCGAAAAGGTCTACGAGCTGCCGTTTGCGAAACGGGCGCTTACTGAAGACACTCGGGCGATCAAGCAGGATCCCGAGTTCGTCAGAATTAGGGAAGAGATTCTCAGCTCTATTTGGGAGATGGAAGAAGAAATTATGGGACGCGAGGGATAAGGCTGATGTCTGGAAGCATGGGAGCCCAAGTGGCAGCGGGGTCATTAGAGAACAAGGGTCCGAAGAATAAGACAAAAAACGCACGCACGGTTTCGTTTGGCGATGCGAGTGCGGTCCGAAGTATTCCTGCTTTTAGCGTTATCGCCTTTGTGGTGATGATGCTCTTTTGGTGGGCTTCAACTCGAGTGTGGGGATTTGATCAAGCTTTCGCAGATAACTTCTTTGCCGAGAATCCCGACGTGAATCAGGAGAAGTTGCTCATTGCTGCGTGCAACCGCTCCGATGAATGCGGCGAATTTTCTCAGTTCATCACCCCTCAGCAGTTTCCGTCGATCAAGGACACATGGAACGCTGCAGGGCTGCTCTTCACCGATGGCTTTCAAAACACCACTATCTGGGAACACGCATTTACGAGCCTCTGGCGAATTACCCGAGGCATGTTCTTCGGTTCGATCGTGGGCATCCCTGTCGGGATGGCAATGGGACTATCGAGCAAGGTGCGTGGATTCTTCGATACACCTGTCGAACTCTTCCGCCCAATTCCGCCGCTCGCTCTTATCCCGCTGTTCATTGCGATCTTCGGCATCGGCGACGCAGCTGCAATTCCGCTTCTGGTATTCGCATCACTGTGGATCATGACCATTGCGGCCCGCGCGGGCATGCGTAATGTGCAGCTCTCAAAGGTGCGCGCGGCGTACTCACTAGGTGCAACCAAGCGTCAAGTCCTCACCAAGGTCCTCATCCCGAACGCGCTGCCAGAGCTCTTCACCGGCTTCCGCGTCGCTCTCGGCGTCAGCTGGGGAACGCTCGTGGCGGCAGAACTCGTCGGTACCAACATCGGCCTTGGCACCATGATCTTCCAGGCACGTAACTTCACCCGCCTCGACGTCATCGTCGTCGGAATTGCGATCATCGCGATCCTCGGCGTGCTCATGGATGTTTTTATGCGCATCCTCGAGTCCATCCTCGTTCCCTGGCAGGGCAAGGGATAGTCCCGCATGCGGCGGGACCGGGCACCGGTCTCGTCAAGTGTTCCGGATTAACTGTCTGACTTAGCGGGTTTCTCTTTCGTGCTGAAAGAGCCGACGCATCTTCGTGGCGCGCTCCTCACCGGAGGGGTGTGCGTGCTGTGGTTCTTCCTCGCGCTGCGCCGACCCGAGCTGCACTATCACTTCGCGCCGCTCGTCGCCGCTGCCCTTTGGCCATTGAGCCTCCGCTCCAAGGGCCGGGCGACACCGTCGGCTGCTCGCATTGGCACCGTCGGCGGAGCAGGCCTCGTGATCGTCTTTACGGCGATAATCCTGGCGCTCGGAAACCTGATGGGCCCGAACTTTTTGGAGCGCGGCCCAGCATGGCCCGAAGCGGTGCTCTTCGCTCTCATCGCCGCGCTTTGGGGCGGCCGAGTAGCTAGCCGAGAAAACCCAGGCCTCCTCGGT
>CALHXU010000190.1 GCA_938040365.1 uncultured Acidimicrobiales bacterium
GGAGACAACATCATCGTTGGCTCCACCATGGCGACCTCAGAGACCATCACCCTCGACGGCGTCGAGTACCCGCTCGCCAAGGTCGAGCTCTCGTCTCGTAGCCATCCGTTCTTTACTGGCCAGATGAAGATCGTCGATACGGCTGGTCGTGTCGAGCGCTTCGAGCGTCGTTACGGTGCTCGCCGTAAGAAGGCAGCTGCAGCACCTGAAGAAGAGGCAGCAGTCGCGGAAGCCGCACCCGTAGAAGAGGCAGTTGCCGAGGCGCCTGCTGAAGAAGCAGCTCCAGCCGAAGAAGCGGCCGCCCCAGCTGAAGAGGCAGAGGCAACAACAGAGGACGCTGCACCAGAGGCCGACGAAAGCTGAATAACGAGCGCCTTGCCGAGCTCGCAGCGGTAAAGCTGCGTGCGCTGGTACATGAGCACACAGGAATCGACTCCGCCGAGGCTCACCGCCTCGGCGGTGGCGCGTCCTGCCGGGTCGATGACGCTGGGTGGATCTACTTTCCGACGACGTCGCCGGGAATGCTCGGTATCGCGATCATCTGGGCCACAGCGAACGATTGCCCGAACGTCAACCTGATCGTCGACGAGGGTGCGGAAAATCTGGCGTTTGCAGCCAGCGCGTTCAGAGACCCGGCTCCGGTTATCTGGCAATCGACCGATCGGCGAATCGATCGGGTCGAGGCTGTGCGGCCGACAATCGATCCGCCACCGGACTGTCCCGAACTCACCGCCGAGCTTTTCAGCGCCGGCCTCGATGTCGTAGCCGACCACGGGGTCTGGCTCGGAGAGATCAATGGTCTCGAAGTTGCTCGCGTGGGAATGATCGAGGGCAAGTGCGCGATTGACATCGGCGTGGGCGCCTACGACCAATTCGCAGCAGCTGCGCTCACCCCCGAAGACAAGGATCCGGCAGATTCGATCGCAAACGTCGTCTCGATGGTTCGACCACATCGCTCGGCTGATTCAGCGCCGCACGCAATCGGTCGACTCGTTCGCTCGCGGTGGATGCGAGCGCAGCTCGTGCGATCACCTGAACTCGTCGGGCTGGCTTCGCTCGACCCAACCCCGCTGCTTACCGATCGCCCCGGCCTGATGGAGAGCCAACCCGCTGCTGCGATCGGAGTGGATGACGATGGGCAAAAGGTACTGGTCTGTTGCACGGTCGGGCTCGACCTCGGCATTGCCGAAACTGCAGCTGGTCTCGTTGCATTCCACACACCCGACCGAGTCGTTGTCGCCCTGCCTCCACGAGATGAGCATCCTCGCATCGCCGAGGCGGTCGCTGGCTTGGCTGTGCCTTCACGAATCATCGCCATAGAAGGCGAGTGGTCGTAGGGCCGTCCGCTCGGCCCGCTAGGTTTACAGGCGTGCTCGAACGATTAGCAGCTCTCGAAAACGAATTCGCCGATGTCGAAGCTCGGTTGGGTGACCCCCAGCTCATTGCCGATCAGACGCGGTTCCAACAAGAAGCGCGACGGCATAAGGAACTCGATGGCATCGTGAGCGTCGGGCGGAGTCTTCGTGACGCAACCGAAGATCTCAGCGACGCGCAAGAGATGTTCAACGATGCCGAGGGTGACGAGCGAGAGATCTGGAGGGAAGAGGCTTCGACGCTTCAATCGAAGGTCGAGGAACTCACCGAAGCATTCAGCTTGGCACTCCTTCCGAAGGATCCAAACGACGACCGAAACGCGATCATCGAGATCCGAGGCGCCGAAGGCGGCGAAGAGGCCAACCTGTTCGCGAAGGACCTGTTCGACATGTTCAAGGCCTTCTCGTCTCGAATGAGTTGGAAGTTCGAGATGATGGAGGGGAACGAGTCCGATATGGGCGGCTTTACCTCGGTCACCTTCAGCTTGTCGGGCGAGGGTGTGTGGAGCCGGATGAAGTTCGAGGCCGGAGTCCATCGCGTGCAGCGAGTGCCAAAGACCGAAACGCAAGGCCGGGTCCATACGTCGTCTGCGACCGTCTCGGTGCTGCCTGAGGCTGAAGAGGTCGACGTCGAGATCAATGAGAACGACCTACAGATCGACGTTTACCGGGCATCGGGCCCCGGAGGCCAGTCGGTGAATACGACCGACTCGGCGGTTCGAATCACGCACAAACCAACCGGTGTCGTCGTTGCGATGCAGGATGAGAAGAGTCAGCTGCAGAACAAGGCAAAGGCACTTCGAGTCCTTCGCAGTCGCATCCTCCAAGCTGAACAAGAACGCCAGGCTGCTGAGGCGAGCGAGCAGCGAAAGAGCCAAATGGGCGGCGGCGGACGGTCTGAGAAGATCCGAACCTACAACTTTAAAGAGAACCGAGTTTCGGACCACCGAATCGGCCTTACCGTGCACAACCTCGACAAGGTACTTGCCGGCGAACTCGACACCGTGTCCGATGCGTTGCTCCATGAAGACCAACAACGGCGACTCGCCGGAGATGATGGCTGATAGCAACGAACAACACGAACTCGATGGGACGGTGAGTTGGGCAGCTCTGCTTACCGAGACCGAGGGTCGCCTCGACGCCGCCGGTATCACCGATAATCCAAAGGTCGAAGCCAAGTGGATCATCGAGGAGGTGACCGGTGCGGCCGGCGCCGACTTCATCGCTGTACTCGACCACCTCGCGACCGTTCGTGGAGTCGCAAAGCTTGACGCACTCGTCGAGCGTCGCGTCGCTGGAGAACCAATCCAGTACGTGCTCGGGCACTGGCCGTTTCGCTCGATCGATCTCATGATCGACAAGCGAGTCCTCATCCCTCGCCCGGAAACCGAAGTCGTTGCAGGCCTCGCACTCGCCGAACTCGACCGGGTAGCCCCATCTGATGGTGCGACCGTCATCGACCTTGGAACAGGTTCTGGCGCGATCGGGCTGTCGATCGCAGTCGAGCGGCCGAACGTACGGGTGTTGCTGACCGATTCGAGTGCCGACGCTCTCTCGGTTGCCCGAGCGAACCTCGCTGGCATCGGCAACAACGCCCGAGGGGTCGAGATCTCCGAGGGGTCCTGGTTCGATGCCGTGCCTGTCACATACTCAGGGAAATGCCACGTCATCGTTTCGAACCCGCCGTACGTACCGGTCGGCGAACAGCTCGACCGGTCGGTTGTCGACTGGGAGCCCGAGTCTGCGCTTCGTGCCGGGGACGATGGCCTTGATGACTTGCGATTGCTCGTCGAGAATGCGGGGGCGTGGCTCACCGAGAATGGATCGCTCGTCCTCGAGATGGCGCCCGACCAAACCGAAGCGATCGCCGAACTGGGCGCTGGATGTGGCTACGTCAGCGCGATCCACAAAGACCTCGCTGGCCTCGACCGGGCGGTGGTGTTGCGACGTGTTTAGCTCGAATGAATCTGAGAGTGCCGTCACAGCGGTCGTCGAAGCGCTCAGCCGAGATGAGGTGGTTGCCATCCCCACCGACACCGTCTACGGACTGGCGGCCAACCCTCGTTCGGCGACGGCAATGTCTCGACTCTTCGAGCTGAAACAGCGGCCCGAAGGCGTTCCGATCGCCGTCCTCGTGCCATCGGTCGAGGGGGCAAAAACCATCCTTCAGGCTTCGACGCGGCTCGATGACCTCGCAGATCGCCACTGGCCAGGAGCGCTGACGATCGTTGGCCGAGCACAACCCAATATCGAGTTACACATCGGCTCCACAACAAATGCAGACGGTATCGAGACGGTTGGTCTCCGAGTTGCAGATCACCCCTTTGTCCAAGCCTGCGTCGATGCATTCGGGCCAATAGCAGCAACGAGTGCGAACGTTCACGGTTCTCCTACGATCGTTTCACCCGAAGAACTGGAGGCGGCGTTCGGAGGTATGGTTGACGTCATCGTCGATGGGGGAGTGCTCGAGGGGCTCGCATCGACCGTTGTCGATATCAGTCGGGACGACATAGTCGTGCTTCGACAAGGTGTGGTCCAAGTCGCCTAGACCAACAGGGTCGAATGAATCGGAGCGCGACGGCTCCGCACGTGAAAACATAGAGTTTGTACTGAGAACGGTGCCGAGGAGACGCGATGACAATTGATCCATCTGACATTCCAGTAGTGATCCTTGCCGGCGGCAAGGGAACGCGAATTCGGGAAGCTTCGGAAGCATTGCCTAAGCCAATGATCGACGTTGGCGGCAAGCCAATCATGTGGCACATCATGAAGACGTACGCGAGCTACGGACACACAAAGTTCGTCATCTTGCTCGGCTACAAGTCGTGGACGATCAAGGAGTACTTCCTTGCGTACCGCGAAAAGACGAGCGACTTCACGGTCAACTTGAACAACGCCGAAACCGAATACCACGGCGAGTACGGCAGCGAAGACTTCCAAGTCACGATGGCCTACACCGGGCTCGACACGCTCACCGGCGGCCGGCTCTGCCGGGCCAAGCCATACCTCGAAGACGCTCCTGCCTTCATGCTCACCTACGGCGACGGACTCGCCGATATCGACATCGGAGCACTCCGGGACTTTCACTACGAACATGGCAAGATCGGAACGGTTACCGCAGTTCATCCAACCTCGCGATTCGGCGAGCTCGAAACGAATGGTTCGGCGGTTACCGACTTCTCCGAAAAACCCGATCTCAACACCGGTGTCGTAAACGGCGGCTACTTCATGTTCGACCGAAAGTTCCTCGATTACGTCCCCGACCCCGACGGTGACATGCTCGAATCAGATGCTCTGCAACGGCTGACCAAAGATGGCGACCTCAACTTCTATCTGCACCGCGGCTTCTGGCGAGGAATGGACACCTACCGCGAATACGTCGAGCTGAACCGACTGTGGGACACCGGCGAAGCACCGTGGCGCGTCTGGTAGCGCGCCGCTTTACGCTGCGTTGACCGACGCTGACCGTCGGAGCAAATTCGCAACGTCTTCCACCTCGGTCGGGCGGTAGAAGAAGAAGCCTTGAGCTTGGTCACACCCAAGCGCCTTCAGCGCGTTGAGTTCGCTCACGTTCTCGATGCCTTCTGCAACGGTCACCGCGCCGAGCGTTCGGGAGAGCTCGATGATCGCACCAGCGATGTTGCGCTCGCGGTCGTTGTGCGGGTCAGCGAGTGGGGTGACAAAGTCCCGATCGATCTTCAAGATGTCGAACTCGTAGCGACGCAAGTAGTTGAGCGACGAGTATCCAGTCCCGAAATCGTCGATCGCGAGATTGACCCCAAGTGCTCGGATCTCACGGACCCGTTCGGCGACGTTCTCATCATCGTCGATCAGGATCGACTCGGTAATCTCGATGGTGAGACGGCCCGGATCGATGCCAGAGTCCGCTATGGCGGTAGAAATTGTTTCGGTGATGTTCGAACATTTGACCTGCTGGCCCGACAGGTTGACACTCACCGAGAAGTCGTCCAGGCCAGCGAGCTCCCATTCTGCGATCTGGAAGCACACCGAACGCAGGGCCCACTCGCCGAACGTCAAGATAAGGTCGCTTCGCTCTGCGATAGCGATAAAGACATCTGGGGTGATGACTCCCAGCTCATCGTCGGTCCATCGGGCAAGAGCTTCGAACGACACGATCTTGCTCGAACGAATATCGACCAGCGGTTGGTAGGCGAGGCGAAGCTCGTGGTTTTCGATCGCCGTGCGTAGGCGATTGCGAACCTCGACCCGAAACGAGACATCGGTTCCCATTTCCTCATCAAAGACCACAATTTCGCCGCGGTTACTTTCTTTGGCTGAGTCAACGGCAGTGTCGGCGTTTCGCATGAGCTGAGCGCCCGTGGTCGAGCCATCGGTGTCGATTGCGATGCCGGCGGTTGCTTGGATCACGATGTTGTGGTGCCCGACCGACATTGGTTCGCCAATCGCTGCCAGTATGCGTTCGATCGGCTCGGAGATTTCCTCGGGTTCGCGGTCGACGGTCAGCAATACGCCGAATTCATCGCCGCTCAAACGCGCAACGTCGTCGCCGATTCGGAGCTGGCTTCGAATTCGATTGGCGGTTTCGATGAGGACTTGATCGCCGACCTCGGTTCCCATGCCTTCGTTCAGCACACGGAACTCGTCGATGTTGATCACCGCAAGCGCCACTTGGCTCTGGGTGATCGTGTTCTCTCGGATCGCTCGAGACACTTCCTCGATGAACGTGTTGCGATTGAACAACAGTGTCAGGGGGTCGAACAGTTCTGCGTTGCGCAGGTTCGACTCGAGCAGCCGCCTGTCGGTGATATCGGTTGCGTTGATAACGATGCCATGCACGTCTTCGACATCGATCATGTTGGTCGTAACACACGACAGCAAGCGGGTGTCGTTGTCGGAGTTCAAGGCTCGAATTTCGACCACGTGGCTTCCGCCTTGTTCGAGCACTTCGCGGAACGACGCGAGGATGTCGCTCCAGTCATTGACGTGGGTCGTCCATTGGAGTGAGCGTCCGAGGTATTTCTCGGGCGGGAAGCCCGTGATTGCCTCGATCGAGGGCGATACATAGGTAGGGATACCGGTTCGGTCGAGCACCAGAAAAATGTCGGACGAGTTCTGTACGAGCGAGCGAAAGCGCTGCTCGTTCCGGGCGATCTGTTCGTTCGCTCGTTCCTTGGCCTCTTGGGCGACCTTGAATTCGAAGAGGTCCCTCTGCGAGCGAAGTAGCCGGGTGAGCCGCACGACGAGAGCTCCGGTGATTACGGCAGCCAAGAACATCGCGACGACTTGACCAAGTCCGCTACGCACCGACGAGGAGCCGGCAACAAAGAGCGGGATCGTTACCGCAACTGCAGATGCAGTGATGCGGAATGTGCTGAGTCGTTCTTCGGTAGCTTCGGTTGGCTCGGCGATCTCGCCTGCACTGGGGTGCCAAGCCGCAGCGAAGACAAGCCCGTAGAGGACCGGTGAGAGTGCCACGCTGATCAAGATGCTGTCACCCGCGGCATCTGATACCGCCGCGGCAATGTCGACGATCACGAACGACAGGCCGGCAAAGCGCAAGAGTTTGTAGCTGACGGGACGAACGCCTGGCGTCGCACCGATGCGAAGAATTACGGCAATTGCGGCGAAAACGAGCAACGTGTAGGCCGTGTTGATTGCGACCTTCTCGACAGGGTTCTCGGCGCTGGTTGTGAAGTCGGCAAGGAAGAGCGTCCAGTAGATCAGCAAGGCTCCAGCGGTGATGGCGATCGCATCGAGCCATGCATCGACATTAAGCTCACGACTTCTCGCCCGCAGAACGAGGACGGTCGCCAAGAGAAAGCAGATGTATCCGGGGATTGTTAGAAAATCAGCGCCGGATGGGATCGGAAGCTCCTCACCCTCCGCTTCGCCGATCACCGCCCGCAGAACGGTACCGGTGATCCCGAGGAAGCTGCCAGCGAAAAGAACCCCGTAGATAATTCTTGGTCTTTTTCCCAGACGCATGGCTCCTGCGAGAATTCCGCCGCTGCAAAAGAACGACCAAACTACGAGGGCGAGTTGATTGAGCGGATGGTCGCTAAACGCGACAGACAGGATCGCTAAAACGACGCCAATCGTCCAGAGCTTCCACACTGAATCTACTCTCACCGACTTCCATCGGCAGGTTCAGTGACAGTTGTAGTGTTTCAGAAGGTCGATCGCTCTCGGTCTGTGCCCGCTGCCGGACCGTCGACGCCTCGCAGATCGATGTAGGTTTCGAGGTGTTCCGGAACGTGACAGGCGAGTCTTTCGAGAACAACGAGGTTCTCGCCACGCACTTGCAGCAGAGAGGGCTGGTAGCCGACATCCGGCTTCGTCGGATCATCGAGTCGCGGTGTGTAGAGGTCGTGATCGATCGATGCAGGGCTTATTTGAATCCCAGCTTCTTTGAACTGTAACTTCGTAATTTCGTTGAGGTGTGCAAGTACCCCGCCTCGATTCGTGCGAACGCACCATGCCGTGACTCCAAGATAAATCGCTAGCCCTACTGAGCCAGCGTGTTCTTCCTTGCTAGCGACTCGGAAGTGCGATTCAACCGACACGAGCTGCGCAGGGTCTTGACCTCGACGCTCGTACTCTTCGGCGATTTGTTGAGCGCTCAACTGCCCAGAACGCACGAGTTCGTGTAGCTGAAACGGGGCAAGAAGGCCGTATGTGAGACTGGGGAGCGAGACGCGCATGGCGTTGAGTACCATGCCATCTTTCATCACGACCCAAAACGCATAGTTGCCCGCGGGGAGGTCGCGCATTTCAGGGAAAAGCTCTGCTTCGGCTCGTTCGAGCGCTGGAAAAGCCTCCGAATCTGGCCCAAGAACTGCAGATACGTACTTCCCTTCGGTTCGGTGGGCGTGTTCGCGAACGCTGC
>CALHXU010000191.1 GCA_938040365.1 uncultured Acidimicrobiales bacterium
GAATGCGGAAGCGGAAATTATAAGAGACGATACGCAAAAAACGCCCGAATCAGCTGAATCCCGGCAAATAGAGAAAGCTATTACAGAATCCAGTATAGAACCTGATTCAGAAGTGATTGTTGCAGAATTATCAACAGAAACTGCTTCGCGTTTATCTGAACCAGAGCCAGAACCAGAACCAGAACCAGAACCAGAACCAGAACCAGAACCAGAACCAGAACCAGAACCAGAACCAGAGCCAGAACCTGAGCCAGAACCAGAGCCTGAGCCAGCGGCGTTCACCATGTGGGACGCGTTGAACGGTTCGGGCGGCGCGACGCAGTTCGCCGTAATCGGCGGAGCGCTCGGCCTCCAGACCGACCTCGAAGCCCTCGAAGACGCAGATGGCAACCCGGTCATGCGTACCTTGTTCGCACCATCAGACGCAGCGCTCGCAGCACTTGGTCCAGAGGCGATCGGTGGCCTTTCGGCCGACCCTGCTGCGGCGAACGCGCTCGTTGGCTATCACTTCATCGACGAAGTACTCACCGCCGAGGACCTCATTGCGCTCGACGGAGAGACCATCACGACCCGCACCGGTCTTCCACTTCAGGTCGATGTGGTCGACGGCGGCGTGACGCTCAACGGAAGTTCGATCGTCACCGACGCAGATTTCGAGGCCGACAACGGCATTGTGCACATTGTCGATACCGTCCTGCAGCCCCCAACGTTGAATCAGGTCCTCGCACTCGACAACATCGAGTTCGAAGTTGCATCTGCCACCATTGCGGCCACCGGTCAAGCAACGTTGAGTATCGCCGTCGAGTTCTTTGAAGCTAACCCCACCGTTGGAGCGCTCATCGAGGGCCACACCGATACCGATGGCGAGGAAGACACCAACTTGGCGCTTAGTCAGGCACGGGCCGACGCCGTCTTGGCGTTTCTGGTCGACAGCGGCCTCGATGCCGACCGGTTCGATACGATCGGATTCGGTGAAGCACAGCCGATTCTTGTCGATGGCGTCGAAGACAAAGACGCAAGCCGCCGAATCGAGTTTGTCGCTCGATAGGGGTTCTCCAATCCTGACGAGGACGTTCTCAGCGGCACATTTGGGCTGATTTCTAAAGTTAAATTCTTAGGTAAAGAAGACCCGCGTTCGCCACAAGCGAATGCGGGTCTTCTACGTTGTAGGTATGTCTGGACCCTCCACGCAGCCAACGTTGCTGCTCGCCGAAGACGACCAAAGCGTCCGAGAAGCCCTCGAACGTGCCCTCAAGTTCGAGGGATACAGCGTCCACGCGGTCGCCGATGGAGCACAATGTCTCGAAGCGCTCGCGACGGTCGAACCAGATGTCATCGTGCTCGACGTGATGATGCCGAGCGTCGACGGTCTTACGGCATGTCGCATGCTCCGCGAAAAGGGTCTCCGCACTCCGGTGCTCATGCTTACGGCGCGCCACGACGTCGCTGACCGTGTTGCTGGCCTCGACGCGGGTGCCGACGACTACCTCGTCAAGCCCTTCGACCTCGAAGAACTGCTCGCCCGACTCCGAGCCCTCGTCCGACGCGGAACCGTCGTCGAGACCGAGGTCGAGTCGATCCAGGTGGAGGACATGGTGCTCGACCTTGCTCGTCGCGAAGTCCGGCGCGGCGACACCCACATCGAGCTCACCAAGACCGAATTCGAACTGCTCGCACTGCTCATGTTCAACGAGGGAATCGTTCTGACCAGAGAAGTCATCTACGAACGAATCTGGGGCTATGACTTCGAGACGAACTCGAAATCGCTCGATGTCTACATTGGCTACCTGCGTCGCAAGACCGAAATAGACAACCTTCCACGCCTTATCCACACGGTTCGCGGCGTCGGTTACACCGCTCGGAAGTGACATGAGCCTTCGCTGGCGATTGACGCTGGTCATCGGTGGCGTTGTTGCGGTGATGTTGTTCGGCGCGAGCTTTCTGGCCTATGTCAGCGCGGAGAGCGAGCTCAACGATCAGGTCGACGAGTTCTTGCTGACCCGTTCTCGCGAAACCGAATTGACGCTCGAAATTGGGTTCGACACTTCGGGCTCGCTCACCGAAGCCCTTCCGCCGGGAACGGCGCTCGGCTTCAGCCGAGGGACATTGGCGTCGCTGACGCGGGCCGATGCGAGCATCCAGCTCCTGAACCCGAACCAATCGAATCTGACCCTGGTGTCGGGCAACGAGCTGCCCGTGACCGATGAAGACCGCGAGTTTGCTGCGCTGTCGAGCGCCCAAACCCAGCGGCAGTTCACCAATCGACTCGGTGAAACCGGAACCGAGTATCGGGTGCTCGTCTCGACGAGCCCGTTCGGGGCGTTGATGGTCGGCCGCTCGGTGTCAGACATCGAGCAAACCCTCGACGGCCTGCGTGGCTGGCTCCTGCTGATCAGCGTGATGGGGTCGATCGCCGCTGCTGGTGTTGGGTGGATCGTCGCCGAAGGTGTGCTTCGCCCGGTCGCACGGCTCGCAGCAGCGACCGAACAGGTTGCAGAAACCAGGCGATTCGAAGCCGACCTTCGTGTCGAAGGCCGAGACGAGCTTGGTGCGTTGGCCCGAAGCTTTAACTCGATGTTGTCAGCGCTGCGAGCGTCGAGAGAACAGCAAGAGCGGCTCGTTCGTGACGCGAACCACGAACTGCGCACACCTCTGACGAGCTTGCGGACAAATGTCGATGTGATGCGCCGCCGTGGCAATTCACTCGAGCATTCCCAACGCGAATCGATCATGGAAGAGATGAGCACCGAGATTCGCGAACTCACCGAACTCGTGACCGAGTTGGTCGGTGTTGCGACTAGTTCCGCGGTGCTGGCGCCCGAAGCGTTTATCGAGGTCGACCTCGTCATGTTGTGTCGTGAGGCTGCAGATCGGACGGTTGCCCGAACCGGTCGGCAAGTCGTCGTGGAAGGCCCCGAGCTTGCGTGCGTGTACGGAGACCCGACCGGCCTTGCACGTGCCATTGGAAACCTCCTTGGAAACGCGGTGAAGTTCAGTCCGGCCGACACACAGATTTCGATGACCGTCGGCCCCGACTCGGTCGAGGTGCTCGATCGCGGACCGGGAATCCCCGAAGACGAAACCTCTCGCATCTTCGACCGCTTCTATCGCTCTGACAGCACCCGAACGTTGTCGGGATCTGGCCTTGGGCTCGCAATCGTGTCTGAGATTGCAGCGGCTCACGGTGGGCAAGCGTTCGCCCGAAACCGCGAAGGCGGCGGAGCGGTCGTTGGTTTCTCGGTCATTCCCGACCTGCCCGGGCGTTTCGGCATCGAATAGCACAGCTTGTTAGCTGCGCAACACAGCTTGTTAGCTGCGGGGCACAGCTTGTTAGCTGCGCAACACAGCTTGTTAGCTGCGCAACACAGCTTGTTAGCTGCGCAACACAGCTTGTTAGCTTCCCGACTGGGACTGACGCGCTGCCTCGCGCTGTGCCTTCTTTTGGATGCTTCGAATTCGGCTGAACCGACTCGTGATCACAAAGAGAATGAGGATCAACGCAACGAGAACGATCGCGGCGGTGGTCGTGCCGAGGGCGAGCAATATGGCGATGTTAAAGGCGAAGGCGCCAGCATCGGCTGGTATCCCGCATTGTTCGTTGATGAGATCAGGGTTGAACTGGGTGACCCCAACGCCATCCCAAACAAGGCCGGCTTG
The DNA here is from genome assembly GCA_938040365.1 of uncultured Acidimicrobiales bacterium. GTDB lineage: Bacteria > Actinomycetota > Acidimicrobiia > Acidimicrobiales > SHLQ01 > SHLQ01. Next base: position 3,658 of record CALHXU010000191.1, read on the forward strand.
CAGGTCTGGGGTCGCAAAGTCGATGGTCTGGCCGTCGGGTCGAGTGCGAATCGTATAACGGGTCCCGGGCTCGACCGTGCTGGCGAGTGGCGTCACGACCTCCCAATCGGTCGGCGTCTGTCCGACGAGGAACTCGACAATGCCGGGCGCTTCTGCGGTCTCGTCGACGGTCGCGGCGTCGCCGATTTCGGCACCTTCGTCGGCGGTGCCTTCGCTGGCGCCATCTCCGGTCTCGGCGTCGGCCGTTTCGGAATCTGGTTGCTCGGTCGGTGCTTGAATCTCCCACAACACCTCGTCTCGAACGAGGAGCGCAACGTTTGTTGGACCCGGACAGTTATCGGCGAGAATGCGCACCCCGGTCTCGACCGTCGAGGTACGGGTCAGACGAAGCTCTCGTCGTTCGTCCTCGGCGCACGCCGTGAGCAAGACCAGGCAGGCAAGGCCGGCCACAACGGTGCGACGAAACATGAGGCGAGTCTAGGGCAGCGCCCCGAACTACCGACTCCATCACTTGGGTCGTAGACTACGTGTACGCCCATGTCACCCGAGACACCTGACATTGGCCAATACAGGAGGAATTCGTGGCAAAGCGTCGTCGCAAAAAACAGCAAGTGGTCGCGCCGCCGTCCGAGCCGCCGATGCGACCTGGAATTATCGGGCTGAGTCGTACGGTGCCTGCGTCGATTCCAAAGCCGCCATACGCCGAAAGCGGCGACCCCGGCCCGTCGATCTCATCGCTCGTCCGCAGCCCAGCTGAACTCGACGCTATGCGCCGGGCTGGAGCGATCGCAGCCGAGGTCCTTATCCACGCCGGAAAATTCGTCGAGCCCGGAATCACCACCGACAAGATCGACGAGATTGTCCACAACGAGAGCATCCGCCGGGGCGGGTACCCGTCACCGCTCAACTATCGAGGATTCAGAAAGTCGGTCTGCACCTCGGTCAACGAAGTGATCTGTCACGGAATCCCCGACAATCGTCCGCTCCTCGACGGAGACATCATCAACATCGATGTGACCGTCTATTTCGACGGTGTCCACGGGGACAACAGCTGCACCTTCCTCGTCGGCGACGTCGATGAACACTCCAAGATGCTCGTTGCCGAAACCTACGTCGCGATGATGGAAGGCATCCGCACCGTCCGTAATGGCTCCAAAGTCCACGACATTGGCCGGGCGATCGAACGACACGCCCGAAAGCACAACCTCGGCGTGGTTCGCGAGTTCATTGGACACGGCGTGGGAACCGAGTTTCACTCCGACCTGCAGATCCCGCACTACTACGACCCACGGGCCAAGACCGAGATCACAACGGGCATGACCTTCACCGTCGAGCCAATGCTCACACTCGGCGATCCGTCGCTCTATCTCTGGGACGACCACTGGACCGCGCTCACCGCCGATGGTCGACGAAGCGCCCAGTTCGAACATACCTTGGTGTGTACCGACGACGGCTTTGAACTGCTCACGGTCGCCGAAAATGGCGACACCGCCGCCGAGCTCTACGCACCGAAGTCAGACGCCGTCTCCTAACGAGCTGCGGGGGGCTAGACCAGCTCGAACTTCACGGCGCGGTCTTTGACGTCCGCACTGAGCAGACGCACCAGCACCTCGTCGCCAAGGCCCGAACTACCAGCCGCGTAGGCAACCACTGCAGGGTCGGCGAGTTGCACCCGAACCCGGCCTCTGTCCTCATCGACTGCGGTGACCAGACCGTGGAACGTCTCTCCGGCCCGACCGGTTAGCAGCGCTGCTTCGACCATGTCGAGAACCGCTCGATCGAGTGACCCCTCACGGTTCCGAGCTTGGCCCAAGAGGCGCGGCAGCTCGGGGAGCGTCTCGAGCACCCAGTCCGGCGGACGGACGCCCTGCAATGCGGCGAGGATGCACTCGTTTGCGTACCGATCGCCGAGACGTCGAAGCGGAGCGGTCACGTGGGCGTACCTCGCCGAGATCGCCGAATGTTCGAGCAACTCGGGAAGCTCGCCATCGAACGCCTCATACCCAGCACCACGAAGACCGCGAGCCGACTGGGCGATCATCGCTGCATCGGTCGGGTTGTTGGGATCGAGGCTTCGGACCATCTCGGGATAGGACATCTCCGCTGGCCAGGTAATGCCGAGCGCCTTTGCAATGTTGCGAAGCTCCTTGATCGTGCGCTTCTGAGGACGCGGAAGCGTGCGAAGAATACCGACCTTGGCATCGATCATGATCGACGCCGCAGCGATCCCGGTGAGCAAACTGATTTGAGCGTTCCACCCCTCGATCGGCAATGACTCGTCGTAATCGAGCGCAAAACCGTTGCCCGAGCGAACAACCTCTTGGGATGCGAGCCGAAGCGACACGGCGTCTCGTTCAATCTCGAGCTGCTCTCGGAGCTGGCCCACCGAGCGAAGGGCGGTGAGCATCTGGTCGCCCTCGGCAATGAGCTCGTCGGCAGCGGAATACGACAACTTCGCGCGAGACCGGACGACGGCCCGTTCGAGGGTCTTGTCGACGATCTTGCCCGCCGAGTCGAGATCGATCGTCCAAAGAAGCGACTGACGATCCACATCGGGAAGCAAGCTCGCAGCGTCCTCGCTGATCGCTGCCGGATGCAACGGAGCCCGGCTGTCGGGGCTGTACATCGTGAAGCCTCGAGCCTTGCTTTCCTCATCGATCGCACCCCCTGGGGTGACCCATGCAGCAACGTCAGCAATCGCGTAGTAGACGCGCCAGCCATCGGCGGTGGGGGAGCAATGGAGCGCTTGATCGAGGTCCATCGAATCGGGCGGGTCGATCGTGACCAGCTCGATGTCGGTCCTGTCGGCCACTTCGCTGCCCGCCGACCCCTCCGGTATCTGCGGCCCGCGCGCCGCGCTGGCTTTCGCCTCGGCAATGACCGCATCGGAAAATCCCGTCGGAATTTCTAGCTCGGAGCGAACGGCACGAAGCCCCTCGCAAATTACTTTGTCATCGCAACGGTACGGAACTCTCGTCATCACCACATCGTAATGGCTGCGGCGCAGATGAATGGGGCTGCGTTTGTGAACAGCTGTATCAGCGAAGCGACGCGTTGCCCGGTAGTGGCAACTCGACCCAGACCCGTCCAGGTTGGAGCTCGACCACGTTGCCGGCGCTGTCGGTGTAGACGGTCACGGCGTGCCCGTTGTCCTTGGACCAGTTGCCTCGGATCAGCTGCCCCTCGGTGAAGATCCACGCCGCGCCTGTTCCAACGGTCGTTGCTTCGGGTGAGTTGCGGTCGGCCTGGCTCGTGCCATAGGGCGTGAAGCGCACGATCACGGTTTCGGGCGCGGTCCGAGCGCCCGTCGAGGCGTCGATCGTGGCGCCACCGTCTTGGCTACGAGCCCAACCGTTGCCATCCCAAACATAAGAAACCGAGGTGTTCTGGTACGAAACGTTCACCCCGGTTGCTGGCTCGGTGACGTTCGGGTTCGGCGTACCGGGAGGGCGGATCGTAAACAGCGGCGGAGGTGAGCCCGCCGACGAACTTGTTGCACGCAGGGCGCTGTCGGTGCTGTAGAGGTTGTGGGGAGCAAACCGACCGTTGTCGCGGAAGTAGGCCCGGCCGGCGCCGGTTGACGCCGAGATGTTGACCAGCGATGACGAATTCACCGCAGCGGTAACGCCTCTATTCGCCCCCGAACTCGCGAAGAGCGGATTGTTGAGCGGCCGAAGAAGGTTCAAGTCGGTCGTGCGCATCGAACGGATCGGCCCGATCGTCCCCACGTTCTCGGACTGGAAGACAGCGGCGAACCGTGTCGAGCCACCCTCGACCAGTTCGACATACACCACGTCTGCGCTGTTAATTCCAGACTGCGGTCGGGCGTTCGGGACGTTGTCGATCTTGACCGCGAGCGCAGGTCGAGTCGGTGAACCCTCGGCTGGTCTGCCGGTCAGAACCCCACGATTGCCCAAGTCCTCAAGGAAGGCCTCTCGTTCAGCGATTCGCACGAGCAGCTGTGCAACGCTGGCGAGCTGAGTTGCAACATCTTCGAGCTGGCTTTCGATTGCCGCTATCTCATCGACGAGCGTCATTTCCTCAGCGAGAACCTCGCCGCGCCTATCGCCAATGGCGACCTGATCAGACCGGAACGCTGCGACCGATTCTCGTACGTTGGCAGTCTCTTCGGTGATCCGGTCGAGTTCACCGTCGACGTTTTCGATGATCGACGAGAGCACCTCTTGTTGTTGCAGTGGATCTTGGGACGGGTCGGTACCGCCGATCGCTTGAAGTTCGAGCTCGAACGCTTCACGGGCTGGGTCGCCGCTCACGAACCGTTCGATGGCGATGTTGCCTCGAATGATTGCCGGTTGGCGCCGCTCGAGCGCCAACAACTCAAGGCGATCGGCCGCAGTTTCGATCTGGGCATGGAGTTGGTTCTCCCGGCCATCGAGCTCGACCTCTTCGGCGTCCAACGCTGAACGCTGACTTTCGATCGCGTCTACCCGAGCGTTGAGTTCAGACTCTCGCTGAGTGAGTTCGCGTTGTTCTTCGAGGACTTCGGCTTCCTCGGGCAATTCCTCGACCTGCGCGCCTGCAGGAGCGGTCAGAGATGCAAAGAGCGCGAGAGCAGCCATGATCGCTGCGAGCCATGTCGTTGAACGCCGAGTCGTTTCATTCTTACTCATCGACGCTTTCTACCACGGCTGCCGGATCGACAAGAGCTGGACGCTCGGGTCCGGGCGAGTTGATGATTACGGCGGAGACCATGAAGACGATCAGCAAGGTAAGGGCAAAGGTGATCCACTTCGTCCTGACCTCATCTCGCTCGGGGATGAGCGGAAAGTCCGAGCGAAGCCATTCGTAGCCAAGTGCCGCGCGCTTCATCTGTTTCTTGCCGTACGGCTCGACGCGAGTCGGCAGTTGGCCGGTCAGCGGTGGGTTTGTCTCTGCCAACGTCGTGAGCGAGTGAGCGCTGTGTTCGCTGAATTGCGTGCGAGCACTTGCCAAGAGCTTTGCGAGTCGTCGAGGCCGCATGTCGAGCGCCTTCGACATGTACTCACTCGACGTGTTGTACCGGTAACGCAGAATGAGGAGGAGCTTGTAATCGGCACGCAATTCCGAGAGCGCGTCGGCGAGGAAGTGCGCAGCGCGAGCAGGGTCGCCTTCGAGGAACGCCGAGCTATGGCGGACAACGCGGTTCTCTTCGAGGCGGCGATGTGCCTCGTTGCTCGCAATCGAGGTGAGCCACGAGGTGTATGCCTCGGGTTTTGGGAGCTTGTTGTTATTGAAACGGCTAATTGCAATCCGGAATGTGGTCGCGGTGACCGCGAGAGCCGCATCTTCGTCTTTCAGAATGAACCAACAAACGTCGTAGACCATACGGGCAGCGTTCGGGCTGATCGCAAGCGATTCGCCGTGCTGCATCTGGCTCCAGTCATGCGGGGAGACAGGCGGGAAGTACCCCGGCTCGCCGCTCATCTGTGACTGGGTGCTGGTCATGTGTTCCATCGTAGTTTTGGGCGAGTGGTCCGAGCCGACGCCCACACTTGTTCTGTTCGGCGCCAAACGATCCGTTTTGAGGGTCGAAAGTCCCGCTACCGTCCCGATTCCAAGGTGGCTGGTTTCAGTGTTTCTGGCACGTGGGACAAAACGTTGACGTCCGAGCGTCGATCACCGTCGACCGCATTTCGGTGCCACAACTCACACATGGTTCTCCCTCACGGCCATAGGCCAGCAGGGAGTGCTGATTTGAACCGGATCGTCCTGTGGCATCGACGTAGTCGCGCAGCGTCGTTCCACCGTTGTCGACTCCGGTCTGGAGAACGTCGCGAACGGTTTCGGCGAGCAAAACGCATCGTTCCAACCCGACTCGTTTGCTTCGGGGGTGAATGCCGGCAAGGAACAGCGCTTCGTCTGCATAGATGTTGCCCACTCCCGCAACCGGCCTCTGACTGAGGAGTTGTGTCTTGATTGCGCGGTTGCTCTTCTTTACCAACGAGTGCAGGCTCTTGCCGGTAAATGCCGGGTCGAAGGGTTCGGGCCCCATCTGTGAGAGCGTTGGGATGGCGGCGTAGTCGCCCGCATCTACTACGCGCAACCGTCCGAATCGGCGGATGTCATCGAAACGGAGCATCCGGCCATCGGCGAACCTCCAAAGCGCCCGGCAGTGCGGGCCGAAGGCGTCGATTTTGATGTTGCCAACTTTAATGTCACCAATTTCAGGGTTGCCGTGTGCGCCGGAAGTCGGCGAAGCGTCCTCGATATGAAACGACCCGGTCATGCCGAGGTGTGCAACCAGCTCGAGCTGCGCTTCGCGCTCATCGAGGGCGAAGAGGAGGTACTTTCCGCGCCGGCGAACCTCGGTGATGGTCGAGCCAATCGCATCGAGCGCGGGCGAGAACTTGTCGCTCCAGTGGGCATCAGCGCCAACGATCTCAGCGCCCCTGAGTTGCGGGTCGAGCTGACGTCGAATCGTCTCGACTTCGGGTAACTCGGGCATTCCACCACGGTAGCCTCGCAACACCTATGTCATCGACTAAGAAGTTTCAAGCCCGATACTTAGACGAGCTCGCTGCGGCCGCAGTCATGCTCGACTCGTTCGAAACGCCCGCGCAAGCCGAAGCGTGGGTGTCTGGCGCGATTGCCGAGTGGCAGGCCCTTTCAGGCTCGGTCGATGCGTTGAGTCCTGCAATCGCCGAGCAGTCGCCACGGGTCGCAAACCTGATCTCGTGGTTTCTTGGGGGAGACGCGCCGACCGGAAGCGACGAGTGGTTGGCCGAGCTTGGGACCGAGCAACTCATTCGAGTGTTGGAGCTCGCCGACCCCAGCACTGCAAATGAGCAGGCATTGATCTTTGAGTACCAGCGAAATGGCGAACCGGACCACGACCTGTCGGTCTCGATCGTCGACGGAGCCTTAACCGGCATTGCGATTGGCCCACCCGGGCTCGCCGACGGAGTAAACGACGAGAGTGGCACCGGCCTCGTGCTTCGAGAAGTCGACGAGGAAACGGCGCGTTTGATGGTTTCTCGGGCGTTGCTCGCGCCATTTGATCAACTTTCGCCCGCATCTGAAGCCAACGTGCCGCTCATCATGCGCCGTATGGGCAGCGCAGTCGTGAGCCTGACGAGGGGCGAGCGCACACGAGAACTCCCTCCCCGGGATCGAGAGGATGACAACTGGTGCGCCGACGTTGTTTCGTCCGCCCTGCGCGCAACCCTCGCCGAGTCAGCCCCAGCCGCAGTCGATGACGCGGTCTCAGCGTTCGCAGCTCTCGTCGAACAACAAGACCCCGATGCACTCACCGTGCTCGAGGTGTGTGGGCGCGCCCCCGAGCTGGCCATCGACCGGGACGGTCTGCTCGCAGCGGTCGGCGCGTACTTTGCTCCGGTCGACCTCTCTGCCCACACCGACGTCCAGTTCGACGCCCTGATCGACCTCGAGCCGGTCGACTGGGTCGGCGTTGTGCTCGGGCTGACCCGCTCGCCGAGTTCTGGACCGCCCGTCGACGGTGATGGCCTGGTCAGCTTCATCAACCGTGCGCCCGAAATCACCTCGACCATCCCAAAGAGCGACGCACCTCGACTTGCGTGGACGTTCGATCAGATGTTGTTCGCGTGGGAAGTCACCGGCGTGTTCGACGAGTCGGGGCGCGTGAGTGATGCTGGCCGGTGGTTGTTGGCCCAGGCGTTCGTCGCTGTGATGACCAGCTAGTGACCGCTGTGATGACCAGCTAGTGACCGCTGTGATGACCAGCGAGTGACCGCTGTGATGAGCAGCGACTGACCGCTGTGATGACTAGCTAGTTAGAATTTGGCTGGCCCTCGGAGATGCAACGCTGTGTTGCAACGGCAACCGTTCGAAGGATGTCACCCTCGGAAATTGCGAGTCCGAGACGAAGCACCCGCTGGGCGTCGTGGCTCACGACCAGGACTGCCGATTTTGTCCCGACCGAGATCGTACGGACCTCGTTGAACTGGTGATGTGGGGCAACCGCTGCGAGAACTGCTCGACCCACTGCCTCTTCGGGCGTTGCGGCACTCATCTCGGCGTGTCGGTCACCAACGGTTGTCCTGACCGTGACGGTCGCCGTGTGTCCAATACCCTCGGCCGGCACGAGCGATATCTCAGGTGGGTTAAACGCGCCGCCGACCTCATCGAGGTGGAACTGATGGAGTACCCGAGCAAACGAGCGGGTCACCGCAATCATCCGCTTTGCGAGCTGAGGCTGCTGAATAGGGCCGAACAAAAAGAGCCCGTCGGACTTCTTGCCGCTCGTTCGTACGTAGTGGCCGTTGAGATCGCCATGGCGGAACGCAGAAACTGGCTTGCGTCCATTCGAGAGCATCGTCGTTGTATGCATCAACCGGAAAACCTCGGTTGGCGAGAGCAAGTCGAGGCGCGGATGGCGCGAGAACAAGATTGGTTGATCATCATGGGGCACGTGAAGATATACCGCGAGCGAAGTTGGCCCGACCTCTTCGATCAGATCGAATGCAGCCTCGACAAGCGTCGCAAAAAGATTGTCGATCTGGGGCGAGGAGTACTGGCTTAACGCTGGGGGAGGACTCGCTGCAATATCTCGCCCTGGACCGCCGGACGCTTCTCTAATCGACATAGTTGTGATGATACAGCCCGAGATTGCTGCTGTCTGTAGCCGACGACGAAGTGTTCCGAACGGCCTATATCGCTCAGTGGCTCGTTAAGCATCCGCTGTGAGGTGGGCGAGCGCAGGAGCATCAGATCGTATGCGACCAGCCAAATGTCGAGACTCGACCTCGGCCATACCCTCAGAACACTTGTCGACATAGGGGCACCAACCACAGAGCGGGCCCGGAGATGCTGCAAATTCGTTCGCGGTCACCGCCGAATTTAGCGTGACCCACGTTTCGGTCAACGAATCGACGACCGTGCCCAACGACTCGTCGTTCACCTCGGCTTCGAGAATTGTCTGCCCGAGGTACAACAGGCGTGCGCTCGCTGGACGCTCGCCGGTTTCTGCTTCGACGGCAGCGGCGTAGAGCAGCACCTGATCGAGTTTGTCATGGGAAAAGCGATCCGACGGAGGCTTACCGCTCTTGTAATCGCTGATCACGAGTGGAGATGTGTCGCTCGCATCGGCCCGCTCGAGACGGTCGACAATGCCCCGAAACGGAACGTCGTCAAGGTAGGTGTCAACCCGAAGTTCGTTCGACACCACATTGATTTCGGCTGGGTTTTCGAGCGTCCACAAACCCTCGATTGCCTGCCACGACATCCACCGAAACCGGCGCTCCTGCGTTTCGTCGAGTTCGAGCGCCAAAAAATCGGTGTCGTTCGCTGTCTCGGGCCAAACCTCTCGGGCAATGAGCTTGGCCCGGTCGATCGTACGATCGGCGCCTGGTTCTTCCATCAACAACTCGAGGACGCGGTGGGCAAAGGTCCCTGCAAGCGCCGCCTCGCCGGGAGGGTCGGCGAGCTTGTGCACATACCGGAACTCCCAACGCTTCTGGCACGAGTTGAACGTTCCCGAACTCGAAGGCGAGAGATACTCGGGTGCGACCGGCTGGGGGTCGGCCGCGGCGGTCTGGGCGCTGTCTTGTTCCACAGCAGTAGTTCTAGCAGTC
>CALHXU010000192.1 GCA_938040365.1 uncultured Acidimicrobiales bacterium
CAGTCGAGCTGTAACCCGCCTCGTTGAACCTGGTAGCCAGGTCGACTGCATGCATTGCGATGAGCGGGTGAAGTTTCAGGCAAAGATGCGTCACCAGCAGGTCATCTGCAACGTGTACGAGAAGAACAAGTGGCTTCGCGTCGAGCACTTCCACGCAGATTGTTACAAAGAAGCCAAGCAGCCCTTCGGCAAACCACTCGACTAATCTCTGCGAACCTTTGGTCTTCGAGGACCGCTGAGAAGAGAAGAGCGGGAGATCATATGGATGGCAGTGTTCGATCTTTGAAATGTCACTCTCTATGATCGTGTGTCCATGACCAACCCTGATCCGAAACTTGGCCGGCTGTTGCTGCTCGGCGAGAACTATGACACCTATGGTGCAATCAGTTCGACCGCCGTTGGGTCACAAGCCGCTGCGGGGATTTCGGTTGGTTCAGATACCGACTCGCCGAGCCGTCGGTTCAAGGACGATGTCACCGTCGACAACGAGGATGCGCTCTGCATTATTGCCGCACCGGACTGGATTGGCATGGCCGTCGCAGATGCGCACTACGGGCCTGAGTCAAGCCACATGCTGATCGAGCGTTTACACCGAATCTGGGCGAAAGTGCGACCGAGAAACGAAACGCACCTGGCCGAGATGATCGAGTTTCTCCGCCAAGGGGATCCTGCCCGCACCGAGTCTGAGACAACGTTGCTCGTAGTGGTCTATGACCGGGAGAGCCGCCAAGGCTTCGGGATCAGTTTTGGCGACTCTTCGTTCGCGGTCGTCGGCCCAGAGAAGCCGCCGCGTCGTAACAACCCGCAGGACAATCGTTTCGTCGCAACGAATCTGCGAGGCTCGCTTCGCAATGGAACGTCGTTTACCTTCGAGACCGATCCCGGCGACCTACTCCTGATCTACACCGACGGCGTGAACGAATGCCACTACCGGAATGCAGCTACGTCGGTTCGTGAGCATCACATCCATGACGTTGCGCGTGCCGCGAACTTTGACCCGCTCGATGTTGTCAATCGAGTGATGGCCATGGCGCTTGCGGGAGTCGATGGTAACCCTGGTGGCCAAGACAACATCGTCATGGCAGCAGCTCGCGCCTAGGCATTTAGCGGGAGACGCGAGCATCGCTTTCATCTCTGCAACCGCTTGACTAGGTGTGCTTTCCGACCGTCCAATCGGCCGGACCGAGCAGGCGCTCGCCGACCTCGAGCGGTTCTTCCTCGAGGGTGGTCGCCATCGAGTCGTTCCACCGATTGAATACTCCAAACATGCAGACGACACCGAGAATTTCGACGATCTCCGCCTCGGAGAAGTACTCGGCGAGGCGAGCGTAGAGTTTGTCGGTGACCGCGTTCGGCACCGACGCCGCGGCCATTGCATAGTCGATAGCAACTCGTTCGCGCTCGTCGAAGAGTGGGCTGGTCAAATACTCATGTATTGCCTCTACCTTCTCGTCGGTAATGCCGTGACGTGTCGCGCTTACTGCGGTGTGCGCCCGGCAGTACTGACAGCCAACAGCAGCGCTTGCGGCGTTTGCTATGAGGCGCTTGAGTCCGAGGTCCAGAAGCCCATCAGGAGAGAACACTGCCTTATTGAACTGGATCGTTGCCTTTGCGATTGCCGGCACACGCTGCATGGTGAGCAAGCTATTTGGGACGAAACCAAGGGTCGTCACGAAGTGGTCCATGATCGCCCGGAGTTCTGGGTCTTCACATGCTTCGATGGGGAGTGGATCCATGCGCGCCATTTTGATGTCCTAGGCTTCCATCACGACGGCTTTGGGCTCGGTGAAGAACTCCCGGCTGAAGTTTCCACCCTCTCGCCCAACGCCGGACCAGCCAACGCCGCCAAAGGGCGCACGCAGATCGCGCACAAAGAAGCAGTTCACCCACACGGTCCCGGCATGTAATGCCGCAGCAACTCGATGCGTGCGGCGGCCGTTCTCGCTGAACAGCATCGCATTGAGTCCATATGGCGTGTCGTTTGCCAGCCCGATCACTTCCTCCTCGGTTTCGAAGGGAAGGATCGTTACGACCGGACCAAACACTTCTTCTCTACAGATTCGAGAATCGAGAGGAGCGTCGACGATGACGGTCGGATGCACCACCCAACTGCCATCGCTCGCAACACCACCGCATAAGACTTTGGCATTCGGGTCGAGGTCGTCGAAAAAGCCTGAAACCTTCTTGAAATGAACCTCGCTGGCGAGCGGTCCGATTTGGGTGTCTTCGTTTGTCGGGTCGCCGACGACCATGGCCTTTGCCGACTCGACGAACCGCTCGACGAACTCATCGATGATCGACGTGTGAACAAAGAGTCGGCTTCCGGCAAGGCAGACTTGACCCGCATTGGTGAAGATCGCTTTGTTCGACCATGACACGGCCGCATCGAGGTCAGCGTCTTCGAACACGATATTTGCGCCTTTGCCGCCGAGTTCGAGGCTCACGGGTACGAGCTGTTGGGCGCCGGCGGCGGCGATGTGTCGGCCGGTGTTCGACTCGCCGGTGAAGGTAATGCGATCGATCCCGGCATGGTGGGTCAACATCTCGCCAGCGGCGCCAGGACCAAAGCCATGGATGACGTTGAGCACACCATCGGGCACGCCCGCCTCGGTGGCGAGACGCGCCATGATCGTGGCCGACGCAGGCGTGTCTTCAGCGGGCTTCAACACGACCGTGTTGCCCCATGCCATCGCGGGCGCGATTTTCCAAGTCTCCAGCATGAGCGGAAAGTTCCACGGAGCGATTGCGGCAACGACACCGGCTGGTTCATACCTGCTGTATCCGTGATGTCCCGAGTCCATTGGATATGCCTCGGCCAAAGACATTCGAGCGTGATCTGCAAAGAACCGAAAGTTCTGCGCAGCTCGAGGCACATCTTTGACTCGCATGGCCGAGATGGGCTTACCCATATCGTTGCTATCTGCCACGGACAGCTCTTCGATGTGCTCTTCGATGAGGTCGGCGAGCCGGTGAAGGATCGCACCTCGTTCAGCAAATCCCATCCTGGGCCACGGCCCGTTGTCAAAGGCCTCGCGAGCAGCGGCGACCGCCGCGTCAACCTCGGCTTGGCCAGCTTCACAAACGTCGTCCCATTTCTCTTGGGTCCACGGGTTGATGGTTTCGAACGTGGCGCCATCAGCGGATTTCTCCGCGGCTCCGTCGATCCAATGAGTAATCATGTCTTCTCCTTCACGAGATCGAGTGCAACGTCGACGATCATGTCTTCTTGGCCGCCGACCATCCGGCGTTCGCCAAGCTCCATCAAAATGTCCCGGGTGTCGAGCCCGTACTGCTCTGCGGCATTCTCGGCGTGACGTAAGAAGCTCGAGTACACACCGGCATAACCCAGGCTCAGCGTTTCGCGGTCTACTCGAACTGGACGGTCTTGTAGCGGACGAACGAGGTCCTCGGCAGCGTCCATGAGCGCTGCGACGTCCGAGTTGTGCTTCCAGCCTTCGAGGTTCGCTACTGCCACGAACGCTTCTATTGGGCAGTTTCCAGCGCCTGCGCCCATTCCCGCGAGCGACGCATCTACTCGATAACAACCCTCTTCGACGGCAACTACCGAGTTTGCAACTCCAAAGGTGAGGTTGTGGTGTGCGTGGATGCCGATCTGAGTTTCTGGTTTAAGGACGTCCCGGTAGGCGCGCATTCGGTCCCGTACATCGCCCATGGTAAGGCGACCTCCCGAATCGGTGATGTACACACATTGGGCCCCGTAACTCTCCATGAGCAGCGCTTGCTGTGCGAGCGGCTCCGCCTCGTTCATATGGCTCATCATCAAGAACCCCGACACATCCATACCGAGTTCACGGGCTTTGTCGATGTGTTGCGCGGCAACATCGGCCTCGGTGCAATGTGTTGCCACCCGGACCGAAGTAGCGCCAAGCGAGTTGGCTTGTACCAAGTCCTCGATCGTGCCTATCCCCGGCACCAACAGCACGGTGAGCGCGGCGTTGTTTAGTACCGAAGCTGCTTCCTCAATCCACTCCCAATCGGTGTGGGCGCCGAAACCATAGTTGAACGACGAGCCACCGAGTCCATCGCCGTGGGTCACCTCGATCGCGTCAACGCCAGCGGCATCGAGTGCCTTCGTTATCGAACGCACATGATCGATCCCGTACCGATGGAGGATGGCGTGCATGCCATCGCGCAAGGTGACGTCTTGGATATACAGTTCGGTCTGACCCTCGCTCATACCGTCACCCTCGCCGCGATCTGTTCGGCTGTCTTGAGTGCAGCGCTCGTCATGATGTCGAGGTTTCCGGCATACGGCGGTAGGTAATGGCCCGCTCCTTCGACCTCGAGGAACACCGAGATCTTCCAACCGGTGAACTTGCGATCGAGTTGTGGAATACGAACCGGGTCGGCATCTGAGATCTGGTCTACTTGAACCTGTTGTTTGAGACGGTAGCCGGGCACGTACTGCTGCACCCGCTCAACCATGTCGGCCACCGCCGCGCGAAACGCATCGGGTTCGCCCGTCTGTGTCAGGCAAAACACCGTGTTGCGCATGATCAGGGGCGGTTCGGCGGGGTTGAGCACGATGATTGCCTTACCGAGGGCAGCGCCGCCGACCGCTTCGATTGCCTTCGCAGTCGTTTCGGTGAATTCGTCGATGTTTGCTCGGGTACCGGGACCAGCAGAGCGCGATGACACCGAACTGACGATCTCTCCGTACTCGACTGGAGCAACGCTGTTGATGGCGGCGACCATGGGCACAGTGGCTTGGCCACCACAGGTCACCATGTTGACGTTTGGTGCATCGAGGTGTTCGTCCATGTTGACGACCGGCACGACGTAGGGGCCAAGAGCAGCAGGGGTGAGGTCGAGGACGCGCTTGCCGTGAGCCTGAAGCACCTCGTCGTGACGCACGTGAGCCCCGGCGGAGGTCGCGTCGAAGACGAGTTCGATATCGGCGAATTCTGGAAGGGCGACCAGACCGTCGATTCCTTCTGCTGTTGTGGCAACGCCGAGGCGGGCGGCCCGAGCAAGTCCGTCCGATTCAGGATCGATCCCACACATTGCAACCACGTCGATGGTCTCAGACGAACGCATTGCCTTGATTAGTAGGTCCGTGCCGATGTTGCCCGAGCCAATAATGGCGGTCTTCATTTTTCGTTCTGCTCCAGGTAGGTAGTAACCGTGCCGAGGGGTCCGAAATCGCAGCTGACCGAACTACCGGCGGCGATTGGCTTCATTGGGCCGAGCGCTCCGGTCATCACTACATCGCCGGCTCGCAGAGGTGTGCCCCGCTGTGACATGACGTCGGCGAGCCACCGGGCGGCGTTCAGTGGGTGGCCGAGGCAGGCCGCGCCTTCGCCCGTTGCAACGACTTCGCCGTCTATGTCCATTTGCATTGGAATGGTCCGAAGGTCGACGTTTCTCAGCGGGACCGGCTTGCCGCCAAGGACGTAGAGACCACAACTGGCATTGTCTCCGACCGTGTCGACGATTCGAATGTTCCAGTCGGCAATTCGGCTGTCCACGATTTCGATCGAGGGGAGCGCGTAGGCGGTTGCGGCGAGGATGTCGTTGAACCCGTGCTCGCCGTGGTCCAAGTCATGCTCGAGAACGAGCGCTACCTCGGCCTCGGCACGAGGTTGCATCAGTCGTCCAGCCGGAATCGGCACACCATCGCCGAACTCCATATCGATGAAGAGCGTTCCGAAGTCAGGTTGGTCGACGCCGACCTGTTCCATCACGGCTTTGGACGTGATCCCGATCTTGCGCCCGGAGACCCGTCGCCCGCTTTCAATGCTGAGGTTGACGTTGAGCTCTTGGACGGCGTACCCGACGTCGATGTCGGTTTCGGTGCCGAGGAGGTCGCGAATAGGGGAGCACGGAACTCCAGATTCGCCCGCCGCACGCAGCTGTGCAGCAGCGGCCTCGATCAACTGTTGGTCAGCCATTTGCTTCGCTTTCGCGAGCGAGACGAACTTGTTTGTCCTTCAGCAGCTCGCCGCCAGCC
This sequence comes from uncultured Acidimicrobiales bacterium, assembly GCA_938040365.1. Taxonomy (GTDB): domain Bacteria; phylum Actinomycetota; class Acidimicrobiia; order Acidimicrobiales; family SHLQ01; genus SHLQ01. Next base: position 5,972 of record CALHXU010000192.1, read on the forward strand.
ATGAAGTCGGTATTTGGGAACTCGCTGATCCAAACCCGAACCGCGTCGCGAGGCGCCCCGATGTGTTCGTGCATTGCGTCGGTGATCGCGTTCATGAGTGCCTTCTTTGCTTCGGGGTCGCGCCCTTCAGCCATGTGCACATTTACAAGCGGCATCTCACACCTTTCCGCTGACGGTGACCGAGCCGAGGTGGCTGTAGCGCGCTATCGCAGTTGTTCCGGGTTCCAGAGGGCGGGCGTCGGTCGCTGCGCCGGCCATGACGAGCCAGCCCGCCTCGAGCTTCTGGCCATGCTTTCCGAGGTGGTTCGCAAGCATTGCAACACAACGCGCAGGATCGCCGAGAAGCGCGGCACCGGTCGCCGTTCCGGTGATCGTTCCATCGACCTCGAAGACACAGCCGAGCGTGGTGAGGTCGGCATCTCGCGGCGCCATGCCTTCGTCGCCGATGACGACACGAGCCGCTGAGGTGTTGTCGGCAATGACGTCGGTGAGTGTGAAGCTGAATTTTTCATACCGGGAGTCGATGACTTCGATGCCGCCAACGACCTTGTCGGTGGCATCGAGAACATCGTCGGCGGTGACGTTTGGCCCGGCGAGATCTTCGCCCAAGATAAAGACGATCTCGGGTTCACAGCGCGGGTGAATCAACTCGTCCAAAGGCGCAACACCGTCGTGTAACACGGTGCTCGCAGGGACCCAGCCATACACCGGAGCATCGACGCCCATTTGTTCTTGTTTCGCCGCCGATGTCAGCCCGAGCTTTGCACCGGCGAGTGTGTCGCCGCGTCCGAGTTGCAGCTCGAGCAGTGCAGCTTGGATGGCGTAGGCGTCGTCGATCGACAGCTCGTCGACTTGCTTGGTAATGGCTTGGACGTCGCGTCGCTCATCGACCGCTGACAGGAGGTAGTGCGCCCAATGGGCGTGGTCGATGGTCATCAGGCGTTGTCCATTGCTTCCCGCGCCTTCGCGGCGTCGATGTGGAGTTGCTTCATCTCTTGGGCAATCGGGCTGAACTTCATCGATCCGTTGTCGATCCAGTCGCTGGCAAACTCGGCGCCGCGGCCGAACTTCGACCGCTCGAGTGGAAGCTTGATTACGTCGTGTGGTTCGCGGACGACGGCGAGTGGATCCTTCCCCTCAGCGACATCTTCGATTGCCTTTCGGAACATCCGCCGGCAGGCAACGACGCCGACATCGCTCTTCGTAATCTTTTCGTTCACACGGTCGGCAATCTCTCCCTGCGAGACCCAAGCCATAATGTCTTGTCCTTCGATGTAGTCGACGATGTAGGTGCCGTCCTCGTTCATCCACTCGATTGGATAATCGACGGTATGAACATCGTCGGGAAGTTCAATGCCGTCGGGGGCGTGGACCGTGTAGAAGATCACATTCGTGTGTGTGTCGTCGATCGGTACCCGGATCTGCATCTGATAGACGCCGTTGCCACCAACCCACATCTTGTACGGAAAAACGAGCGGATGGCCGATCTTCCAATCGTCGGACTCCTCGTCTTGGCCAACGAGTAGGCGTCGCTTGATAATGCCGTGCTCGAAGTCGTCGAAGGCAACCTTTTCGTGTTTGTTCCCACCGAATGAACCGGGCATCTCCATACCGGTCTGTTCAGCAATGAACTCGAAGTAGTTTCCGTGGAGCGCCTCGACATGGTACGGATCGACTGCGTTTTCCATGATCTGGAGCCAGTTGCACGGGATGATGGCGTGTCCCATATCTCGATGGCCATGCATTGTGTATGCCTCGTAACGAGGCAGCTCGGGCGAAGTGCCTTCGCCAACATAGGCCCAGATCAACCCACCCAACTCTTGAGCCTCACCAGCACGCACACTGCAATCGGCACGGAACTTCTCCGATGAATCCGGTTCGGCCAAGATCTCCAGACAGTCACCGCCGGTGCCGAATTTCCAGCCGTGATATCCGCATCGTAATCCGTCATCTTCGACGATTCCGTAGACGAGAGAGGCGCCCCGATGCGGGCATTTCTCGGCGACGATTCCGTAGCCACCTTCGCGGGTCTTAAAGACCGCAAAGTTCTCGCCGAGCAAGCGGGTTGCCTTTACGGGAAACTCATCGAGCTCACGGGTGAAGGCAACTGGATACCAGTAGTTGCGAAGCACACCGCCCATTGGTGTCCCGGGCCCAATCTGTGTGAGGGCGTCGTTTTGTTCCTGCGTCAACATCGAAGTTCTCCTGTTCGTACGTGGGTTGGGTGGGTCCTGATCTCAGAGGATCGTGACCTTGCCGGTCGATCCGTCCACACGGATTCGGTCGCCAGTTTTGATCTTGTCGGTGCCAAAGCCAGTGCCGGTCACGGCCGGTACGCCGTACTCTCGGCACACGATGGCGGCATGGCTCATCATTCCGCCGATATCGGTGACACAGGCCTGGATCTTTGGAAACACCGGTGCCCAACTTGGCGCGGTGATGGGTGCAACCAAGATTTCGCCTTGCTCCAGATCATTTACCTCGTCGGGCTCGTAGATGATCCGCGCAATGCCCTCAACAGAACCTGGCGACGCGGCCATGCCGGTCAGCTCGTTCTCTGAGCCCTCGTCGGATCCAAGCCAGTTGTTGACCGACTCTGAGGTGATTCCCCAGAGCATGATGGTGAACGGTTCGGTGATGACCTCAGGCGGCGCACCGAGCGCCTTTGGCGCCTTCCATGCATCGAGCTTCGCGTGGATTGCGCGCCTGCGTTCCACGATCGGGGCCCAGTGGGCAGCCGACGCGGTCGGTGCATTGACCGCCCAGTTTGCGTAGTAGTCCCAGAGGACCTCGTGGACCTCGTCCCGACGAATGAATAGGAGGTCGTCGGCGTTCGCGAGGAGCCCGTCTTTCGCGAGGGTTGCACCAAGCTCTTTCAGCTTGCGCCATACGACCGACATGGTCCAATGCTCGATGTAGAAGTTGTGGTTCTCCACGTAAGGGAACACCACCCGGGCGAGACCCAGCTTGCCGTCGAATGCTTCGCGGTCTTCGTCGGATCCAAGGAGGTCCCGGTACTCGCCAACGACACGATCGCGTTCTTCGCGAATGGCCTCAATTGGGCGGCTGATGTCCTCGCCCGCTTCGATTCGTTCGATGTAGTCCTTGATGAACGTGTAGGGGATATCTGGGTTCTCGACCCAGATCTTGTCGAAGTGGTAGAAGCCGTTGCCCGATGTGAAGTTGAACCACGGATCCTTCGCTTCATCCCATGCCGCTTGCCATTGCGCACCGGCATCGCCGTCGAGCGACACGTTGTTTGGATCATCGAAGCTTCGAGCAATACCTAGATCGATGGCCTTTTGTGCAAGGACCTTTAGCTCTTCGTTTGGTCGGAAGAGGTCGACCTCTACGCCAGCGACCATCTTGGCAATACCGAGGTCGGGAATCGAAGGGAAGGCCTCTTTGCAGAACCCGAAGAAGTCGAGGTACGCGGCGTACCCGAGGTTGAGAAATTCGAAGTGGTACTGCCACGCGTGCATGATGAGGTCGCGGAATCGGTTGTATTCGCTCATCAGCTTTCCGCCAGACCCAATCGCGCTGCCGCTGGTTATGACCTCGAGCTCTTCCATCTCTGGTAACGGGTTGAAGTCGATCGACTCGATCTCGGCGATCGTTGTCTTGACCTTGTCGAGCCAGCTGTCATACAAGCTGTCCCAGTTACCAAAGTAGTGGCCGGCGCGTTCCATAAATTGCGGGACTCGGGCCTCGATCTGTGACGGGTCGACGCCGACGGGGGAGAGAAACGCATAGCCATAGAGGATGCGGAAGTCGACACCATCGGCAGGGGGGATCCGATAGTGGCGGCTGTTCATCTGGCTCAGCGCGGCGAGCGCTGCTTCCATAAACGTTGCGTCCCAGGGCGTGAGTGCTTTGCCCCAATGCATTGAGTCCCAGAACCAAAAGCGGTTGTCTTCGTAGTCCTTGCGGTAGTTACTGAACGATGAGGAGTATGGGTAGAGCTCCTCCCATCCTTCTGCTCCTTCTGGGCCCTCGATTTCGAATGGGCTCGGAAAGCTATTGCTCATGGTATTTCCCCCTGTTTGGCTTTGTGTTCTGGTGGTTCTTTCAGCTTGATTTCTTGTGAAGTGGCGACACGAGTGTCGACACGATGGATTGCATTGGGTCGTATGAACCGCTACTGACCGACGTTTTCGGCTTTTGCGACCACACGGTTTCGGGACGGCTTTGCAACATGACGACGTTGTCGCCGGCGGGAAGGTGCTTGTCGAGCGCCCACTCAACATCTTGTGGGCAGCCGTAGTGCTTCTCGGCTCGCCTGGCCAGGATCGCGATTGCGGTGAGATCCTCGTCGGTGACCGAGGGTTCGGTTCGACGATCTCCGACAATCTCGAGTTTCTCAACGACGCCCGATTCGGTCAGGCAGTACTCGGTGCCTTTCTCGCTGATCTCGCGTTTTATAACTTCCCGGAGGACTTTATCGACGAGGAAGTTGTCGGGCGTTACTTCGCCCGACACCACTGCTTCGCCGAGCCCCCACGAGGCATCGATCGCTACCTGAGAACGGTCGCCGTTGGTTGGGTTGAGCGTAAAGGCAACGCCCGATGAGATCGGGTCGACCATCTTTTGGATCCCGACGCTCATGGCGATCGCCTGATGGAGGTAACCCTGAGCGTGGCGGTAGGCAATGGCGCGGTCGGTAAAGATAGACGACCAGCATTTCCGAACGTTCTCGACGACCGCATCGGCGCCCACAACCCAAAGGAAGGTGTCTTGCTGGCCCGCAAAGGACGCGTCGGGAAGGTCCTCTGCGGTTGCGGACGAACGAACGGCAACGGCGATGTCGTCGACCCCGCAGTGTGTGCAGAGCGCAGCGTAGGCCTCTCGGATGTCGGTCTCGACGTCGGTTGGAATTGGGGCCTGTTCGATGAGTGCCCGGATCTTCTGAGAGGTCACACGGTTCGCCGCGAAGTCGTCGTGATCGATGCTTCGAAGCAGGTCGTTCACCTTCGCGACCAAGTCAGCGTCTCGCCAGATCTGGTCGTAGGCGACCGTCGTGATCGCAAAACCAGGAGGTACTGGAAGTTCTGCCATCATCATCTCGCCAAGACTTGAGTTCTTGCCTCCGACGAACGGCTTGTGGGCCTGTTCGTAGCGGTCGAACCATACGATGTGGTCGGTCATTGCAGCATCAACCTTTCTTGCGGTGAAGTAGCGAACGGTCGGAAGTTCGTGCTCCCAATCGACAATCGGACAGGACTCACACACGTCACGACTCCTCGCTTGAGAAGCCGGACCACTGGTCATCGACCTGCCAGGTGGGGAGTTGGCCAATGTCTGGCACTTTGATCGATTCGACCCGGTTGCGATACGAAACCATGGCGTCGCGCCCGTTGACTGTCGTATCGTCGTTCTCGAACATTTTCACCCGCACGTGCTCGGTGTTGTACGGCTCGCCTGGGTCATAGCCCAACGCGTTGACTGCGAAGGCCCGGATGCAACCCGAGTGCGTGGCGATTGCAAGACGAGCTCCTGGGAACTCGTCGGACAGGCGGTTGACTCCAGCCCAGAATCGTCGCACGGTCATCGCTGGTGGTTCGAAATGAAGAAGCGGAATTGTGAGCCAGTGCTGGATTGGATCGCCGCCGCCTTGTTGGGTTCGCCAGAAGCGGTCCATCTCGACGACCCACTTTGGCCGGTCACCTGCGGCGGAACGTTCAAATCCTTCGAGGATGGAGCTGTACTCGCGGAAGGCAGCTGTGACGTCTTTGAGACCGTCCGGAGACACGAATTGGAAGTTGCGAAACTCGTCTGCGACTTCAGGCTCGTGGATCGTGATGTCTTTTTCGTACTGGGCGAGCCCGTCGAGCAATCCGCGATGGATCTGGACGGCGGTTTCGGTAGCGCGGTTGGTTGCGGCGTGACGAAAGACGACGGTTTCACCCGACTTGATCCGCTTCGCCATTGTTTGACCCCAGCTGTGGGCTTGCCACACTCCCTGTGGCGTGAGACCCGAATCGGTCGAGTAACCCTGGGTTTCGCCGTGTCGGATGAGGTAGACGTCGTTTCGCAACGCTCGCGGCGAGCCGGGAGGTGGTGATATTTCTTTGTTGCGGTTGTCTTCGGTGAGCGCCTGTTGGGTGGCGAGCGTCGTTCGCTGCCAGAGCGGTACCTCTGCCACTGCGCCATTGACGTTTTGCTCGCGGAAGCGCTGGAGGTAGAGGGGTTCTTCGCTCGTCGAAGCGTCGCTGGGTTCTCGCTTGGCCTGACTCTCTTGGTACTTCGCCAGATAGAGCGGCGCATTATGCCGGTCGGTTTCCACAGCCTGGTCCGTATTCTTCTGATCGTCGCTCATGAGTGCACCGACATAAATCCGGGGTCGACCTGGCCTTTGTAGGTGAAGATCGCGCGGCCCATTTCCGCCTCTGTCCACGTGGTGGGGTCATCGTCGGGGTCGAACCAGTAGCCGCCGGTGTAGACCTCGTTGCGGTTCCCAGCTGGGTCAAAGAAGTACAGCCCGCAACCTCTGGTTGCGCCATGGCGCGTGGGGCCAGCGTCGATGTTGACGCCGTGATAGGCACACGTATCGGCGGCGGTGCGAAGGTCGTTCCACTCGTCGACCCAGAAGGCGAGGTGGTGGAAGCCGCCGTCGGGCCCGGTGAGGAACGCAATGTCGTGTGGGGTGTGGGTGCGTTCGAGGAAGGTGGTCAGCTGGTGTCCGTCGTCGGCCATGATCTGCTCGGTCAAGCGAAACTCGAGCACTTCCTGAAAGAACGCGGTGATCCCGTCGACGTCTTCGCACAGCAAGAAGATGTGATCGAGGCGCGGCGGGTGCATTCCTTTGAGTTCAGCGGGCGCGGGCGGAGGGTTGATCAATGACAGGCCGTTACCGACCTGGGCCTGGCCGTGTTCGAGATCGACGACGTGACCACTCGGCGCAGTGAACCTCACGACGGTGCCCGACGCCGGGTTGAGCGCCTCAGGCTCGAACCACTCGACGTCAATGCCTGCTGCTTCGACTCGCTTGGCCAACCGGTCGAGCTCATCTCGCTCGATCACCTTGAAGGCCAAGCTGTTCAGGCCATACGTTGCCTCTTCGCTGAGGATGAGCGAGTGGTGCTGGTGTTCGTCCCAACCTTTGAGGAAAGTCCGGCTGGTTTCGGTGCGGGTCACGACCAAGCCAACAACCTCTGCGTAGTACGCGGTGGCCAACTGAAGGTCGGGTACGCGCACCTCTGCATGCGAAAGCCGAAGAATGCCAGGAGATGTCATGACGGAAGCCCTTCGGCGAGCCTCATGTGTGCACCGTCGCAAACCTGGTGTTGAGGACACCTTCGTAATAGAACACGGCGCGGCCTTCTTGTTCGTTCGTCCACGTGATGGTCGGAAAGTCGGGGTCTGGGCGGTAGCCGCCGGTGAAGACCTCATTGCGTGTGCCCATTGGGTCGAAGAAATAGATGGTGTTGCCTCGGGTGAGTCCGTGACGGGTTGGACCTACGTCGATGGTTACGCCGTTATAGGCCAAGATGTCGGCAGCCCTACGAATGTGGTCCCAATCGTCGAGCCAGAATGAGAAGTGGTGGAGTGCGCCGTTTGGGCCTTGTACGAACGCAATGTCGTGGGGTTTGGCGGAGCGTTCGAGAAATGCGATCGTTTGATGACCCTGGCCGTTGAGGAGCTGCTCGGTTAGGCGGAAGTCGAGCACGTCTTGGAAGAACGCTGCAACGACCGGCACCTCTTCTGCGTGTACGAGCATGTGGTCGATGCGCGGCGGCGCAATCCCGATCAAACCTTGAGGCATGGGTGGCGGATTGGTGAGGGGGAGCTTTCCGCCGACCTTGTGCACGTCGGCGACGAGTTCCATCTCTTGGCCCGATGGCAAGGTGAAGCGAATCGATTCGCCTTGGCCGATCTCCTCGCCGTCGGCGATACGTTCGACGGGGTAGCCAGCGGCTTCGATGCGAGCCTCGAAATGATCGAGGTCGCTGGCGTGGTCGACCTTGAAGGCAAAGCGGTCGAGTCCAACTCTCGTATCGTGTCGCACGGCGAGGCAGTGGTGGTCTCGTTCATCCCAGCACTTGAAGAAGATTCGGTCGTCGGTGCGCTCGGTGATCTCGAGACCGAGCACCTGTGTGTAGTACGCCGCGGCGAGCTCGAGGTCGGTCACCGTGATGTCAACGTGGCTGAGCCGCAGAATCCCCATAGCGTGCAACATATGCCGCCCGTCACATTCCGCGCATTTCTATCCCGCATAGCGGGATAATGCCGTGGCGGGTAGGATGGGTTAATGTCCAGAAACCGGCTGACTTCGGTGGCCAACGCCGCTCGTGTGCTGAAGTCGTTCTCTGCCCAAAGGCCAACCTGGGGTGTGTCGGAGCTGTCTGCCGAGTTGGGGCTATCGAGCTCGAGTGTCCATCGGCTGCTCAGCACGCTGGCCGACGAGGGGGTGCTCGAGCAAGACGACGAGTCCGGTCGATACCGTCTTGGCCTTTCGGTGTTTGACATGGCCGCAGCAATGCCCAAACAACGCAGCCTCCACGAAGCGGTACTGGTGTCGATGACCGAGTTGCGCAGCCGGACCGGCGAGACCGTGCAGGTCGGCGTACTCGACGGACGTGAGGTGGTGTATGTCGAGCGCCTCGATTCACCCAATACGTTGCGGGTCTTCACCGAGCTCGGGCGTCGTGCGGGAGCTCACCGCACCAGTTCGGGCAAAGCGATTATGGCCTTTCTGCCCCGAACGCAACGAGAGCGTTTGCTCAAGGGGTGGACGCTCGACCGAGCGACCGAGTACACGATCACCGAGCCCGCACTATTAGCTCAGGAGCTGGCGGCGGTTCGTCGGCGCGGCTATGCCGAGAACCGTCAAGAGTCCGAGGTTGGTGTTGTGTCTGTGGCTGCCCCAATTCGCGATTCGACGGGCAACGCGGTTGCGGCACTCAGTCTCGCCGGCCCGAGCGAGCGCATGGATAGCAACCGCGCCACCTATACCGAAGCGGTCATGGTGCTCGCGCGAACGGTCTCGACACAGATGGGTTGGCGAGGGTCGACGAGATAGGCATCCCGTTATGCGGGATGAAAGTGGATGTTGCTTTGGACGGTGGACTACTGTCCGCGGATGAGTAGCGCGCGAGACTACGACCTCCTACTGCTCGACTTTGGCGGCGTGTGCTTGCTGAATCCGGTCGAGCTGCACGACAAGGCAACCGAGATGCTGCAACTGCCCGCCGGTACCTTTCCCTGGCTCGGTCCAGTAGACCCTTCGACCGACGCGCTGTGGCGGGACATGATCGCGGGCGAACTCACCGAACGGGACTACTGGGCGCTCCGGGCCGTCGAGGTAGGGAAGGCCGCCGGCGCCGAGTTCGACACACGCGCCTATATGACGTTGCTGTACGAACCTCCGACCTCCGACCTCATTCGGCCCGAAGCGACCGCCGTTGTCCATCGGGCCTTAACCGCCGGCCTTGGGGTGTCTGTCCTGACGAACGACATGCGCGCATTTCACGGGCGAGACTGGGAATCTGGCATCGACTTTCTCCAGATGGTCGACCACATCGTCGATTGCTCAGACACTGACATTTTGAAACCAGATCCGAGAGCGTTCGCTCGCGCCGAAGCAATGATCGGCGTGTCGGCGGATCGGATGCTCTTCGTCGATGACCAACCCGGCAACGTTCAAGGGGCGCTCGACTATGGTCTCGAAGCACTGTGGTTCGATATTGCGAATGCAGCCGACTCGTGGGCAGAGGTCGCGAGCCGCTTTGGGCTCTAGACCGACCTTTGGCGTGCTAGCGGGTGAAACTCACGGTCGTGCAGCCGAGTCGTGAGCACGAGAGGTCGTAGGTGCTCTCGACGACAGCGTCGAACGGTGCGGTCAGTCCTCCGGTGAAGATGATGTCACCTGAGTTAACGTGCAGTTGCTCTTTAGCCAGCGAGCGAACGAGCCATGAGATCGCTTCCCAGGGAGAGCCCATCGTTTGGCTTCCGAGCCCCGAACGGGCCTCGACTCCGTTCGAGAATGCCACCTCGAGATCTTCGAGGTCGGTGACGTTCTCGAAGAACTCCCCGAGGCGAATGGCCGCACTCGATGAGTTGTCGGCCGTGTTATCTAAGGCCTTGAACCCAAATGACGGAAAGCGAGGGTCGACCACCTCGATCCCAAGTGCCCACTCGCCTCCGAGTCGTGCAATGTCGCCTGCGGTCATGTCAGCTGAGAGCGTTGCTGGCGTTCGCCAAACAAGCTCGGGTTCTACCTTTGGGTGGATGTAGTTGGCGAGCGACAGTGTCGAGCCGCCACGTTGCGTGTCCCAGAGAGTGCCCCAGTTTGGACGGTCGATGCCGAGCGCGGTGCGCATGGCCGCCGACGTCCAGCCGAGCTTCCACCCAATCTGGGTTTGGCCGGCGTCGGTACGGAGTGCGTCACACCTTCGAGCAATCTGACGCGCCGAGTCCCAATCGAGATCGGGAAGGGTGGAGGTAACGAAGTCGATTGGTGAAGCGTCAATTCGAGCACGGTCCAGTCCTCGAGCGATCTGCTCGATGTCTGAGTCGGAGACAGGTGATGGGGGAGGCACAGTCATGAGAGTTTCTCAGCGACCTCGGACCAACTGGCCCGAGTATCGTCTTCGTTGAAGAGAACCGTTTGCATTCCAAGCGAGGCCGCAACGGTGATGTTGTAGACCTCATCGTCGACGACGAGTGTGCGCTCAGCCTCGGCTCCGGTGAGCAGTAGGCAGCGTTGAAACGCTCGACGGTCCGGCTTGAAGATGTTGTTGTCCGAACAGGCAACGACGTGGTCGACCTTTTCCAAGAGTGGCACGTACTTTGCCCATTCGGTCGAGACTTCATTGCTGAGAATGACCACTTCGATACCGGCCTGCTGAGCTTCTTCGACGAGGGCCGCGCACTGTTGACTCGTGCCACCGAGTTGCTGGTCGTCGGCGTCATTGCTGAGGCGGTGAAGCGCGCTCGGGGTGCAGACACCTGCATAGTCGAGGATGAGAAGTTCGATGTTTGTGTCGTTCATGGAATTGAGCAGTGGTCTGAGTACACAGTCCAGCTCAGGATATTCACCAAGTTGGAACTACCGGCCGTGGGACCTTTGATCCGCACCGTCTCGGCCGCGATTCGGTGGCTGACCGAGACGCGAGTAAGACTAGGGCGGGCGAAAAGTGAAATAGGGAAGGTTTGCGAATGAAGAAGGTCTACAACTCAGCCGCCGAGGCGCTCGACGGTCTGTTGTTCGACGGGATGTTTATTGCTTCGGGTGGCTTTGGCCTGTGTGGCATCCCTGAGCTTTTGCTCGCATCGATTCGCGACGCCGGCACGAAGGACCTCACCTTTGCGTCCAACAATGCGGGCGTCGACGACTTCGGCATCGGAATTTTGCTGCAGACCAAGCAGGTCAAAAAGATGATCTCGTCCTATGTGGGGGAGAACGACGAGTTCATGTCCCAGTACCTGAGCGGCGAACTCGACCTCGAGTTCAACCCTCAGGGCACGCTCGCCGAACGGATGCGGTCAGCGGGCTGTGGCATTCCCGGTTTCTACACCAAGACCGGCGTCGGAACCGTCATCGCTGAAGGCAAGGAACACAAAGACTTCGATGGCGAGACCTACATCTTGGAGACCGGCTTGTTTGCCGATCTTTCGATCGTCAAAGCGTGGAAGGCCGACACGACCGGCAACCTCGTGTTCCGCAAGACCGCCCGCAACTTCAACCCGCCAGCTGCAATGTGCGGAAAGGTGTGCGTCGTCGAAGTCGAAGAGCTCGTCGAACCGGGCGAACTCGACCCCGACAACATCCATCTTCCGGGTGTATTCGTCAATCGAATCATTCAGGGCGAGCACGAAAAACGAATCGAACAACGAACTGTGAGGGCCGACTAATGCCTTGGGATCGCAATCAAATGGCCGAGCGAGCAGCTCAAGAACTCGAGGACGGCTGGTATGTCAACCTCGGTATTGGAATTCCGACACTCGTGTCGAACTACATTCCAAACGACATCGAGGTGACGCTGCAATCGGAGAACGGCATGCTCGGCATGGGACCGTTTCCCTTGGAAGAAGACCTCGACCCCGACCTCATCAACGCGGGCAAGCAAACGATCAGCGAGCTACCGCATACGTCGTACTTCGACAGCGCAACGTCGTTTGGCATGATCCGCGGCGGCAAGATCGCAATGGCGATCCTGGGCGCGATGGAAGTTGCCGAGAACGGTGACTTGGCGAACTGGATGATCCCGGGAAAGCTCGTCAAAGGGATGGGCGGAGCAATGGACCTTGTCGCAGGCGTCGGCCGAGTTCTCGTGATCACCGATCACACCTCGAAGCACGGCGAACCCAAGTTGTTGGCGAAGTGCACCTTGCCACTCACCGGCGCTGGCGTGGTCGACCGGATCATCACCAACCTTGGCGTGTTCGACGTTGTCGAAGGTGGCCTAAAGATCGTCGAGATAGCACCTGACGTCACCGAAGAAGAGATTCGGGCATCGACCGAGGCCGCGCTCGTCTAACTACCAGCTTGTCGATACCAGCTTGTCTATACCGCAGCGCTACTTGCGCACGAGCGGCTTGTACTTGATTCGGCTCGGTCCAGCCTTGTCGCCGAGTTCCTTCTTGCGGAACGCTTCATAATCGCTGAAGTTTCCTTCGAACCAGCGCACCTGCGACTCGCCTTCGAACGCCAAAATGTGGGTGGCGACGCGGTCGAGGAACCAGCGGTCGTGGCTGATAACCACGGCACACCCGGCGTATTCCTCAAGGCCTGCTTCGAGCGCTTGCAACGTTTCGACGTCGAGGTCGTTCGTTGGCTCATCGAGCATGAGGACGTTGGCTCCTGACTTCAGAACCTTCGACAAGTGGACGCGGTTGCGT
>CALHXU010000193.1 GCA_938040365.1 uncultured Acidimicrobiales bacterium
GAGGAAGACGACCAGTAATGGCTGCCTTTGACTTTAATCACACGGAGGATTCCGGAATGTCACAAAGTGGACAGCTGGCAGTCGCCGTCGTCGAGCAGGTCGCCGCTGTGCGACTCGAGCTCGAAGACCGACTTGGGCCGAGCGTAAGCGGGTTTGAATCGCTTGGACAGTTACTCCCACGACTCGGAGCTGCACCAACCGTCGTCGTCCTTGGGCCATCGTGTTCGGACGCTTCGATTCTCGCCGATGTCGAGCGAACGATCGCTGGACGTCCCGATGTGGGTGTTGTGCTCGTCGCTGGTGAACTGTCGACGACAATCCTCCAACTTGCGCTTCGCTCGGGCGTGAAGGACGTACTTACGCTCCAAGGCGACACCTTGCAGATTGCTGAAGCGATCGAACGAGTCGGCGTTGGCCTGACCATCGGCGGTGCTGCTCCTATGGCCGCGGCGACCCAACCTGGCGCCGACACTGGTGCCCAAGGTGGTGGTGCTCGAGTAACGACGGTGTTTTCTACAAAGGGCGGTTCGGGCAAATCCGTTATCGCGACCAATCTCGCGGTGGTCCTTGCCCAGCAGTCCGAAGGTCCGGTTTGCCTTGTCGACGCCGATCTACAGTTCGGCGATGTCGCCGTAATGATGAAGCTCGCCCCGGTGCACACCGTGGTCGACGCGGTGTCGAATATCGATCATCTCGATACGGCGCTGCTCGAGAGCCTTCTCGCAACCCACGAACCTTCAGGGCTTCGAGTTCTTCCTGCGCCACTCGAGCCTGCGTTCGCCGACCAGATCAGCGCGAATGACATGATCACGATGGTGAACATTCTGCGACGATTCTGCTCCCATGTCGTGATCGATACTCCGGCCTACCTCAACGACGTGGTGCTCGGTCTCGTCGAGGAGTCTGACGATGTCTTGCTCGTTGCAGGCATGGACATTCCAAACATTAAGAACGTGAAGATCGGTCTGCAGACGCTCCGTTTGTTGAACACGCCGATGGAGAAGCTTCGTCTGGTGCTCAACCGAGCGAACTCGAAGGTAAAGCTCGACATCGGCGGCGTCGAACGCACGCTGCAGGTCAGCGCAGAAGCGTTGATTCCGAGCGATGTCGTCGTCCCCCAGTCGGTGAACAAAGGCGTGCCTTTCGTCTTGTCACACCCAAAGAGCGGTGTTGCAAAGGCGGTGCGCTCGCTCGCAGAGATCCTTAGCGGAAGCGATGCCGAAAGTCGTCGACTCCACGGCTAACCCCGAAGCCGCTCGAAGCACACCTACCACCCCTTTTCGACACATCCAGAATTCTCAGGAGACGCACACATGTCGCTTTACGAACGCCTAAACGAAGTACAGGGCGGTGCCGGCGATGCCGGCGGAGTTGGCAATCAAACAACCCAGAGTGGTTTGCCGCCGGCTTCGGCACCTCAAGCCAACAGCGTGCAAGAGTTGCGTCTGCGCGTACACGGCCGTCTGATCGATGACCTCGGTTCGACGCTCTATGACAGCGACATGCCAGAGGCTGAGCTAAAGAAGCTGGTCTACAGCAAGCTCGATCAGGTAATTGCCGATGAGCGAGCACCTCTTTCTGCTGCCGACAAGCAGCGCCTCATCGAGTCGATTGCGAACGATGTCCTCGGTTACGGGCCAATCGATCCGCTGCTCCACGATGAATCGGTGACCGAGATCATGGTCAACGGACCGAACCAGGTCTACGTCGAACGCGCAGGTAAGGCCGGCGTTGCACCGGTTAGCTTCCTCGACGAAGATCATCTCCGGCGCGTGATCGAAAAGATCGTTGCTCAGGTTGGACGTCGCATCGATGAGTCCTCACCACTTTGTGATGCGCGCCTTCCCGATGGTTCCCGTGTGAATGCGGTCATTCCACCGCTTGCAATCGGTGGACCGTTCCTCACGATTCGTAAGTTCTCAAAGGATCCGCTCGGCATCGAGGATCTCATTGGATTCGGCACGCTTACCCCGGCGGCAGCGCGCTTCTTGCAGGCCTGCATTATTGGCAAGCTGAACGTCATTATCTCGGGCGGTACCGGTTCAGGTAAGACGACCACGCTCAATGTGATGTCGTCGTTTATTCCCGAGGGTGACCGAGTAATCACGATCGAGGATGCGAAGGAGCTTCAGCTTCGTCAGGACCACGTGTTGTGCATGGAGTCCAGGCCATCAAATGTCGAGGGCAAGGGCGAGGTGTCGATTCGCGACCTCGTGAAGAACTCGCTGCGTATGCGTCCGGACCGAATCGTTGTTGGTGAGTGTCGTGGCGGCGAAGCGCTCGACATGCTCCAGGCAATGAACACCGGTCACGATGGGTCGCTGACCACCGTGCACGCAAATACGCCTCGCGACGCAATGACTCGTATCGAAACGCTCACGATGATGGCTGGCTATGACCTTCCCGTGAAGGCAATTCGCGAGCAGATGTCGTCTGCGGTCGACCTCGTCATCCAGATCGGTCGCCAGCGCGACGGTTCACGAAAGATCTCTCACATCACCGAAGTCCAAGGCATGGAGGGCGATGTGATCATCCTTCAGGACATTTTCTTGTTCGATTTCGCTGCGGGTGTTGGTGAGGACGGCAAGTTGCGCGGAACGCTCCAGCCAACCGGCGTTCGTCCGAAGTTTGCTGAGAAGTTGGCGGACTACGGCATCAAGTTGGGTGCAGAGGTATTTACCCCCAACCGGAGGGCCCAATGAGACTGAGTTCACCAGAAGACCGCCCTGCGCGACAGCACACAGCAAAGGCGCTGCTGAGTATCTTCACCGTGCTCGCGCTGATCTTCAG
This sequence comes from uncultured Acidimicrobiales bacterium, assembly GCA_938040365.1. Classification (GTDB taxonomy): domain Bacteria; phylum Actinomycetota; class Acidimicrobiia; order Acidimicrobiales; family SHLQ01; genus SHLQ01. Next base: position 2,791 of record CALHXU010000193.1, read on the forward strand.
CGTGTTCGCTGCGCCGGCGTTGGCCCAGACCGAAGGCTCGTCCGCAACGGTCGACTTCGAGGTGTTGAGAGTCGATGTTCGAGACGAAACCGGCACGGTCGTCATTCGACCTGAGCTCGGCGTACAAGCAACCGACCTAACCGTCGAGATTGAGGGTGAGGAGATCGTCACCAGCGTTTCGCCCATCTTTAGTTCCCCGGTTGGAAACCACACGGTCATCGTGGTCGACGATTCAGAGACCGCCGATCAGGTCACTGGTTTTGAGAACATCCGTCAGGCAGCACTGAGCTATGTCGATGGTCTGAGCGCCGGTACACGGTTGATGCTCGTCCGTGCAGGTGGTGGGCGTCTCGATACCCAGCCAATCGTTGAGTTCACGGTTGATCACAATGCCATCCGAAGCGCGATCAACGCGCTCGAACCGAGCGGTGGTGCGGTCACGTTCAACGCAATTGCAGACTCTGTCAATGCCTTTGCGAGCCAGGGTGACGGCGTACGAAATGTCGTTGCGTTCGTTGGTTCACCGGGCTCCAGCTCCTCGCTCCAGCCAGACGCGGTACGTGGTCGCCTGATCGGTGCCAACGCCGGATTGGCCGTCGTTGCGCCTCGCACCGCAAACCTTGATATCAGCGAGTTTGTTTCCATTGCAGATCAGGTCCGTGGTGGCGTTGTCTTGCGTGGCAGCTCAGCCGAGCAAGACATCGTCGTCGCCGGAGCCCAAGCGGCCAGAATTCATGAGTCATACCTCGTTGGTTCGTTCCCGACGTCGTCGATCATCGACACCCAATCGGTCAACGGGCAAGGTGAGGATGGAACAAATGAGCTAACGGCCGCCTTTGGCGGAAGCGAAGAACGCGTCCGAATCGTGCCGTCTGGTCTGGTACAGGGCTCAGGGCTTGACGCTCCGGCACTCGCCGAGAGCTCGAGATTCTCGATTCTGCAAGGCAACGCCGTCGCCCTGATCGCAATCGCTGCGATCGTAATCTTCGTGATGATCGCAGCGTTCACGCTGATGTCGATTCTCGCCGGC
>CALHXU010000194.1 GCA_938040365.1 uncultured Acidimicrobiales bacterium
GTGCAACATGTTGGGTGCGGTGCAGGTGACGATGTCGATGTCGTCGCGTTCCATGATCTCGCGCCAGTCGGCAACCGCTTCTTCGAAACCAAAATCGTGAATAGCCGCATCGCGTCGCTCTTCGGAATTGTCGGCACACATGGCGAGCACCGGGTCATAGGCCCGGTCACTGAAGAGATGGGGAATGCGGGCATAGCTGCGACTGTGGGCTTGGCCCATCCAGCCGAGTCCAATAACGGCGATGCGAAGTGGTTGACGGTCCATTGGCTTTCCTTGATTCACGACTGTGCGAGCGCGCAGTTGGGTTGGTTGAGAACTTCTGGGTTGAGCAGGTGGGTCGGCGTTTCACCGCGCAGCGCCATGGCGACTTGCTCAAATGCCATGTCGTTCATTCGTTTACGGCCTGCGACGGTGCTCGACGCGATGTGTGGTGTCACGATCACGTTGTCCATCGATAAGAGCGGGTGGTCGGGATCGAGCGGTTCGGGTTCGGTCACATCGAGTCCCGCCCCGAGCAGGTGGCCAGACTCGACCGCGGCGACAAGATCGTCGGTGTTCACGATTGGACCGCGCGCACAGTTGACCAATACCGAGCCGGGTTTCATGGCGGCAAAGACCGACGCATCGATCATTCCCGTGGTCGCCGGTGTTGCAGGCGCGTGAATCGAAAGCACATCCGCACGAGCGAACAGCTCGTCCAACCCCACCACCTCGACGCGAAACGGTAAATCGGGGTCAGACCCCGAAGTTTCGTTTACGGCGGGGTCGGTGACGATGATGTGCATGCCGATCGCATGAGCCATGACCGCAACGGCTCGACCGATGCGGCCGAATCCGAGGAGGCCGAGGGTGCGACCAGACAGTTCCATCGAACGCTGGTGCGACACATAGTCGCCAGTGCCGGCACGAAGGCGCGACGCCGACTCGGTGAGTTGATGACAAATGGCCATCATGAGTGCGATCGTGTGCTCGGCGGTCGATGTCGTCGGCCCTTCGGGCGTGTTTGTCACCAGCACACCGTTGCGAGTTGCTGCATCGAGATCGACCGCGTCGTAGCCAATGCCGATTCGGGCGACGATCTTGGCCGAGCTGAGCGAGTCGAAGACAGCATCGCCGTACGGCTCGCCGCTCGCAAAGATGACCGCGGCGTCGGCCCGTTCGGCGAGGTCGGGCCCGCACGGGGTCAGGCCGAGTTCGCCGTGAGCTGGGAGTAGGTGTTCGGGGAAGGCGGCTGGCCACCATGCGCTTTCCATTACGAGTCTCGCTCCGCGAGAAGGGCAGTGATGTCTTCGATCGTGGGCATGTCGTCAGCGCACATCAGCCGGCTCGCAACAATGGCGCCGGCGGCGTTGCCCCATTTGATGATCGTTTCTGAATCCCACCCCGAGAGCAACCCGTGACAGAACGCTCCACCGAACGCATCTCCTGATCCGAGCCCTGAAACAACGTCGACCATGTATGGCGGGACCGATACCCGCTGTCCATCGGCGGTGGCGATCATGACGCCGTCGCCGCCGAGCTTCATGACAGCCATTTCGAGACCGGCTTCGAGCAACCGATCGGCGGCGAGGTTGAGGTCGCGGGTGCCGACGGCGATCTCACATTCGTCCTTGTTTCCAATCGCGATCGTGAACTGGTCGAGCATCGGGGCAATCGCTTCTGTGGCCTGCTCTTTCGACTCCCAAAACATTGGACGCCAATCGAGGTCCAGAACAGTGTGGGTCCGCCGCTCGCGTACGTTGAGGAGTTCGGTGCAGACCGCTGCGGACTGCTCATCGCTAAATCGAGAGGCCGGCAGCCAGAAGATGGGCACGTCGCGCACCACATCGAGGTCGACGTCGCTCACCTCGATATTTTGATCTGGCGCCCGCGGTTCGCGGTAAAAGATGATCGAAGGATCCTCGGGCGGATCGAGCTCGGCGAAGGCCAACGGCGTTTGGAGGCTCGGGTCGGTCGCGATGAAACGGTTGTCGACGCCGAAGGTGTGTTCGAGGGCGTGGCGAACATAGTCACCAAATTGGTCATCGCCGACCTTTGTGCACAGGGCTGCGTTTCGACCGAGGCGCGCTGCGGCGACGGCAACATTGGTGGCGGTCCCTCCGATCGACTTACGAAAGGACGTGACGTTTCGCATTGGTTCGCCGACTTGTTCGGCATACAGATCAACGCTCACCCGTCCGAGCGTGAGGATTTCAATAGTGCTCATGGGGACTCCATCAGGTGCGAGCAATTCGAGTGGTCGAACTGCGACGGCAACTGCTCGACAGTTTCGCTAATTCTTCTTGACGCCAGAAATGGCTTCTTCGAGCTCTTGTTGGAGTTCTTGAAGCTCTGCACCACCCGCCATGAGGCCGGTGAGTTCTTGTTGGCTGATGTCATCTTTGTCGAATGACCCGAGCGACTTGCCACGGTTGAGAATGAGGAACCGATCGCCGACCGGGTACGCATGGGAAGGATTGTGGGTGATGAAGATGACTGCGAGGCCTTGGTTGCGGGCCTCGACGATGCGTTTGAGCACCACGCCGGACTGTTTCACACCAAGCGCCGAGGTTGGTTCGTCGAGGATCAGCACCTTGGCCCCGAAGTAGCCTGCGCGGGCGATTGCGACGGATTGCCGTTCACCGCCGGACAGGGTGCCGACTGGTTGTTCGGTATCGCGAATGTCGATGCCCATCTTGGCCATCTCGTCCTTTGCGATCTTCATTGCCTTTGGCTGGTCGATCCACTTGAACGGACCGAATCCCTTGGTGGGTTCTGCGCCGAGGAAGAAGTTCCGCCACACCGACATGAGCGGAACCATTGCGAGGTCCTGATACACCGTTGCGATGCCACCGTCGAGCGCGTCGCGAGGCGAGTTGAACATGACCTCTTCGTCGTTAAGGAAGATGCTTCCCTCCGACTGCTGGTGCACGCCCGCAAGGATCTTGATGAAGGTCGACTTGCCAGCGCCATTGTCACCGAGCACACAGGTGACTTCACCCGCGTTCACCTTGGTGCTGACGCCCTCGAGGGCAATGATGTTTCCGTAAAACTTTGAGATGTTCTCAAGTTCAAGGAGAGCCCGTTGTGCCATCGAAATACTCCTCAGTCCTTAGCGGCGGGTAGCCGTTGCTTGATCACGGATGTAGCGGTTGGCAATCACTGCGAGCAGCAAGATCACGCCGAGGAAGACAAAGCGCCAGTCGGTATTCCACCTGGCGGACTGAATGCCGACGAGCGACATCGCCATGATTGCCGCGCCGAACGCAGCGCCGATTGCTGTGCCGTAACCACCGGTCAGCAGGGTTCCTCCAACGACTGCGGCAATGATGAACTCGAACTCTTCGCCGTCGCCAGCGCCTGCTTGGAGGCTGCTGAGGCGGAAAGAAAGCAACATGCCAACAAGCCATGCTGCGCCAGAGACGATCATGAAGAGCTGGGTCTTGGTCCTCGCGGCGGGAACGCCGACCTGACGAGAAGCCTGGGCATTACCGCCGACAGCGAAGGTCCATGAACCGAATCGGGTTCGGGCCAACAGGTACGCCATGACCGCAGTGAAGGCGAAGAACCACAGCATGCGAACTGAGAAGCGTGCCGGGTTGACCGCCGCATCGAGTTCGGCTTGGGTCACAAAGAGGTGGCGAAGGACGACGGCGAGGACGAGGAACAAGACGCCAAGTCCGAGGCCACGCATGCCGAGCGCGTCGGCGGTTTCGTCTTCGGCGCGGCGCTCTTGGTACCGCAGGCTCAACACCGACCAGACAAAGACGCCGAGTGCGGCGAACAGGAACACCGAGAAGAGTTCGGTGCGGAACTTCGTGGCTTCGGCCGAGGCGCGAATCACAAAGGCAAACACGACGAGCGTTGCAGCGAGCACTGTCGACACGAAGAGTTTGGTCGTTGGGTTGACGCGCAGGGCGAGGTTCGCGGCGATCACCAAGAGTGTGAAGCCGCCTCCGGCGAGCGCCATCATCAAGACAACGCGGAGCCCTTGAACCGTGAACGGAAAGAACAACGTCTCGGCGTTGTTCGAATCGATTGCGAACGACGCGACGATCGCTGCAGCGACCAACGCCAAGCCGGTACCGATCCTCATCATGATCTTGCTCGTCAGCCCGAGGCTGCCTGCAGATTCGACCGGTTCGTAGCGCCACATCCCGAACCCGACGAGGCTCACGAGAACCGAAATACCGAGGACGGCCGCAGCGAGAATGTTTGCGTTCACCCCGTCGGTGGTGTGGAGCAGAAAGATTGCCGCACCAACGCCCGCAGCACCGGCGCCAAAGATTGGAAGGCCCGCTGCAGAATTAGATTCGCGACGAACGAAGTGCATCTCACACATCGACAGCGCCAAGAGGACGGCGCCTCCGATTGCGAAGCCAAGGTAGAAGATGTCGCGTCCGTTCCAGATGTGTTCGTTGCGAATCCACTCGCCCGCAAAGATGGGCTGCCAGAAGTCGTACCCGCTTGCGTCTTCGGTGAAGGTCACCGAGATCTGGCCCGTGAGGAGCTTGGACATACCGAGTTTGAGCCCGCGTAATATGAAAAATGTCGCGAGGGTAACGATGAAACTTGGGAGCGCCGTGCGCTCGACCATCTTTCCGTTGAGGTAGCCAATCAGCATCGCTACGGCGAACGAGATAGGGACGGCGAACCAAATGGACAGGCCGAGCCCGCCCAGATCGCCGACTTCTTTGATGAGAAGGATGAAAAGAATGCCCATGGCGCCGGTGTTGGCACCCGATGAGAGGTCGAACTCTCCACCGATCATGAGCATGGAAACCGCTACGGCCATGATGCCGAGCGTCGATGCGGTATCGAGCCAGTTCTGTGTCTGGCCTGCGGTACCGAAGTTGAGCGAAACCGCCCAGAAGAACGTCCAGACACCAATGACACCGATGATGGCGCCAATCTCTGGCTGGACAAACATTCGTTGGAACAGACTGCGATACGCAAGCCGTTCATCGCCAGCAGCGGGAGCGGCTTGCGACGACTGCGCTTCAGACGTTTCGGTTTTGTCGGGAGACACCACGAGCTCGTCCCCCGCGTCGTCAGCCTCGCTGACGTGTCCCTCGTCCATCGTCGTTTCCGACATGTCGAATTATCTCCTTAAAGCAGTTAGTGCAGTGTTCGTTCTGGTGACACCGAAGCGCCAAACGACGTGACAGAACCGGCCGCCGAGGAATTCCTGGGCGGCCGGTTCGCACGTTTGATTAGCCCTTAGGCCAAAGCTCCTAGCGAGTGCCAGCCTCAGAGAGGGCAAGCACGTCAGCTGCGTTGGACGCATCTACGAAACCAGGACCGGTGAGGATTGGAAGTCCACCACCGATGGTGTTCGAGTTCGTCTGGAAGAGGAACAGCTGAAGGATTGGCAGGTAACCCTGGAGGTACTGCTGCTGATCGACGGTGAAGAGGATGTTGCCACCCTCGATCTCGCCGAGCAGTTCAGGGGTAAGGTCGAAGCCGCCAACCGTGACGTCACGGCCGAGGTCGCTCGCTGCACGAAGGCCCGAAAGGGTGATGACTGGGCCAACGCCGAGGAAGCCGTCGATCGAGTCGTCAGCTGCCATTGCGGCGTTGATCGCTGCCTGCTGAGCCGTGGTATCGGCGTCAAGGTCCATGAAGCCGGTGGTTACGGTGCCCGAGAAGGTGTTTTCGAGGCCACCACAACGCTCGGTCAGGCCGACGTTGTTCTGCTCCTGCTGACCGCAGAGAACGTGGGTCACGCCTGCAGCGTTGAAGCGCTCACCAGCTGCCTGGCCCGCAATGAACTCGGTCTGGCCAACGTGGGTCAGTGCGCCGATTTCCTGGTAGTCGTTTGCGCCCGAGTTAAGGGTCACGACTGGAACGCCACCGTCGACTGCGCCTTGAAGCGCAGGCACGAGTGCTGCCGGATCTGGAAGTGATGCGGCGATACCGTCGGAGCCTTCACCAATCGCGCCCTCGATGCCCTGCACCATGACGTTGGCGTCGTTGTTTCCAGGGACCCAGACGCAGGTGACACCAAGGTCACTGCATGCTGCGTCCATGCCACGGTTGACAACCGACCAGAATGGTCCATCATCGGAGTGGGTGATCATGTGGAAGGTGAGATCGGAGCCTTGAGCTGCGTCTACCTGTTCGGTCTCTCCGTCGTCGGAGCCTCCGTCATCGGTCTCCGCGCCGGTATCACCAGTCGCTGAGTCGTCTGCTGTGCTGCCACATGCTGCGGCAACGAGTGTTATCGCTGTCAGTAACGCCAGCAATCTCATTAGTTTTCTCACTTGGTTCCCCTCCTATTGGGCTTTCTATTGGTGTCTCGAACGCTCGACATTCACATGGTGGCTTGACCAAAGATCAAGCCGCCATGCGCCCCTCGAGCGCCCTGAGATAGTCGACGCTTGCTCTCACGCCTTCGATTGGGCCTTTGCCCGAAACGGGTTCGCCACCAATGATTGCTACGTCCTGTTCTAGGACGTACCACCCCGTGTATCCCCCGCTTTCGAGTGATCGTATTACACGATCGATGTCGAGGTCACCTCGCCCCACCGTGGGGAAGATGCCTCCTTGCACTGCTTCCATGAGGCTGAGCTCGCCATCATTGAGCCGTTTCGCAACGGCGAGGTCGCAGTCTTTGATGTGCACAAGGCCGACGCGGTCGGCGTGTGCGTTGACGAAGTCGGCGGGGTCATAACCGCCGACCGCGAAGTGTGCGGTGTCGAGGACGAAGCGAATATCGCTGTTGTCGACGACGCGCTGAATCTCGTCTTTGGTTTCGACGATCGTCCCGTAATGTTCGTGGAGCACTTGGGTAAGGCCGTGTGCCTCGGTGATCTCCTCGATGCGCGCAAACATGGTCATCGTGTGATCCCATTCGGCTCCCGACAGTTCTCGCCGTGGTGCCCAATCCCAGGTCGTAACCGGAGACGAGTTGAAATAGGTGGCGCCCGCGCTCTGGAGTAGCGCAGCGCTTTGCTCGCAGCGGCGAAGGGTTTCGTCCGCCTCGGCAGGGTCGTGGACGAGCACGGGAATGAACGCCGCGAGCAGATCGAGATTGTGCTCGCGAAGAAGGGAGCTCAGTTCGGACGGGTCGGAAGGGAGATACCCCTCCGAACCAAGCTCAGTGGCGGGGAACCCAAGCTCCGCCATCTCTGACAGCACTCGATCTACGGGGAGCTGCATACCCCATCCGGGGACTTCGCAGATCCCCCACGAGATCGGTGCAGTTGCCATTCGTTGCATGAAACTCATTGTTTCCAATGTTCCTTCACTGACTTTTGCCGCAAATGATTGGCAGCAGTCTCTTCTTCGATGCGATCACAATTGTCACTACTGAAGAGTTGTCACGCCCACATGTAGAGCGCTCTACTCTGTGACAGGAGACTCACACTAGGAGAGAATTTTGGCGTCGTCAACTCACCCACGAGCAAGATTTCAGCTAATTCAAGGGAGATCCACTAACCGCGCTTCGTGACAAATCACACATCAACTCTCCCAGATTGTCGTAGTGTGTGAAAATTAGAGCGCTCTATACATAAGCCGAGAGATCGTCTAGACTCAGGCGCCATGGCACAGACGACGATGGACGACGTGGCCCAGCACGCGGGAGTTTCGCGTGCGCTCGTATCGCTTGTCATGAGGGATTCGCCTCGGGTCTCTGACCACAGTCGAGCCAAAGTGCTCGCCTCGGCTGCCGAACTCGACTATCGGCCAAACGTGTGGGCGCGGAACCTGGCGAGCGGCCAGACAAATACCATCGGCGTGATGCTGAACGACCTCCACAACCCTTACTTCGCCGAGCTGGCTGAAGGTGTTGCCGCAGGCGCTACCGAGAACGGCATGGAAGTGCTCATCACCTCGGGTTGGCAGCGAGAGGCTGGCGAAAACGCCGCCATCGAGACCCTGCTCAACCTTCGCACCGATGGCATCGTGCTCGGCGCGGCCCGTTTCGGGTCGGAAGCCTTTTCGGAGATGGCCCAGCAAACCCCGACCGTTGCCGTGTCGAACTTCCACAAACCCGACGCCATGGACACACTGTGCAACGACGAGGCCTACGGAGCTGAGCTGGTCGTCGAACACCTCACGTCGCTTGGACACAGCAGAATCGTGCACATCGATGCAGGAACCGCACCGGGTGCACCGGAGCGACGGAAGGGCTTCACGACCGCGATGTCGAATCGCGGCCTCGCCCCCATCGTGTTTGAAGGCGACTACAACGAACAATCCGCTCGAGCTGCGGCGATCGACATCATGAAGCTCAAGGAGCCGCCGACCGCGATCTTCGCGGCAAACGACCTCGCAGCGAGCGGTGTCTTTGCACACCTTCGCAGTATCGGCGTGAGTATCCCCGACGATGTGTCGGTGGTTGGCTACGACGACACCGTGCTCGCTGGCCTCGGCGCCATCTCACTCACAACAGTGCGCCAGCCCATGCAGATGTCGGGCCACCGCGCCACCGAGTTACTGATCGAACGCATCAACGGCCGAGAGGTCGCAAAGCACGAGCTGCTTCGGCCGAGCCTCGTCGTCCGTTCGACGACCGGGCCCGTGCCGAAATGACCACGACACCTGTTGGAGGACCCTATGTTTGAAGTCGATACGACACAGCTCACCGAGCAGATGGAGTCGATCATCGATGAGCTGCTCACCGGGAATGGCGCGGTGGTGATTCGAAATGCGTTTGATGACGCAGCGGTGGCAGATGCGCGAGCGATCATCATGGATGAGTCGAAGGACGCCGATAAGGAAACACATTTCCAGGGCGCGAACAAAGACATCATGCACTTGCAGCGACGCGTCTGGAACCTGCTTGCAAAGGGCGAGGTGTTCGAGGACATGGTCCAGCATCCCGATGTTGTGGCAATCACCTCGGCATTTCTTGGAAACCAGTTTCACCTCGGTTCGATTGCGGCGAACCGTCTGCTCCCAGGTGGGCCGGGCCAGGAGCCACATATCGACTATCCATACTGGGACATGTATGACCGCGAGGGCTTTCCCGCCCGGATTAACTCGAGCTTTCCCCTGAACCTCCAAGTCACGATTCCACTCGACCCATTCAACGAAGTCTCGGGCGCGAGCGCGTTCCTTCCGGGTTCGCAGCGAGACCTGCGCTATCCCGAGGTCGACGATCGCGACACGTTCTTCGATTCGTGCAGCCGCATGTCGGGCAACCCAGGTGATGCGTTGATCTTTAACGGCATGACATGGCATTGCGCCATGCCGAATCATTCAGATCACGATCGCGGCGCGGTACTCATCGAGTACTTGCCAAAGTTTGTGATTCCACTCGAAGACCAATTATCGGGGGTTCCCCAGCACGTGGTCGATCGAGCAAGCCCGCTGTTGTCGCGTTTGATCGGCATTGGCCGGCCCTATCCGAAACTCTTCGACGAAGCGACCGGCGAAAACACCATCGGCCGCGACTGAGGAACCCGCAAGCCGGCCGAGGGCGCCCGCGGTAGCCCAGGTGGCTTTGCCACCCGAGCGAACTAGTGAGCTTTGCCGATAGGCGCTCCGCGCCTGATCATACGGCGAAGCTCCCTAGTATTTCCCCCGCTCTTGTCGCCTTCGGCGACGGGCCGCTCGGGCCCAGGGTGCACCGTCCGCAGGTCGGTCGAGGGCGCACAGCGCCCGGATCCGACCCCGCGGCGAAAACGGAGGTGGACGGGAATCGAACCCGCCGTACGGGGATCGCCCGTACCGCCTGCTTTGAAGGCAGGGGAGCCCACCAGGTACTCGGACACCTCCATGAACTGTTAAGGCTAGCGATCAGTTCTCAACAAGACCCAATCAGCAGAAATCAGTTGAGCCGTTCTTCGTCGCTCCAAGGAACACCTCGGGGCGGAAGGTCACCCTCACCGGGTTCGGACTGGTTCCGAACGATCAGGTAAACCACCGTTCCACCAACGACGGCGAACGTGACGAAGATGATGAGCGCGTAGAGCGCCATGATCAACATTTCAGTACAGCCGATCGAGGTCGCACATGGCCAGTGGCGTACCCGGATTGGTCATGTGGTGCAAGATCAGACGGCGAGCAGGTCGCGAGCGCCGGTGTCGCTGCTTGGGTGTCGAAGCTTCGACATTGCACGAGCTTCGATCTGGCGAATGCGCTCACGAGTGAGGTTGAAGTGTTCGCCAACCTCTTCGAGCGTGCGTGGCTCGCCTCGGTCGAGGCCGAAGCGCAACTTGAGAATCTCACGCTCTCGTTCGTCGAGCGGTGAGAGCAGACGGCTGATCTCGTCGGGAAGCAGCGCAGTGGCTGCGACTTCGAACGGTGAATCAGCGCCACGATCTTCGACCACGTCGCCAAGTTCGGCATCGCCGTCCTCGCGAAGCGGTTCAGAGAGCGAGAGTGGTTCGGCGGCGAAGCGAAGCGCTTCGGTCACCTTGTCCTCGGGAAGCTCAACCTCGGCGGAGAGCTCGGAGAGCGTCGCTGGGCGACCGAGCTTGAGCTCTAGTCGAGAGCGAGCTTTCTGGAGTCGGGTGAGAGTGTCGCCGGCATGAACTGGGAGGCGAATCGTGCGACCGGTGTTTGCAATACCGCGGGTGATTGCTTGGCGAATCCACCACGTTGCGTAGGTCGAGAACTTAAAGCCCTTGCGCCAGTCGAACTTCTCGACGGCGTGCATGAGGCCGAGGTTGCCCTCTTGAATGAGGTCGAGCAGTGGAAGACCAGATGCCTGGTACTTCTTTGCGATCGAGACCACGAGGCGAAGGTTGGACTGCACAAAGGTGCGCTCGGCTTGTTCGCCGCGGCGCAGGTCCCGGTTGTATTCGCGACGCTTCGCAGCAGAAAGTTCGTCGCCGCTCTCGATCGCTGCGCGAGCTTCGGCACCCTTCTCGATTGCTTGCGCCAGACGAACCTCATCGTCTTTGGTCAGCAGCGGGTACTGGCCAATGTCGGTGAGATACAACCGTACGAGATCTTCTTCATCCCGCTCGACACGCTCTTTGGCCACGAGTTTCCAATCTGCAGTTCAGGTTCGCTTTCACAAACCAAGTGTGCTTTTCCGTAAAATCCGAACTTCTCCGGACCCGCCGTAGTTCGACCAAAACATGGCCGACCTAAAGGGAAATCCTACCGAGCGATCTGTAATCGCCCACGTCCGAATGATTTCTTTTGAGACTCCTTTAACAGGAGTAAAATTAGTGTGAAGGCTACGAAGCGTGATATCTATGCCCCAAATTGCTCAATTTCGGTGCTAAATCGCCTTATCGGTAGCCGTTTGTGATGGGCAAGCGGCGGTCGCGGCCAAAGGCCTTCTTCGTTACTCGGGCACCGAGTGGTGTTTGCCGGCGCTTAAATTCCGAAATGTCGACGAGCCTCGTAATGCGCTCGACCATCGCTGCATCAAAGCCCGAATCGATAAGTTCGCTGCGAGTCTTATCACCTTCGATATAGGCCTCGAGCAACGGATCGAGTTCTTCGTACGGTGGGAGGCTTTGATCATCTCGCTGATCGGGGCGTAACTCGGCCGACGGCGGCTTGGTGATTACCGACTCGGGGATGATCTCGCGGCCATTTCGTTCGTTATACCGCCGCGATAGTGCGTACACGTCGAGTTTGTAGACGTCTTTGATCACGGCGTATGCGCCGGCGGTATCGCCATAGAGCGTCGAATAGCCAACGGCGGCTTCGCTCTTGTTGCCGGTGGTGACGACCAACCAGCCGAACTTGTTGGTGAGACCCATAAGGATCACGCCACGAATTCGCGACTGCAGATTCTCTTCGGTGAGACCTTCCTCACGACCTTCGAATGACGGCGCGAACGTCTCGAGGAAAGCGGCGTGCGCTCGTTCGATACGAATCGTGCGGTGCGATACCCCGAGGCGTTCGGCGAACTCTTCGGCGTCGGTAACGGAATGTTTGCTCGAATAACGACTCGGCATCAGCACGCAGTGCACATTTTCAGGTCCGAGCGCGTCGGCGGCGATCGCGGCCGTGAGGGTCGAATCGATACCGCCGGAAAGTCCGAGGCAGACATCGGTAAAGCCGTTCTTTCGAACATAATCACGAGTTGCGAGTACGAGCGCATCGTGGAGCGCATCGAGCTCGTTTCCGATCGGGGCCACGCGAGGCGAAACCACCGGACGCTCGCGGCCGGTCGCAGGTGAGACCGGCACGATGGGGAACAGTGCCGCAGCGTCGGTCTCGTTCTCGGCCGCTTCGACATCGACGACGAGGATTTCCTCGACGCAGTGCCCCGCTCGGGCAATGACCTCTCCAGCCTTGTCGACGACAAATGACGAGCCGTCGAACACGATCTCATCTTGTCCGCCGACCAGGTTCCCGTACACGAGTGGGATCTGCCCGGCTTCTTCTACACGCAACGCCATCTCGGCTTCGCGGGTGTAGGTCTTCTTACGGTAGAACGGCGAGGCGTTCATGTTGACGAGGATCTGCGCGCCTCCTGCACCGAGCTGGGCCATAGGGCCACCGGCGATCCAGCCATCTTCACATATCGACATGCCCACCCGGATGCCAGCGATCTCGAACAATCGCATCGGCTCAGAACCTGGAATGAACACGCGCTCTTCGTCGTACACGGCGTAGTTCGGAAGTGCCCGCTTGTGGTAGGTCGCCTTCACTTCGCCGCCCGCGACGAGCGCGAGTGCGTTGAACGTACGCCCATGGCCTGTGCCATCGGCAAAGCCAATCGCTGCAGCGCAGTGGCCAGTGATGTTGCTCGCGACCTCGTCGAGCACCGCTCGGTTGTCGGCGATGAACCCCGGCTTCAACAACAAGTCTTCAGGCGGGTAGCCGGTGATGGTGAGCTCGGGGAACAGCGCCAGATCGGCGCCTTCTCGTTCCGACTCGGCCATTGCCTGGAGGATCTTCTCGGCATTGCCGCGAAGATCTCCGACCTTGGTGTTGATCTGACAAATAGCGACACGTAATACAGCCACG
>CALHXU010000195.1 GCA_938040365.1 uncultured Acidimicrobiales bacterium
CATTCTCGACCCGGACATTCTCAACCGGACCATCCAACTCGAAGCGCACACTCTCAGTCCCGTCAGGACCAAACGCCTCAACACTGAACTGATCCAAACCAAGAGAATCAAGATCAAACGACGCCCCATCCACAATCGCACTGAGATCACCAACGCTTCCAACGGCGCCGACCTAACGACACCTTTACCCAACAGCGTTGAGGCGAACTTCTCTGTTGTGCCACGAAGCTTTGGGCGGGCCAATTTCACCGGGCCGGCTGTGGTTTTGATCGTCAGATCCGAGTGGCCATTACGCTGTCCATCACGGGCTGGTTTACCGCTACGACTGTTCCAGTCGCGACCCAACCAGCCGGTCACTTCGTCTTCGAGGATCTGTTGGAGGACGAGACGCACCGAGAGGCGCATCAACTCCTCGAGACATTCATCGATCGGGCGTCCCGACCCGAACACATTGTTGATCTCGACACGAATAGCCTCAACGGGCGATACTTGCTTTGGCATGGCGTGGGTTTCCTTCTCTGAGTTTGCTTCTCTTGAAGGAACCTACGCCAGGCTTCGTATTACACCAAGAATGGGACGCCACCCCGTTTTGGTCCTACTCGGGGCTAGCCGCAGCAATCCCGAATACCTCTTCGGTTCGGTCAATACCCTCGGGCACGTCGAACGTGAACTCGGCCCCGTAGTCGTGGAACGTCTGCACTGTGCGAACCACATGCCGAAAGCCATTTTCGAACTCGTAACCTGACGGCCCTTCTTCTGCGGACCTCGCTCGAAGGTAAGCGCCGAAGTCCACAACGATCTCAACACGCTCAAGCAAACCCGTCGCGTCCAACTCCACGGTCACCTCAACAGGGGTTTCACCTGCAACTCCGCTCGGCTCAAATCCGATAGCACTATTGGGCAGAAGAATGTCAACTGGCGAAACCGCAACTAAATCACGCGGTACAACCCCAACAGCGTTGACATAATCGGTGTACGAGATCGAGCCACTCACTAGGATCCCCCCGGAATCTTGTCCAACTACGGCGACCGGCCTCAACGAACTAGCGACCTCCAAAAGACCGTTCGGGTTAGTCACATGACCAGAAAAAAACCCGCCGGTTACATTTGCTATCTCGAGTGCACTCAGGCCATCGAGCAGCGCGACGTCAAAGACCTCAGGCCCACTTGGTGGCGACGATTCGAAATACATGAATGAGAACAGCTCATATAGGTCCGTCTTGTCCATGACCACACGGTCCCCAACGACCCAAAGATCTAACTTCAACGGCCCAAGCGATAGAACTTCGGGACTACCAGGAGCAACGGCAGCCTGCGCTTCGCCACCGTTTTGCAATAGTTCGGTCAGGTCTGCACGAATAACATAGTTATCTCGAACTAAGTGGCCAGTAGCTGTTGGTACCGAACTGGATACCTCTACCTGTGTCCCGGAAGAGAAACTGGAGTACGTCGCTGACTGCTCAAACGAGAACCCACTCTCACGAGCCCTGCTAACCGCAGCGGTCAGATCAACGCCAGAAGACTCGACTTCATCAGCGTCTAAAGGGTCAGCCATTGATTCATCCACCATCAACTCGATCTCCCTATAGTCGCTATCAATCTCGGCGCTTCCATCCTGGAGTGCACTTGTAGTCGTTTCAATCGGACCACCTTCATGAGTTCCGCACGATACAACGGCCATAGCCGCAGCACAGATAAGCGCTGCCTTAGAGCCTCTCCTTTTCAAATCCGCCATAAGCAAATCCTTGGGGTAGCTCACCCTGTAGTCGGCGCAAACCTGGGACGACTTGATCCTTAGAGCCAGAATCTTCGAGGGCGTGGAACCTAAGGCGCGCGATTTACACTGCTAGAACGCTGCTTTTTCGGCGACCTACAGTCAGAAACAGGCCGTATGGGAATGTCAACCAATTTTGGCCCCGGTGTGCTGACGAATTTTGGCCCCACCTTGGTCAGGTTTTGGTGCGGCTGGTTTTGAGTCGGTAGCTGTCGGTTCCGGTTTCGATGATGTGGGCGTTGAAGGTGAGTCTGTCGATGACGGCGGCGACGAGGCGCGGGTCGGGGATGATCTGTGACCATTCGCTGAAGGGCAGGTTTGTGCCGACAGCGATTGATGATGTTTCGTCTCGGTCGGTGAGGACTTGGAAGAACAGTTCGGCTCCTCGGGTGTCGAGTTGGACGTATCCGAGCTCGTCGATGATGAGTAGTTCGATGCGTGAGTATTTGGCGATGAGTCGGGCGAGTCTTCGTTCGTCGGCGGCTTCGTTGAGTTCGTTGGTGAGCTGTGCACAGGTGGTGTAGCGGACGCGTCGGCCTTGTTCGCAGGCGGCCATTCCGAGGCCGATGAGCAGATGGGTTTTGCCGGTGCCTGAGTCGCCGAGCAGTACGACTGGGTCACCACTATCGAGGTAGTTGCCGGCAGCGAGTGTGGAGATGGTGGCCGGGTTGATCGTGGGTGCGGCGTCGAGATCGAAATCGGCGAGCCGTTTCTGGCGAGGAAATTTGGCTTCGCTGATGCGTCGGGTGCGGCGTCGTTCGGCCCGGTCGTCAACTTCAAGGGAGAGCGTGTCGGCGAGGAACCCGAGATAGGTGTCCTTGGAGCGTTTGGCTTGATCGGCGAGGCGTAGATGATGTTCGCGAATGCCGGGCAAACGCAGTTCTTTGGCGGCGGCTTCGACGGCTGCGCCCGACGCGATATCGGTTGTCATTATTGGGCTTTCTTGTTGAGGAGCTGGTCGTAGCGATCTAACGTGGGCGTCGGCCGGTCGTAGCGCTCGAGGTTTCCGATCGGGACAACCACAGAGCCGTTGGGGCGTTGGCTGTTGTGTCTGCGTGCTTCGATGACCACGACTTGCGGGTCGATAACACCGATGTCGAGCGCTGCGGTGATGCCAGCGTGAAGCGCGTCGGCGGGCAGCGTCCGATAGGCGAGAAGGATCTCGATCAAGGCTCGTGTGCCATCGGCGTCGCCGAGTCGACGCCGGGCTTGTTGGAGGTAACGATCATGGATCTCGGTGAACGATCCGGCGTGTCGTGCCGCGGCGAGCGCTGTCGATCCGGGCAACGCACCCGGTTTCGATTGCAGCGTCTCGAGATAGTGATCGAGGACCAGGGACTCGCCGTATTTGCCTGCCAAACGGGCGTGAGATGCCACTACCTGTGACCCGTTGGAAGCAGTGATCTTGTCTGCTGAAAGAGCGACATCGATGCGTTGACCAACGAAACGGACGGGCACCGAGTAGAAGTTCTGGCGAACTGACACCCGAGATTTCGAATCGACCCTAGGTCGTAGCGACAGCGCCGGGTCGAACGGCTCGGCAGACAATGCCATCAGATGCAATCGTTCTTGAGCGAAGTGGTCGCCAACCCGAATCGTCCGTCCATTGATGAACCGGCCGTCATCGAGAACTTGAGCGGCAGTGATCAGCTCGTTGAGCTCTGCGACTGAACCGACATTGGGGACCGGGACGAGGTGGTTTCGTCGGAACCGGCCTATCTCTCCCTCGACACCGCCTTTCTCATGTGCGCCGCCCAAACCGGGTTCGCAGAAGAACGAATCGAACCGGTAATGCGAACGCAGCAGTTTGAACTGTTCGGTCTCTTCTCGGTTCCGGCCCTTCAACACCTTCACCACAGCTGACGACAGATTGTCGTAACGGATCCGGCCCGACGGCACACCACCGAAATATTCGAACGCCCGAACATGGCCATCGAGGAATGCTTGTTGGGCTTCATTCAAATAGACGTGATGGAACGCTTTGCCCGACGCGGACATGCGCATCACGAACATGTGGCCCTTCGTTCGCACCCCACCAAGATCGAACCAGACATCGCCGAAATCGACCTCGGCCTCAGCGCCAAGCGCGTACGTCTGCGGGACCTTCACATCGGCAATCACCGCCGGGACATCACGCTTGGCTGCAGCCACATAGGCGCGGACTGTTGACTCGCCCACGACTGCGCCGTGCTCGACAACAAGACGCTGCCAAATCCGGCGGGCAGTGTGCCTCTGCTTACGCGGAGCGTCCCGGTCTTCGATCAGCCAGCGATCAATGATCGGTTTCCATTCACCGAGCACCGGCGCTGAACGGGCCGGATATTGCTTACGAGGCGGTGGGACCGCCGACACCAACGCATCACGCACCGTTCGCCGATGCGTCCCGAACCGAGAAGCCAGCTCCCGGATCGAAACATCAGGATCATCACGCCGCGCTCGACGTATCTGCTCGAACAACTCCACACGAGACCTCTTTGCCATGAACCCACCGTTCACCACAGAAGCAACAACGCCTGGCCCCACGCTCAGGTGGGGCCAAAATTCGATATCACAACCCGATCAAGTGGGGCCAAAATAGGAGATCACACCCAGTATGCGAAGCATCCCCGGCGGCGTCACATGATGAGGCGTCCTGTTCGCTTACCGGTGACTTCTTGCGACGGGCTGCCAAGACACAAACTTGACAGCCCGTCCAACAAGTGTTCGCTGTGGGCCTCGCGGGACAGCTTTCCAACCCCGATTTGACCTGACGCGGCGACGAGGATGGAGTCAACGACCTTCCGGGAAGTCTCGACGGCGCATGTCATC
>CALHXU010000196.1 GCA_938040365.1 uncultured Acidimicrobiales bacterium
GGCGCTCACCACCGGAGAGCAGTCCGGCTCGTTGCTTGGCTCGTTCGCCCAGCTTGGGGAAGAGCTCTACGACCTGATCGATTCGGCCGCCAATTTCGGACTTGTGGAGCTGATAGGCACCCATCTCCAAGTTCTCGGTGATCGTCAGGCTGGGGAAGACGTTCTCGGTTTGGGGGACAAAGCCAACGCCCTTCTCGACAAGTGAGTGGGCTGCCATGTTGGTGATGGTGTCGCCATGAAGTCGAACGGCGCCCTCTCTGACGGGAACGAGGCCGAACATAGCCTTGAGCAATGTCGATTTGCCGGCGCCGTTCGGGCCGATGATGCCGACCAGTTCTCCCTGGTTCAGTTCGAAGTTGACGCCGGTCAGAATGTCGACGCCAGGCAGGTACCCGGCGATGACTTCGTCGGCCTGGAGGACCTGGTCGCTCATTCGCTGTCTCTTCCCTGGCGGCCATCGCTGGACGCTCCGCCGTCTTCGGTGCCCAGGTATGCATCGATCACTCGCGGGTTGCTGGAGACCTGGTCAGGCGTCCCCTCGGCGATAACGGATCCTTCAGCCAAGACGACGATCCAGTCGGAGATGCCCATGATGACGTCCATGTCGTGCTCGACGAACAACACGCTCACGCCTTCGTCGCGTAGCGCTTCGACATGGCCAAGTAGTGATTGGACGAGGGCCGGGTTCACGCCAGCCATTGGCTCATCGAGCAAGATAAGCGAGGGTTTAGCCATGAGCGCTCGTGCCATCTCGAGAAGCTTGCGCTGGCCACCAGAGAGCGTTGCGGCGTACTCGTCGGCCATGTGCGTCATGCTGAACCGTTCGAGCAGCTCTTCGGCTCGGGCACGCACCTCAGACTCTTGTTTGCGCCATGAACCACGGAGCAACGAGAACGAGAGCTTTTCGCCTCGTTGATCGCCAGCGCCCAGCAACATGTTGTCCATCACGCTCATCTTCGCCAGCGACTTGGTGAGCTGGAAGGTGCGCACCATGCCCCGAGCTGCAAGCTTGTGGGACGCCACGCCGTTTATCGAATTGCCGTTGAGCGAAACATCACCCTCGTCAGGGTCATCGAATCCGGTGAGCAGGTTGAAGAACGTCGTCTTTCCCGCACCGTTCGGGCCAATAAGCGCAGTGATTGCACCGCGTTGGATTCGGACTTCGTCGACATCGACCGCGGTCAGGCCACCGAACCGGCGGACGACGTTCTTTGCCACGAGGATTTCGTCGGGCTTTGGCGATCCAGGGGTCGGGTCGACGCCATCGAAGGTGCCCGCAATCGGATTCGGAATGTCTTCTTGAGCAGCAGCGCCGGCTCCACCGCCGCCAGCGGTCGCACCAAGAACAACCTCGGGAGCGTTTGGATCTTCGATCGCTACATCTTTTTCTGAGGGGTCACCGGTCTTCAAGTGCCATCTCCTCCCGATTGCCAAACACGCCTTGCGGACGGAACCACATGAGCAGCATCAACGCGCCACCGAAGATCACAAAGCGAAGTTGGTCGACGTTGAGAACAGAGAGGTTCAAGAAGGTCTCCAGCTCGTCGGACAAGTCGGTACCGATGAGCTCACGCATAAACGTGATCAGGCCCGAGATGAGCGCCCAGTAGATCATCGAACCTGCGACTGGTGAGGCGACCTTGCCGACACCGCCGATGATAAGGATCGTCCAGATCAAGAACGTGATGACGGGGTTGAACGTGTCTGGCTGTACCGCCTGGCGAGAAATCACTTGCAACATTCCGGCCACGCCGCCGATGACGCCGCCGAGCACGAGGGCCTGCAGCTTGTAGGCGTAGGCGTTCTTGCCCAGCGCGCGAGCCGCATCTTCGTCTTCGCGAATCGACTTGAGCGCACGACCCCACGGGCTTCGCATCAGCTGCCACGTGAGGAGCAAGAAGAAGGCGACGAGGGTCCAGCCAATGAGCAAGACCCAAAGGTCGTTTGCTCGAAACTGAAAGATCGTCAGACCGCCCGGGGCGAAGTCGTAGGTCTCGGTTCCTGGACGGGTAAAGATATTGAACTCGAAGAACTCATCAGCGAAATCATTGATGCCGCCCGATGAGCCGGTCCGTTCCTGATTACCTCGCCAGCGCACAAAGATGCGCAAGGCTTCAGATGCGGCGATAGTCGTAATGCCCAGGTAGTCCGCGCGGAGTCGAAGCGTCGGGATGCCGAGAATCAGCGCCATGATCGTCGGCAACAACAGGCCGACGAGCACGCCGAGCCACAGGCTCTGATCGAGCCAAAAGACGGTCATGCCAACGCCGTAGGCACCAGCGGCCATAAAGCCGACGTGACCAAAGTTCAACAGGCCGGTGTAGCCGAAGTGGATGTTGAGACCGATCGCGGCCATTGCAAAGACCATGGCATTGATGCCGACGCCTTGGCTGAAGAACTGCTGGATGATGATGCCCCAGTCGATACCCATCTAACCGATCCTCTCTGCACGTCCGAGGAGCCCTTGGGGACGGAACATCAAGACGAGCACCATGACGAGGAGCGCAACCATGTTCTTCAGCTCGGCGTCGATCACGAGGGTCGACAGGTTGATCACCAAGCCGATGACCAACGCACCGAGCAGCGCCCCATAAGCAGTGCCGAGCCCGCCGAGCGTCACCGCTGAAAAGATCAGCAACAAGATCCGGAACCCGAAGTCCCACTTTGCTTGGTCGAGTGCGAAGAACGCTCCGCCAAGGGCAGCGGCTGCAGCCCCGAAGATCCACACCGTCGAGATCACTCGCTGAACGTCGATACCCGACGACTCGGCGAGGTCTCTGTTGTCAGAAACAGCTCGCATTGCCTTGCCCATCTGCGTTCGGGTGAGGAGTACACCGATCATGAGCAGCACACCGATCGAGATCGACATTGCGATGATGTCTTTCGGCACGAGCTGGACCGGACCAAGCTGCAGCGCCTGTTGTGCGGAGAAGTCACGGAACGAGCGTGGACCACCGCCGAAGAAGTAGAGGAACAGGTAGCGCATCACGATCGACAGACCAATGGTGATCACCATTTGCGCGATCAAGCTCACGCCCTGACGTCTGAGCGTCCGGAAGAGAACTCGGTCGAGGAGGAATCCGAGCGCGCCGCCAGCGATCATTCCGAGAACCACCGCAAAGACGAGGTTCACGCCATCGCCAAAGGGCCCCGGTAACGGTGCGAGGAACCCAGCGACTCCGGCGAGGCCGTAGAAGTTGAAGAAGTAGGTGGCGAGCCCGCCCCACGTGACCATTTCGGCGTGGGCGAAGTTCACCAGGCCGGTGGTGCCATAGATGAGTGACAGGCCGATCGACGCCATTGCGAGGTAAAGACCCTGCTTCAGGCCTTCGGCGGTGAGCTGGGCGAGACGTCGGCCTATTCCGCTGCCCTCGGCCGCTGATGCAGCAGCGCCGGCCTCTGACTGAAGCGCGAACAGGATCCTTCGATCCTGACCATCCTCCACGAGCGCCGTGACCATGGTTCGATCGGCCGATCGCAGCGAAATTCCGTCGGGCAGCGTCGCAACGTCGATGGTTACCGCGTACTCGCCCGCTTCGGGAACCGGCACGGCAATCATGCCGCTCTCATCGGAGACTCCTTCGCCCACGCCTTCGACGGTGATGACCGCGCCAGAAACAAACACATCCTCGCCGTCTTCACCTTCGTAGCGAAGCGTCGTGATCACCGACTGACCGGCATCGTCTTGGGCAAGTGCCGGTGAGGCGAGCCCAACCAGGGCAATGATGATGAGCCAGATACCAACGAGGAGCTTGGGCGGAGCTACCCGTTGGGGTGGGGGTGTACTTTTCGCGCGTCGCGTCACTTGCCACATCTCGACTTGTCAGGACGTTCTTCATGCACGTCAGGGGACTTCAAAAACTTACTGTCGAACCGGGTTGCAGCACAAAGTGAAACGCCCGTCCGAGCGCAACGGTAGCGCTCGATTCAGACTTGTCGGCATCGGGCACCCCGTAGTAGCCCAGTGGTGGTGAGCACCTCTAACACCACCGCTGTCGATGTCGCCATCATCGGAGGCGGTATCGCCGGCGTTTCGGCCGCCGCAGCCATTTCGCCCACCCACGCAGTAGCGCTGCTCGAACAAGAAGGAGAGCTCGCGTATCACACCACTTCGCGTTCGGCGGCAATCTATGTCGAGAACGAAGGCGGCCCGGTCTTCCATCGACTCAGCACGGCGAGCCGGCAGTTCTTCGACGAGTCGCCCGGCGCCGATGCCCCACTCGTCACGCCGCTGCCCGTGTTGAAGGTGGGGAACGACTCGGTGTCTGACTTCCTCGTTGCCGAGGCCGAGGCGGCTCGGAAGATCACGCCCAATGTCCGTACGGTCATGGGTAGTGAGCTGACCGACCTCTGTCCGGTGCTCGACCCCGACGTGATCACCATCGGTGTCTACGAAGACAGCTCTGGCTCGGTCGATGTCATGGCGCTGCACCAACTCTTCCTGCGCACCGCGCGAGCGAACAATGCGCTAATTCAACGGTCGGCCAAGCTGCTGAGTGCAACCCGAGCAGCGACCGGTACGGGCCGATGGAAGATCGAGACCACCGCCGGGCCGGTCGAGGCTGACGTCATCATCAACTGCGCCGGAGCATGGGGCGATGTCGTCGCCACTGCATGTGGGGTTGCGCCTGTCGGGCTCACGCCGATGCGGCGCACGGCATTTACAGCGCCAATTGCCCAAGACCCGAGCGATTGGCCGTTCATCTACTCATTCACCGAAGACCTGCAGTGTTATTTCAAGCCCGAGGCCGGCAACCAGTTGCTGTGTTCGCTCTCGGAGGAGAACCCGTCAGACCCAACCGATGCCCGTGCCGAGGAACTCGACGTCGCGCTCGCAATCGATCGGATCCAAACCATTAGCACCCTCGAACTACGCTCGGTGAAGACGACCTGGGCGGGGCTTCGAACCTTCGCTCCCGATCGAAACCCGGTCTTTGGTTGGGACGATTCGGTCGATGGCTTTATGTGGATGGTCGGTCAGGGCGGCTGTGGCATCGTCACCTCACCCGCAGCTGGTCAGGTCGCCGGAGCATTGATGCGCGAGGAATCGCTGCCCGAAAACATCACCGAGCTCGGCTTGACGACCGACCAGCTCGCCCCCCGCCGATAACCCCAAAGTCAGGATTTGTCCCCCGTTTGATACCGCATAGGTTCCAAACAAGGGACAAATCTCGAGCGCTTCGAGAAACCTCTGGCGGGGAGCGAAGCAAAGCGCAGCGACCATGCGGGTTTCCGCGGATCTCGGCCGGAAGTGCCGAGAAGTTACAGATTGACGGGGGCGCCGTCAGGGTTTGGTGAGGCGACGTGACAGGCTGCCCAGTGGTCGGTGCCGAATTGTTTGAACTCGGGGATTTCGGTCGCACAGATATCGATGGCTTGGCTGCACCGGGTGTGGAAACGGCAACCGGTCGGTGGGTCGAGGGGCGAAGGGAGGTCGCCGGCGAGCGACCCATCGTCGCTCATGCCCGAACCCGGCACCGCCGAAAGCAGTGCTTGGGTGTAGGGGTGTTGCGGGTTGTCGAAGATGCTGTCGGCGTCGCCAATCTCGGCGATGCGGCCGAGGTACATGACCAAGACCCGATCGCTCACATTTCGAACGACGGCGAGGTCGTGGCTGATGAACAACATCGTCAGCTCGTGCTCGGTCTGTAGGTCGTCGAGCAGGTTCAGAATTTGCGCTTGCACCGAAACATCGAGCGCGGAGACGGGTTCGTCACAGATGAGCACCTCGGGGTCGAGCGCAAGGGCGCGGGCGATGCTGATGCGCTGACACTGCCCTCCGGAGAACTGGAACGGCTTGCGGTCTCGGTACTGCGGATCGATGCCGACCGATTCGATCAACTCGACCAGCCGCTCGTCGGTCCAACGATCGCCCGTCTCCCAAATTTCGACACCTTCGCGAATGATGTCCCAGACCGAACGCCTCGGATTGAGCGCCGAGATCGGGTCTTGAAAGATCATCTGCAGGTCGGTGCGCGTCTCACGAAGCGCATCCTTGTCGAGTTCGTTGACGACGGTGTCGCCGTAGCGGATCGTCCCACTCGTCGGCGGTGGTATCTGAATGATCGCCTTTGCGGTCGTCGACTTTCCACACCCGGATTCGCCTACGATCCCGAGCGTCTCGCCAGCAAACACGTCGAACGAAACGTCACTTACCGCCTGCAGCTTCGACCTGCCCCGTCCTTTGAACTCGACGATCAGATGCTCGACCCGCAGCAGCGCATCGTCACCTCGGAGCGACTCGCTTCCGACCCCGACCATCAGATGCTCTCTTCGTTCAATTCGCCGTGCGGGTTGAAGCAGGCGAAGAGGTGCTCGGAGTTTGCAGTATCTGGGGCCAGCTCGGGGAGTGAGAATTTGCAGATGGCGTCGACGTTGACACATCGCGGCGCGAACGGACAGGCCGCAGGTGCAATCGCAAGGTCGGGCGGACTACCCGGGATGGGGTCGAGCCTTGTCCCACGGGGCATCGACATGTCGGGAATCGAACGGCGAAGGGCTCGCGAATACGGATGAATGGTGTTGGCAAAGAGTTCCGCCGTCGACGCCGATTCCATGACGCGCCCGCCGTACATGACCACGATGTCATCGGTTCGATCACGAACGACGCCGAGGTCGTGGGTGATCAGCACGAGCGCCATGTCGAGATCGCGCCGCAAGCCATCGAGCAGATCGAGAATGTCGCGTTGCACGGTCACATCGAGGGCAGTCGTTGGTTCGTCGGCAATAAGGAGCGCCGGGTCGTTCGCCAACGCCATGGCGATCACAACGCGTTGGCGCATACCGCCCGACAGCTCGTGTGGATACTGGCTAAAGCGCTTGGCCGAGTCGGGGATACGCACCATGTCGAGCAATTCAAGCGCCCGACTCTTCGCCGCCGACTTCGACAAGTTTCGGTGATAGCGCATGCCTTCGGTGAGTTGCACGCCGATTCGCTTGACCGGGTTCAGCGAGGTCATCGGGTTCTGGAAGACCATCGCTACGTCGACACCATAGAAATGCTTGCGCCGAGACGACGCGAGATTGAACATATCGAGGCCGTCGTAGGTAGCCGACCCGGTGATCGTCGCCGTGCTCGGCAGCAGGTTCATGAGCGATTTCACCGTGACCGACTTACCCGAACCCGATTCGCCAACAATGCCAAGCGCTTCGCCACGTTCGACCGAGAAGTTCACGTTCGAGACGGCGTAGACCGGCCCCGATGCCGTTGCGAACGTGACAGCGAGGTCTTTCACTTCGAGCAATGCCATTAGAGCTGTAGCTCCTTTGCATCGAAGACGTCTCGTATGCGGTCGCCCGCGTAGTTGAGCGACAGTACGGTCAGGAAGAGCACGCCGATCGGGAACAGCGCAGCGTGTGGCCCTTCTTCAAGGTCGCGCACCGAGCTGCCCGCGTCTTGGATCTGACGCCCCCAACTAAATCCGTCCTCGACCGAGATGGCCAAGAATGCGAGCGTGCCTTCGGCGACGATGGCGATTCCCATACCCAACAGGGCGAGCGCAGACATTGGAATCACGACATTGGGCAATAGCTCTTTCACGAGGATGCGTCGGTCGGATGCGCCGAGGATTCGAGCGGCCGTGACGAACTCACGCTCGGCAAAGACGAGCGTCTGCGCGCGGGCGAGTCGTCCAACTGGAGCGATGGCCAAGACGCCGAGGCTCACCGATACCCACAACACGGTGCGGCCGAGAAGTGTCGTAATGAGAATGGCGAGAATCAGCGCTGGAAAAGACAGCAGCGTGACAAATATGAACGACACGACCTTGTCGAACAGGCCACGGAAGTAGCCGGCTGCGATACCGACGGTTCCGCCGATGCTAAAGCCGATCACGATTGCGATGAAGCCGACGAGCAGCGAGATGCGAGAACCCCAGATCGTCAGTGAGAGGACATCTCGGCCGGTTGAATCGGCGCCGAACCATAGACCCGGCCGAGGGCCTTCGAGCCTGCCGCCGATTGCGGTCTGATCGGGGTCGGCGATCGGCAAGATGGGCGCCAGCAGCGCAAGGGCGACGACCAACACGACAAACGCCGAACTTAACCAGAACCCAAGACCGAGCTGTCGGGCGACCGACGGCGGCGCCGGCTCGTCGATGACCTCAAAGGCTGTCGACCCGTCGATGGTGCTCGCATCAGCCATCGAACTGCACCCGTGGGTCGAGGAAGCTGTAGAGCAGGTCGACGAGGAAGTTGACGATCACAAAGATGACGGTCACGACGACGACAACCGCAAGCACCACGGGGAAGTCGTCTCGGATGATCGCCTCGACCACACCAGCGCCAATACCGGGGACCGCAAAGTAGCTCTCAACGATGAGCGAACCGCCGATGAGGGCGCCGGTCTGAATGCCGAACACGGTGAGCATCGAAAAGAGCGACGGTCGAAGGGCATGACGCACAAGCACCCGCCATCGTGGCAGCCCCTTTGCTCGCGCTACGGAGATGAAATCTTCCTGCAATGTCGAAATCAGGTCGGTGCGCAATAGGCGTTGGTACGTCGCGATCAATGGGACGGCTAAGACCATCGCCGGAAGGAACATCGACACCAACCGAGTGCGAATCGTTTCGTCGTCGAAGCGCGTCGGGAAGATATCGAAGCGCACCGCGAACAGCCAGAACACGACCACGGCCAACGCAAAGACGGGGATTCCGAGCATCCCGAACGACACGACAGTGCTTGCTTTGTCGACGAAACGGTTCGCCCTCGACGCCGACCAAAGCGCCCACGGCACCGAGATGAGCACCGACAGCAACTGGGCGTAGATCATCAGCTGGATAGTGACCGGCAACTGGCGGCTGATCTCGGAGCTGACGGTCGTGCCGTTCGCGAAGCTGCGCCCAAAGTCGCCCTGAGCCATATCGCCGAGCCACAGCCCGTAGCGAACAAGGAACGGCTCGTCGAGGTTGAAGTCGGCTCGGGCTTGGGCGCGTACCTCGTCGAACTCGGGCCCTGACGCCTCGTCGGCGATTGGGCCGAGGATGTTGAACAGCGGATCGCCGAGGAAGTTCAACGCCGCAAACGCAAGCAGCGTGACCGACAGTACGACGAGCACCATCTGCACGAGCCTGCCGGCGACGAACTTCACGATTCGCTCGGTCGTTCCTAGTTGGTCAAGAAGAGCTGTGGCAACCGCACCACGCCACCGTTCTGACACGGCAGCGCTATGCCGTCGGGGGTGGTGGCGTCGCAGATGCCGCCCACCGCCGGATCGGCGGCAACTACCCAGTTGGTGTGCTCGACGACGATGTAGTGGAACGAATCGATGAGGTTCTGCTGGATATCGGTCCAGATGGCGTAGCGCTCGTCGAAGTCGGTCGACGCTCGCTGCTGAGCGATCAATGCATCGCGCTCGGGGTTGCAGTTTCGAGAGAAGTTGATCGATAGCGCACCGATGGTGTTGCAACTGAGGAAGATCGAGTCGACGTCGGGATCGGAGAACCCGTGGTAGCGCCACGTTGCCGTGTCGTAGGCGCCGAGGGTGACCTGGGTGATGTGCTGATCGTTCGGCACGACGTCGAGGGTGATGTTGAAGAACTCCGACCACGAATCTCCAACGAGAGTGGCCATGCGGGTGAGTTCGTCGCTGATGTCGTGCTGGTATTCGATGTCGACCCGGCCGTCGGTGCACTGTTCGGGAACGTCGGCGCAATACGACTCGACGAGCGGCCCGGCGAGTTCGGGCTGGTCACCGAGCTGGACAAGGTCGGGGTTGTGCCATGGCGTATCGGCCGAGAAGAGCGTCTGAGCCGAGTCGGCACTGCCCTGGGTGATGAACTCGGCGTAAGCCGATTGTGGGAAGGCGGCGGTTGCGGCCTCGCGCACACGGATGTCGTCGAACGGCGCGATGGTCGCGTTCATCAACATGATGAACTCTTCGCCGGACTGGTCCTCGATGCGAGTGATGGCATCGCCCTCGTCGCGCAACTGCAGGATCGGCGTGGCGTCGGTCAGGTGCAATAGGTCGATATCGCCTGCGAGCAGCGAGCTGACGGTGGAGTCGGCCTGGCCTTCTGAGTCGGTGAACAGCTCGATTCGGTCGAGGATCGCGGCTTGATCAGGGTTCCAGTAGTTCTCGTTGCGGACGAGCACCGTGCTGCGATCTTGGACGCGTTCTTCGATGACGAAGGGACCAGCGCCGATCGGCATCTGATCGAGGCTCGGATCGTCGTTGCGAGCTGCGAGCCATGCGGGCGAACCAATCATGCCGATCTGTTCTGCGAAGTAGGTGGGCAGCTGGGCATTCGGCGTGCTGGCATTGAAGCGGACGGTCAGGTCGTCGATCAGCTCGACCGGCGTCTCGGCATCGAAGGCAGGAGCGAACACGAGCGACGTGAGTGGATCAGAGAAGAATGCGTCGACGGTGGCGACGACGGCTGCGGCGTTGAACGGTTCGCCGTCGCTGAAGGTAATGCCCTCTCGCAGGGTCATGTCCCACGAGGTGAAATCGTCGTTCGGAGTCCAACTCTCGGAGAGGTTGTTCTGCCATTGCCCTTCGGCGTCGATCACGACGAGGGTGTCAAAGATCGCCGTCGCGATGAGTGTCGGCGCCCGGTTGAGGGGCGTGTTTGTGGGGTTGAGCGTGTCAGCTTCGGTCTGCAGCGCAATCCGAAGTTCGCCGCCGGTCTGAACATCGGCGCCATCGTCGGCGCTCGCAACATCGGAGCCATCGGCCGACTCATCTACGTTCCCGCCAGAGTCATCGCCGTCAGAGTCACCACCGGAATCATCGTCGCCAGATGAGTCATCCGCTTCGGTCGTGTCGCCCGACTCGGACTGCGCATCATCGGTCGATCCTCCGCCGCAGGCTGTAGCGATAACCGCCAACGCCAAGAGGATGGCAAGCCAGCGGCTTTGTGTCTTCAACATCTCGTTCCCCCGTTATTGCGACTCTGGCACAACATTATGGCCGACGTCAGCGCAGTCGTCGTAACGCGCCGTCTACAAGTTACCGGCGGGAAACTTCAACTCGAGGAGTGCGCCGCTCGTCGATGCCGCCGCTCGTTCGAATGCCGGAGCGAAATCCGCCGTCGTCGAAACCGCCTCGCTGTGGAATCCATACGCGTTGCCGATGGCAACAAAATCGGGGTTCCAAAGGTCGGTTCCGCTCACTCGACCGGGGTGCTCACGTTCTTGATGCATCCGAATTGTCCCGTAGGTGGCGTTGTTGAAGACGAGGACGATCGGTTGTGCGCCAGCTTGGGTCGCGGTGCCGAGCTCTTGGATCGTCATCTGCAGGTCGCCGTCGCCAACGAATGCAACCGCCATCCGATCTGGATTGTCGACCTTCGCCGCGATCGCAGCGGGCAGGCCGTACCCCATCGACCCGCTCTCCGGGCCGAGCAGGCGCGCATTGTGACCGTAGGCGAAATGTTTGTTTGGCCAGCGGCTAAAGTTGCCGGCTCCGTTGGTGAAGATCACATCGTCGGGAACATTGTGTTGGAGCCACGCCATCACCTCGGACATATCGAGTGGGTCTGTAGAGGGCGCTGCGGCAAGGGCGTTCGTTTGCTGAGCTCTCGCATTTTCGAACCACTCGATACGACCAGCTGGGACCGTCGTGTCCACGTCGTTGAGCGCTCGAAGAAAGTTCGCAGCGGTCGACTGCACCGCAACATCGGCTTGAACGACCTTGCCGAGTTCACCGTCGCTCGCATGTACGTGAACGATCTTTTGCGCCGCGTCGGGAATGGCGAAGAGGGTGTAGGCCTTGGTCATCATTTCGTCGAAACGAACGCCGAGCGCCAGAACGAGGTCGGATTCGCGAATCAACGCCTCGACGTGATTGGCCATGCCAACACCCGCTGCGCCAGCAAAGCTGGAGGAGTGATTGTCGATGAGGTCGTTGCCCCTGAATGTGGTGAGGACCGGCACCTGATTCGCCTCGGCGAACTCGGCGAGGCGCCCGCGTCCGGCATGCGCGGTGCGGTCGTACCCGGCGACGATGACCGGTCGTTCACTCGCAGAGAGCAACGAAGCTGCGGCCGAAACCGCTTCGGCCGATGGCGCTGGTTCGGCGATGGTCACCGGCTTGCCGACGTCGGTATTCGTGAAGCCCGAGAGCACGTCTTCGGGCAGCGAGATCACGACCGGACCGGGTCGCCCCGATTGGGCAACACTGAACGCCCGGCTGACGATCTCAGGGATTCGATCGACTGACTCGATCTGGGTAGCCCACTTCACGAGCGGCCCAAAGAATGCGCGGTAATCGACCTCTTGAAACGCTTCTCGGCCCAGATGTTCCATGCTTGCTTGACCAATGAACAGGATCACCGGCGACGAATCCTGCATGGCGGTGTGCAGGCCGACCGAGGCGTTTGTCGCGCCAGGTCCTCGGGTTACGAGGGCTATTCCCGGTTGGCTTGTGAGCCGACCCCAAGCCGACGCCGCATAGGCAGCTCCACCCTCTTGTCGACAGGTAACGAACTCGATCGGCGAATCGTGCAGCGCATCGAGAACCGCAAGGTAGCTTTCGCCGGGCACGCCAAATGCAGCTCGTACATCTTGTGCTTCGAGACACCGGACGAGCAGATGCCCGCCGATTGCCTCCATCTTTGTCACAACGATCGACGGCGTGACGAACTAGCTCGAGCTGCGGCCCTTGAGCTTGCCGAAGAGCTTCACGAGCAGCCAGATCGCAGCGAGGGCTCCAACGGCTGGTGCTGCCTGCTTGGCCACGACGCTTCCGAGGCCAATGTCGCCGAGGTCGAGGACATCATCATCGTCGGTCTTTGGCTCGGGCTTTGGCGCAGCGGTCGACGCATCTTGTGGCGCATCGGCGAGCGTCGCCGCTGCAGATGCAGCTGCACCGCTTGCGACCGGCGCAGGTTCCACGCTCTCGCCCAGGTCACCAGCAGCGATCTTCTTTTCGAGGCAATCGGCGAACTGGCCGAGCAACTTGGTGGAGACGTCTTGCATGACCCCTCGCCCAAACTGGGCGACCTTGCCCGACACCTTTAGGTCGGTGAGGATGTCGACCCGTGTCTTGTCGGCGCCTTCGGCCACCATTTGGGCGGTGATGAGCGCTTGCGCGTTTCCGGCGCCGCGGGTGTCTCGGCCCTTGCCGTTGATGACGCACTTGTAGTGCACTTCGTCCTTCTCGACGAACTCTGCCGAACCCTTGTACTCCGAGGTCACGGGACCGACCTTGATCTTGATGCCACCCGAGTACACCTCGTCCTCGACACCGGTGAGCTTCGCCCCGGGAAGACAGGGCGCAATACCCTCGAGGTCGGTGAGAAGCTCCCACGCTTCATCGATGGGCACGTCGACGCTAAAAGAATTTGAGATCTCCATACTTCGAACCTAGCTCCTTTTCAGAAGAGCGACGATTTCAACGGGCCACCCAGGGGCGCGCGCCACATCACCGTTGGTATCTCCATCATCGCTACCGCGCGGTGTAACCGGCATCGACGTGCACGATCTCACCGGTCATGTAGCTGGCATCATCTGATGCCAGGAACACCACGACCCGCGCAATCTCGATCGGATCGGCGAGCCGCTTCATTGGAATCGTCGCGTCAGCCATTGCCTGCAGATCGGCCTCAGATGGTGGCGTCTCACGCTTTGATGACAGCATCGGCGTTCGCACTTCGCCCGGCGCGACCGCGTTGATGCGAATGCCTTGCTCGGCATGGTCAAGCGCCATTGCACGAGTGAGTTGATGGACGGCCCCCTTCGACGCGCAGTACGCCGCCGCTCCGACAGATCCAACACCGCCCCAGATCGACCCGAAGTTGACGATCACTCCCCCACCGGCATCGGCCATGTGACCAACCGCGGCACGACTTGGGTAGAACGTGCCGTTCACGTTGACCGCCATCACCC
>CALHXU010000197.1 GCA_938040365.1 uncultured Acidimicrobiales bacterium
CGTCGCTACTGGAGCCAGTTGGTTCTCGACGGTGATCAACATTGTCACCGCACCGTTTGGTAGCAGTGGTTGGTCGGCAGACACGAACGTCTTTTGCAACGCAAGGTCGAACGGCGACACCGTTTCGATGTCGTGGTCGTCTTCATCACCTGGCGTGGCCTCGTTGAGGTTCCCATCACCATCAGGATCGTAGTTCTGCACATCATGATCGATCACGTCGTCGGTGTTGGTGTCACCCGGGGTCGAATCGACATCCACTGCGAGCGGATCGGCTGCGTTGTCTGGATCGTCGTCTGAATCGAACGCCGAGATTTCCGCAGCGTTCTCGAATGGAGCCTGCGAGAGGTCCATGTCGTAGACGAGGGTGAACGTTACCGACTCACCGGTTGGGATCGAATCGATCGTGAATACCGGCGACGCATCGGCAACCGAAGCGGTTCCCGCAACCGAGATCGAGTTGTACGTGAGGCCCGCGGGTGGATGCTCGGTGACATCGACCAAGAACACGTCGGCATTGCCTTGGTTCGTGACGGTGATGTCGAACGAAGCCGTTGGAGGCGTCGTCGAGAAGTCGAGTGCAGGTGCGCTCGGCGTCTTGATGAGCTCGAGGTCATAGACCGGAATGCCCGCAACATCGTGATCGTCTTCGTCACCGGTGACTGGGTCAGAGCCCGATCCATCTCCGTCAATGACGCCATCGCCGGGTGCGCCCGGTCCGGTCGGTGCCGGATCCTGGTCAACCGCGTCGGGGAAGGAGTCCTCGTCGACGAGGTGTCCAGTCGATGGGTTGTTCGGGTTGGCAGGATCGGAGTCACCGTTGCTTGGGTCGCCGTCGCTGTCGAAGTAGCTAATCTCGGCCCAGTTGTTGAGCGGACCAGTCGAATCTTCAATCACCAACGTGACCGGGATAAACACCGACTCACCACCGGCCAACGGACCATCGACCATCGCAACAGGAGCTGCAGGGTCGGTGGCATCCCAAATGAACGGCAGAGCCTGGTCGCCCGTCGTGGTACCAGCAGCGTTATCAGCCGGAACAAAGGTAAACACCGAAGTGTCGACATAGTCGGTCACGTGGAAGTCCTCAACCGGGTCGCCCTGGTTCGTAACCTCCATCAAGAAGTCGACCGTGGTGGTGCCAGGGGTGATCCAGTCAGCACCAGGCGTAAAGGCCGGGTCGACGATCTTTTCGAGGGCAAGGTCGAACTCGCAATTCACCATAATCGACACATCGTTCGAACGGATCGGAAGCAAGATCTGGTCGACACGGGCGCCGAAGGTGTTAGTCCAAATGTCATCACACTCATGTGCGCCGGCTGCGAGCGTCAGGGTATGGGTGAGCGTTGCACCCGGAGCGAGCGGACCGTTCGTGACCGAGTAGGTCGCGTTCACGGCATCTTCGGTAGCTGGACACGTTCCACCGGCAGGGCCAGCAACTTGTGTGCCATTGACGCCATCACACCAGACGGTGTCGACGATTGCGCGATCTGGGTCTCGGCTGATCGTGAGTGGACCATCGCCCGATACCCAAACCGTGTCGGCGCCGCTAAGCGAGACGTATCCGAGGGTTCCGGCATAGTCAGACGGAGGTGTTCGGCCATCGCCCAACGTTGGATCCGAACCGGTTTGGTTAGGCGTGTTCGATTCTTCTTCCGAAGCGTCGAGATTGTGCGGGAACACGTCGACCAAACGAATGTTGTTGAACTCGGTATTGCCTTCGTTAGTGAGGCTCAACGTGAAGGACATGTCGCCTTCGTAGTCGATCAACGAGCATCGATCGCCCCAACCTGCAGGAGGTGGATCCTGGTTCGGGTGCAGGTCACATGGACCTTCGAGCGTGTCAACTGCCTTGATGATCGCACCTTCGTCTGCCGGCAGCGGCAGGAACGACGACGCAAAGGCGCTGACATCTTGTCGGGCATCTTGTGTGCCGAAAGGAAAGTCTCCAGTGTTTGGATCCCAGGCACCAAGCCCATCGCTCTGTCCTCGAGCCTGGTTGGTTAAGATGACGGGGTTGTCGGGGTCGGCAACAGCGCCGGTAACGACGACTTCGATCGTGAACGAGGCATCCTCTGTTCCAGGCCAGCCTCCGGGGAGACCCGCAGGAAGTGGTCCACTCGTAGATGCAGCAGGGTCCGAGTACTGACACGTGATGGTCTGGCCAGACTGCGAGCAGTCATGTGCGACATCGGGGAAGTCAATGAACTGCACAAATTCGTAGCGAGAATCAAGGAAGTCGGTTATTCGAACGTTGGTTAACGCTTCGGTTGCGGCACCGGTAACGGATGGAGTAATCGTGAACTGCACGGTTTGTCCATTGTTTGCAATGTCGCCCGGACCGTCAACGTTGAACTTATCGACGGCGAGCTTCGCTCCAACGATTTGCACGAGAGTGCCCGAACCATGACGCCATTCGGGCGATCCACCGGTCCAGCCGCCGTTGTGTTGTGGCCAGTCGACCGGGTCGGTGTCGTCGAACGAGTCATCGCCCGTGTCGTGAAAGCGGTTGTTGCACCAGCCAGTGGCCGTGCTTGGCCCATCGCCCGCTTGGTCATCCACGCTCCATTCACCGCCGCTGTACGAAAGGCATGACGAAGTTGTGCCACCGCCACCATCGGTTAACTCTGGGGCGCTCACGCCATCCCATGGATCTTCGGTAAAGGCGTACGAGCTGAATGCAAAGAGTTCCTGGTTATCGGTGTTGACGGCGAGGTCATCCTTCACACGTACGTTGAAGTAGGAGGTCATTCCGGCAGCAACCCGGTTGGTGCCATTCTCTCGTGCTTCATCGGTAGGGAAGAGGTCGGTCGATTCGAGCGCTCGGATGCGGGCTCGGGTGATCAGTTCGAAGTCACCATCGCCATTTGGGTCAAAGGCGCTCAGGTCGGCGGTTGCGTCGACCCAGCCGAGCGATCCCGCATCGCCGTTGTCGCAGGTGAGCGCATCGTCGTCGATACCGGTCTGACCCAACGGCCCGTACGTAGGAATTGGTGCGTTGGTAACTTCGACGACGACGGGGAACTCTCGTTCGCCACCAAAGCCGTCGAGCCATGCCCGGTAGAGATGTCGTGAGATCGTGTTTCCAGTCGCCACATGGGCAAGGCCATTGCTCGGGGTGATCGATGAGTAGCCGGTCGTGCTGACCACAGCGGCGCCTGGCCCAGGGTCCACTTCTCGAACCGTGATCGAAGCTGGCAAGCTCGTAAGCTCATAGTGCGCGGTGTCGAATGCCACACAGTTCGAGAATGCGGCGCTTACACCCTCGGCGATCGCCACCGCGTGAGTACGAGAGCTAATCGTCAGGACCTGTCCTCGTGATACCTGACCAATGTCATCGTTTCCATCGGTTCGGCCTTGTCGGGCACTATTGGCCCCAGGGAGTTGCCCGAGGCCACCATCAGCAGGCGCACCTCCGTCGTGGTTGAACTGGTTGTGTCCATTAGCGAAAGCGATGTTGGCAAGCTGCAACGCACCGGGAAGGAACTTGATGTCATGACCTGTCCTAAAGCCAGGAGCTGGGACGGTAACCGAATCGCCAAACG
>CALHXU010000198.1 GCA_938040365.1 uncultured Acidimicrobiales bacterium
GCCATGTCGTCGAGCGTGAGGAGGTACGGTGCGCCACGAAGGTTGAGCGACAATGGGCCCTTCGAAAACCCGCAGAAACTGCATTTGAAGGTACAGACGTTGGTGTAGTTGATGTTTCGGTTTGCGACGTAGGTAACGACGTTGCCGTTTACCTGTTCGCGCAATGCGTCGGCGGCGTTCGCAACGGCGGCCACCTCATGGTCCCGTGCGGTGAAGAGTGTCGCGATTTCGGGCTCGTCGAGTTCCTCGCCGGCGTCGACGGCGGCGAGGATTTCACCGATCCTGCCGCGTGCGATGCCCGCTGAGGGCAAGATCGTGGTGGGTATGACATCGGCACCCGAGTACCAGGCGGTCGATCGGTCGCCGATGAGGAGCACTTCTGCACCATCGGTGACCTTCGCGTTCTCCATGGTCTTTTCGGGGAAGACCGCCCCGGGGTCGT
This sequence comes from uncultured Acidimicrobiales bacterium, assembly GCA_938040365.1. Classification (GTDB taxonomy): domain Bacteria; phylum Actinomycetota; class Acidimicrobiia; order Acidimicrobiales; family SHLQ01; genus SHLQ01. The sequence goes on from CALHXU010000198.1 coordinate 443, forward strand.
CTCGTCCCATTCCCTCAGCGTCACTGCGGTCCATGATCGGAAAGTGGAGTGCATCGTCGAACCAGCGCTTGGGCTCGGCAACGAATTCGGGGTGTGCGGTGAGCCGGGGTGCCAGCGTGAAGCCGCTGCGGCCGAGTTCGTCGCGGAGCGCGTCGAGTTGGGGCCATGGCCGTTCGGGGTTGACGTGATCGATGGTCAGTGGCGAGATGCCGCCGAGGTCATCGATGCCCGCGTCGATGAGGCTGGAAACATCCTCGGTGAGATTCGGCGGCGCCTGTACGTGCACGTCGGGTGGAAGGATGAGTCGAGCGAGCGCGATGGCGTCGAGGTGAACCTCGGTCGGACACGTCGGATCGTTTCGCATGCGGGTGCCGGCTTTGGGCATGAAGTTCTGGACGATCACTTCTTGAACGTGGCCGAAGCGTTCGTGGCTTGCAGCGATAGCTTCGAGCGCGGCGATTCGATCGTCGCGATCTTCACCGATGCCGACGAGGATGCCGGTGGTGAATGGGATTGCGAGGGCGCCAGCGGCGTCGAGCGTGTCGAGTCGACGTTGCGGCACTTTATCGGGCGCACCAACGTGGCAGGCCAGGTCGTCGCGGAGGCTCTCGAGCATCATGCCTTGTGATGGGGCGACGGTGCGTAAGAGTGCGAGCTCGTCGCGGTGTAGAGCGCCTGCGTTGGCGTGGGGGAGGAGGCCAGACTCGCGCAAGACCAGTTCGCAGGCGGCGCGCACGTAGTCGACGGTGGAGTCGTAGCCGTTGTCTTCAAGCCATTCGCGTGCGGCGGGGTAGCGAAGTTCGGGTCGTTCGCCGAGTGTGAAGAGCGCTTCGTGGCAACCGTGCCGTGCGCCGCGCTTTGCGACTTTGAGGACTTCTGACAGGGCCATGTACGGCGCTTCGACGCGTGCGGGTGGCTCGGCGAACGTGCAATAGCCGCATTTGTCCCGGCACAACTTGGTCAGCGGAATGAACACCTTGGGCGAGTAGGTGATTCGTGTGCCGAACGCTTCGTCACGAATGGCTCGGGCTTCGCGGTAGGCGTCTTCACCTGTTGGGTAGCTGCCCGGTGAGTAGCGGGATTGTGAGGTTCGGGAGAGTCCGGTGGGGTGCACACGGTCGGGAGAATTGGTTGCCACTTTAGTTGTGTTCCATTCGGCGAATGTCGACAGGGTCCACCCCGACCCGGCAGTGCGAGCACTGATTTATGTTGTGGATTGGCGCGCCGCATTGCACGTGCGCGAGCACTGTTGGTTGTTGGCCATCGTTGCGATGGAGATCGCCCCACTGCATGAGCGAGACGAGCACGGGGGAGAGGTCGCGGCCTGCCGGGGTGAGCCGGTACTCGTATCGAGCGGGCCGCTCGCAGTATTCGACCTTGTCGAGGATGCCTTCGTCGACGAGCCGTTTGAGCCGGGTGGTCAGCAGGTTCGAAGCAATTCCGAGGTCGTCTCGAAGCTCGCCAAAGCGATAGAGGCCCCGAAAGACGCCGCGCAACACGAGCAGGGACCATCGATCGCCAATGACATCGAGTGCTGCGGTGATCGAATCGTTCCCCGGATCATGATCGACAGGTGCACCTGTATCGATCGGCGATTCTTGTGCTTTCGTGCTCCCCACATGAAGAACTCTAGGAAAGCGAGTTGCAATATGCAACTAACTACGGAGAATCGCTGCTGCAAAACGATGTTTGCCCTCCCGAACTGGGAGGGCAAACATCAGGATTACGTTGGGCTTGTGACCCCCGAACGAATGGCCGTTAGAGCGTCTTGGCCTTCTCGGTGAGCGACTCGATCAGGCTGTCAAAGGCCTTCTCGAACGATGCAACACCCTCGTCTTCGAGCTGGTCGGCGACCTCGCGCAGATCAATACCCAGCTCGGCGAGCTTGGTAAGCACGGCCTTTGCGTCCTCGACGTCAGCATCGAGCGAGCGTGAAACCGTTCCATGGTCGAGGAAGTTAGAGAGCGTCGAATCGGGGATGGTGTTCACGGTGTTTGGACCGATGAGCGTATCGACATAGAGCGTGTCGGAATACGACGGATCCTTGGTACCCGTCGATGCCCACAACGGACGCTGGACTTGAGCTCCGCGTTCGACGAGGGCCTCCCAACGCGGACCGCTGAACGTTGCTTCGAACGCAGCGTAGGCGAACTTGCCATTCGCAATCGCTGCCTTGCCCTTGAGCGCAAGCGCTTCTGGGGTGCCGATCGCCTCGAGGCGCTTGTCCACTTCGACATCGACGCGGCTAATGAAGAACGATGCAACACTCGAGATTGCCGAAAGGTCGCCCTCAGCGCGCTCGAGTCCAGAAATGTAGGCCTCCATGACCGCTTGATATCGCTCGACTGAGAACAGCAGCGTCACGTTCACGCTGCGCTTCTCGGCAATCATGTTCGCAATCGCAGGGACGCCTTCTTTGGTCGCTGGGATCTTGATGTACACGTTTGGCTCATCGATCGTGTCCCAAAGGCCGCGGGCCGCGTCCTCGGTGCCCGCCTGGTCGCGTGCAAGGCCCGGGTCGACCTCGACCGACACGTAGCCGTCGAGCCGATCGCTCGAGTCATAGATTGGACGGGTCAACTTCAGCGCGTCTTCGATGTCGGTGACGACAAGACCCCAATAGGCCTCTTCGATCGACTTACCTTCGCCCAACAACTGGCCGAACTGCTCGGTGTAGTCCTCTGAGCCCTCGATCGCTTTCTGGAAGATGCTCGGGTTCGAAGTAATGCCGCGCACTCCCTTGTCGAGCCACTCTTGCAGTTCACCATTGTGGATCCAGTTCCGCCGCAAGTTGTCTAGCCACGGACTCTGGCCCTGCTCATCGAAGAGTTGGTGAAGGTTGGTACTGGTCATTTCGGTTCCTCATGGGTTTCAGTGTCGAGGGCGTTAGTTCAGGAGTTCACGAGCGGCAACCACCACAGCATCAGCAGTAATTCCCATTTTCTCCATGACGAGGCCGCCAGGGGCCGATGCTCCGAAGCTATCGATGCCAATCGTGGCGTCTGCATAACGTGCCCAACCAAAGGTCGAGCCAGCTTCGATCGAGACCGCCGGGAGGCCGTCGGGGAAGACCGAAGCTTGATAGGCATCGTCTTGGCGTTCGAATGCTTCCCAGCAGGGAAGCGAGACGACGCGTGCCTCGATACCTTCATTGCGAAGCGTCGACGCAGCAGCTACACAATGTTGGACCTCGGAGCCACTCGCGACGAGGGTGATCTGCGCCTCGCCGTCAGCTTCGGCAAGGACGTAGCCGCCTCGCAAGACAGCATCGCGATTGTCGGTTCCGGCGAGAACGGGCAGACCTTGGCGGCTACAGATCATTGCGGTTGGGCCGTCAGCTTCGATCGCTGCCACCCAGGCAGCGGTGGTCTCGTTCGCGTCGGCTGGGCGCCAGACGTCGAGGCCGGGCATGGCTCGAAGCGATGAGACGTGTTCGACCGGCTGATGGGTTGGTCCATCTTCGCCAACCCCGACCGAGTCGTGGGTCCAGCTGAACACCATTGGAAGCTGTGACAGTGCGGCGAGGCGAACGGCGCCACGCATGTAGTCGGAGAACACGAGGAAGGTGCCACCGACCGGGAAGATCCCGCCGTGGGCTGCCATACCGACCATCGCTCCGCCCATGCCGTGCTCTCGAATGCCGAAGTAGAGCTGGCGCCCCGAACGGTCATCGGCACTGAATACGCCGAGGTTGGAAATCGCAGTTCCGGTATTGCCGGTCAGATCGGCGCCACCGCCGATGACCGATGGCATGTTCTCTGCCATGTACTGCACGAGGGCGCCCGATGCCTTGCGGGTGGCAACATTTTCACCTGGCTCCCAGGTTGGCAGCCCATCTTTCCAGCCATCAACGGGTTGATTAGCGAAGAGTGCGTCGAGTTGCGCTCGGTCTCCCGCGAAACCGTCGACGCGGCTTTGCCAGGCTTCACGCATCGATGCGCCGCGGGCTCCCGATGCCTCACATGAGGCGAGGACGTCGGCGGGCACGTGGAATTCTTCGTTCGGAAGGCCAAGGACGGCCTTTGTCGCTGCGATCTCCTCGTCGAAGATGGCATAGCCATGGGCGTGGTTGGTGCCAGCCGATTCGGTGGCGGGGAACGCTATTTCGGTCTCGAGGACGATCAGCGACGGTTTGTCGGTGACGGCCTTGGCGGCATTGATCGCCGCTTCGAGTGCGTCGAGGTCTTCGCCGATCGCACCCACCTCGGTGACGTCCCAGCCATAGGACCGGAAACGAGTTGCGGTGTCGTCGCTGAACGAGATCGACGTTGGCCCATCGATCGTGATCTTGTTGTCGTCGTAGATGAAGATGAGTCGGCCAAGCCCGAGGTGGCCTGCGAGTGAAGCAGCCTCGTGGCTGATGCCCTCCTCCATGTCACCATCTGAGCAAATTCCGTAGATGTAGTGGTCGCAAATTTCGGCCCCGAGGCGTGAGCGGAGGCTCTCTTCAGCAATCGCCATGCCAACGCCGTTCGAAAAGCCGGCGCCGAGCGGACCGGTCGTGACCTCAACACCATCGGTGTGGAAGTTCTCGGGGTGGCCAGGCGTAGCCGAGCCCCACTGGCGGAACTCGGTGAGGTCGGTATGGGTGATCCCATAGCCGTAGAGGTGGAGCAGCGAATACTGGAGGATGGATGCATGCCCTGGTGAGAGGATGAATCGGTCCCGATCGAACCAGTCCGGGTTCGCTGCATCGAAGTTCATAATTCGGCTGTACAGGACATGGGCGAGGGGAGCGAGCGACATCGCCGTACCTTGATGGCCCGAGCGGGCCGCATGTGGCCCATCCATGGCCAAGCCCCGAATGGTGGCGATCGCCTTTTGGTCGAGCGTTGGATCCATATCTGACATTGCCTAAGGTTCTCCTCGGTTGGTCGCCCGGCGAGGTTAGACCCGAAGCGATTCCGGACCGAGCTTAGCTAGCAGGCTGGCCGAATTTGTTGGTTTCACTCACGTTTGGGTCTCAGGCACCAAATTGTCCCGGACGCGCAGCGGTGTCCAGCGACGAGCAGTGTTGTCCAGTAACGGGCAGTGGGCCGTTCGGCTCATGAGAAAATGGGGGCGTGAGTTCTGCTGCCTAGCCCGTTTGACCTTTCCTCCATCGGCTGAGCCGATGGGCCCTGTCACGAACGAGAAGCGACAGTTACCTTTTGGGTGGCATTGATGGGGGGCAATGTCCACACGACACCAGAAAGAACCAACACATGTCTCGGACACTTCGCACTAGCGTTGTTTTGCAGCTCTGCCTCGTTTTCGGCGCGCTGGCAGCCGTTTTTGTTCTCTATTTCCAAACCGCCGACGCTGCGGTGACCCAAACCGTCCGTCGCGATTTGCCTATCGCACTCGATGGTGAGGTGTGGGCAACTCAACAGGTCGGTAACGCTGTTGTGGTTGCGGGTAACTTCACCCAGGTGCAGGTCGAGCGCAATGGCGCAGTGATCGACCAGGTTGGCATCTATGCCTACGACATCGATAGCGGCGAACTGATCGAGGGCTTCCGGCCGACGCTTAGTTCATCGACCGGCATCGTTGAGATTCGAGACCTCGCCGCGAGTCCTGATGGACAGTCGGTATATGTCGCGGGAAGGTTCACTTCGATCAACGACGGAAGTGATGGACGAAATCGCGTCCGGAACCGGCTCGCACTCCTTCGAATTTCTGACGGCCAAGTCGACCGAAGTTTCGCAAACGCTGGTGTGAACGCACAGGTGAACAGCATTGCCCTCGGCCCTGACGGCAACTTGTATGCGGGTGGCAACTTCGACACGGTCTTCGATCTTGCCCCGAACCGCCCACCAGCAACGCGCGCCGTTGGTTTCCTCGCCCGCTTTGATTCTCGGACCGGGACATACGACCCGTCCTTCCGTATCGAGAGCCGTATCCCGATTGGTAATCGGGGTATTGGTGGCGTTGCTCGAGTTGGCTTCCGGCCAGATAGTTCTGAGCTTGTCGTTGCCCATCGCGGCGCGGAGATCTTCGATGCGGTTCGTGGCGTGAGCCACGACGCTGCTGGTCTTGCGGTTGTCGACACGGCAACGAATACCCCAACGAACTTTCGGGCGTTGTACCCGGTGGTCGACGACCCAATCCAAAGCTTCTACCACGCCGATCAATGTCGCTCTCTTGGAGTGCAGATCCGCGACATCGATGTGCAATCGAACTTTGTTGTGCTCGTCCATCAAGGCGGCGACCGTGGCGTGCAGTGTGACACCGTTGTTCGTTTCCCCCTCGCCGACGCCGCAGTCCGCCCCGACTGGGTGTCCCGTGCGTTCGATTCGGTGTTCTCGGTCGAAGTCGATGGTGACGACATCTACATCGGTGGCCACTTCCGCTATCTCGTCAGCAGCAACGCACCGACGCCATTTGGTACTCCGTACCCAGCCAACGGTGAACGGCTTCCGGATCGCGTCCAGTGGTACGTAGCCGATGGGGTCCAAGAGCTGTTCGTGCAGGACTTTGTCGATACCGGTTATGCGTTTCCCGTTGGACAGCTTGGTCTGTTGGATGCAACGACCGGCTTTGCTGACCCAACGTTCGTTCCCCAGTCCGATGCACTACTCGGTGTGCTCGATTTGACCGCGATCGATCGTGGCCTGCTGCTCGGACAAGACGGAGGCCGAATCAACGGTGTCCTCACCGGACGAGCTGCGTTCTTTGACAACGACCCAAACGCTGCGAGCCCACAGTGTCGTGTACGACCAAATGGTGACGGTGTCCCTGTAGTGAGCTGGTCAGAAGTCGACGGAGTGAACGAGTGGAACGTTGCCCGCAATGGCGATTGGATTACGAACGTTTCAGGCGACACGACTTCGATCACCGATGAAAACTCAGGCTTTGGCCAAACCGAGTACGAACTTCGGTACAGCCGAAACGGACAGCGTCTCGTCGAGACGTGTGGAGCGATCGATATTGCAACTCCGGCCTTGTCCTGTTCTGCCGTTGTCGATGGCGACACGGCCACCGTGACGTGGACGAACGCTGGCTACACCCGTGTTGCGGTCTTCGCCGATGGCAACTGGCAAGCAAACGTGACCACTGGAAACACCTACTCCGCACCCGTAGAGATCGGCGACACGTCGTTTGCGATTCGTGCATTCTCCGGTCCCGACCGTCTCGACGACACCTGCGGAACGGTGACCGTAGCGCCACCTCCGCCGCCCGCACCGCCGAGCCTCGAGTGTTCGGTATCTGGGGCTGGCAACCAGGTGACGGTGACGTGGACCGATAACGCATACGCTCGAGTTGGGGTCTTTGCAAACAATGCTTGGGTCGCAAACATCCGAGCTGGCAACTCGTACGACACGACGCTCGAACCAGGTGACACCACGTTCACGATCCGAGCCTTCCGGGCCGGTCAACGAACCGATGCCGTCTGCGGTACCGCAACGCTCGCCGCTCCAGCGCCAGCTCCCGTTCAGGCTGGGTTGAGCTGTTCGGTATCGAGGGACGGCGGAAACGTGACCGTGTCGTGGAACGACGTCGGCGCAGGGACCTACCAGGTGCGCACAAACGATAGGTGGCTTGCAACGGCCAGCGCCGGCGAGACAGCGATCACGATTCCTGACAGTGCAGCCGACTACACGATCCGGTACCGCATTGCGGGCCAACGTTTCGACGTCGACTGCGCATAACTGCGTAATCCAGTTCGGTACGAACTGCGCAACACGGTTCGGTACGAACTGCGCAACACAGTTCGGTACGAACTGCGTAATCCAGGTCGGTACGAACTGTGGTCAGCTGAACAGCAGGGTCGATGCGGTAAAGGTGTGGATGTGATTATCAGATCCAACCGGACCAAGTTCCCCGGCGCAGAACATGCCTGCGGTGGCGCGCGATTCGGTGACTTCGGTGATGAGTTCGGCGTCGTGGTGTTGTCGACCAAAGAGTGAACGACCTCGGCCGTAGCAGGTAAAGCACAATGCTGCTAACGGCTTGAACGCCGCTGATGCTGAAGGCTTGAACGCCACTGCTGCGTTCTCGGCCATGGCAGAACTGTGCGCAGCGGCGAGCAGCATGGAGAGGTCCGCGCTCGCGCTCGCACCATCGCGGGACTGAAACTGGACGGTGTCGCCAAGCTCGATAGTTGCGCCAACGCTGATCGCCCCTGACGACCGGTCAGCGCCAAGAACCTGGCGAATGAGAAAGTCGCCATGTTCGAACGCTTCGACCTTTCCATCGTCGAAGGCAATACCGATGTGAATTCCGCCCGAGATAAGGTCTTGTTCGAAGGGGGAGGCGTTCTTTGCGATCTCTTCGAGGACGTCGAGCGGACGCTTTCCAGCGAGTTCGGTAATCACGTTTGCCTCCGCTCCGGTCACGGTGAGCGGCTCGCCGATCGGGCGACAGCCCTGGGATACAACGCTCGTGACGTTTGCTGATCCAAGGTCAACGCCGACAGCGCCATCTGTGTAGACCGCTCCGTCGAGGATGAGACGGTTGCCGCCGAGGCCCCGTGCTGCAGACGCGAGACCGCCGTGGATCGCCACGTGGGGCGCAGCGCGCTTTGCCGATTCGACGACGCGGTCGATCGGACACGAGAACGGGTCGGCGAGCAGAATGACGTTCTGGTCATTCATACCGGTCGCCAGCGCTGGCCAGCCTTCGGCCGGTTCGATGGCCGATGGTTCAAGCCGCAGAGTGGTTACATCAAGCCCTGAGCACGCCCAGACCGAGAGGCCTGGCGAGTCCTCGACCTCGGTACTCCGAGCGAGCACTCCGCTCGCGGTCGATCCAATGAGGGCCCTTGGCGAGAGGACTGTGCGCAGTGTCGCTGCAATATCTTCAATCGCGCCGGTATGGCTGCTGTCGGCAAAGACAACGAGCAAATCGATAGGGAGTCCGCCCATTGCGTCGAGTATCTCGCCTGCTACCTCGCCGACTGCCATCGCCGCAATTGGATGTTCGCTCAATGCCGCTGCTGCGGTAATCAATTACTTTCCTTTCGCCCGTGTCAGGAGATTGGAGACGATAGTGCGGGTGCCCGAAGCACGAAAGCTGACAGCCGCGTCATTTTCCAAGGCCGTGCCGGCGATACTGACGCCTGCGATGGCTTCGTGAGCGCGTACGCGCATAGGCTGGCATGAATGCGCCGTTGGCTACTTCCTTTCGTCTTGCTCATCGTTGCTGGGTTTGCTTCTTGGCAAGCGGTTCAGACCGATCAGGCCCTCGCCGAAACCGTCGCCGAAGCCGATGGTGCCGTCACCGTTGCACCCTCTGCCACGCCGATGCTCTCGGTACGGCGTGCTCCTGAGTGGCTGCGTGAACCGCTTCTCGTCGAGAACCTCGAAGCATCGCTTTCCGAACTTGTGACAACCTTTCCGTCGCAGAGCTGTTTGGTCGTCACCATCGATGGCGAGCAGGTATTTTCTCGCAACGGCACGCTGCCGTTGGTGCCTGCCTCGGCCCAAAAGTTGCTAACCGCCTACGGGGCATATGAGATCCTCGGCGCCGAACACACCTTCGAAACGTCGGTGCGAGCTACCTCGCCGATCGTCGACGGCGTGCTCGACGGTGACTTGTTCCTCGTTGGCGGCGGCGACCCGCTGCTCGCAACGAGCGTCTACACCGACCGATACGAACAGCAACCACATTTCCGTACCGCGATCGAACGTCTCGCCGACGATGTTGTGGCCGCGGGCATCACCGAGATCACCGGCGGTGTGATGGGCGATGAGGAGCGCTACGACGACGTGCGTTACGTGCCCGAGTGGCCAGAGCGATTTACAAACGTGTCACAGAATCAGACCGGCCCGCTCTCGGCGCTCACCGTCAACGATGGTTTCGTGGCGTTTGCCGCCGAGAACACCGCACCGTCACTGGCCACAGCCACGACGACTCCTGCAGTCTTCGCCGCTGCCTTCTTCGATGACCTGCTGGAGGACCGCGGCGTGATCATCCGCGGTGGTTCGGCAGAAACGCCGGTGCCAGCAGGAGCAAGGACGATCGCTTCGGTCACGTCTGACCCGGTGTCGGTCGCAACAAATCAGATGGTCGACATCAGCGACAACATGGCAGCCGAGATGCTCCTCAAGGAGATTGGGTTTGTCGAGAATCGGGTCGGGTCGACCGAGGGCGGAAGTATTGCGGTAGAGAACTTGCTCGCCGACGCCGGCTTCTCGGTCGCCGAGACCGACATGGTCGACGGCTCTGGGCTCGCATCAGAGAACCGCGTGACCTGCCAGTTGCTCGTCGAGATCCTCGACGCCTCGACCGACGTTGGGTTGCACGACGGGCTCGCGGTGGCCGGTGAGAGCGGGACGCTTCGGGAACGAATGGTCGGCACCGCAGCGCAAGGACGTGTTGCGGCAAAGACGGGGCGCCTCAACGAGGTTGGCGCGCTCGCCGGTACCGCCGTCGCAAACGACGGCACGGTGCTGACGTTTGCCTGGATTGCAAACACGACCGATGTGTATCCGGTCGAGGAGATGGTGGCGACCCAAGACGCAATTGCGCTCGAGCTCGTCTCGTTCCCCGAGGGCCCCGATGTCGCAAGTTTCGCCCCCATACAATGAGGTCAGCAGCGCTATGAGGTCACCAGCGCAATGAGGTCACCAGCGCAATGAACGAGCGCGAACTGGCAATGTTCCCACTCGGGTCGACCGTATTTCCCGGACAGGTCGTACCGCTGCACGTCTTTGAGCCGAGGTATCGAACGATGCTTTCCACACTCCTTGCTCCGGGAGCGGACCCAACCTTTGGGATCGTGTTAATCGAGCGCGGCCATGAGGTCGGTGGCGGTGAGTCGCGTTCGCTCGTGGCGACGCGAGTAGAGATCCTTCAGGCCGAGGAGTTCGAGGACGGCCGTTGGGGAGTGGTCACCGCCGGAGTCGAGCGCCTCGATGTGTCTGAGTGGCTCGAAGATGACCCATTTCCGCGTGCGATCGTGTCTCGGCGCGAGGTGATCGACGATGGTGGAGCCTCGCTCGATGACCTCGAAACGCTCCTTATCACCACACTTGAGGTGGCCGCGGCGGGTGTTGGTATCGAGTCGTTGCCCGAACACGAGTTCAGCGCAGACCCGTTGCAGAAACTCGACCAATTGTCTGCGCTCGCGCCGCTCACCGAGTTCGATCGGCAACAAATTTTGGAAGCGCCAACGACCAGCCGTCAGATCGAACGGCTGAGCAATGCGCTCGAGGATAAGTTGCTAATGCTTCGCGGTTTGCATGGTTGAAACAGGCCCCACCCGCCATTGGGTGCAGGGGAGAATGTCAAGTGGGAGGACCGGGTCGCCGCGCGCCCGAAATCCCCGCTAGGTTTACGCTGTGGCTGATTCAGAAAAGACTCCTATAGAGAACGTGCAAGAGGTGTTCGACCTCGTCAAGGGCTATGCAATCCAAGAAACCGCAGGTCCGCTCGCCGGTGTAGGGCGCTATCTCAAGTTCGGAATACCCGGTGCGCTCGCGTTGGGCGTTGGGTTCTTCTTCTTGGCACTTGCTGGTTTACGGGGCTTGCAAGAGATCGAAACGTTTAATGGCGGCGACGACGGCGCCGGTTGGTTTGTTTGGGCACCGTACCTCATCGTCTTTGCGATAGCTGCGGGGATTCTCGGGTTCCTTGCGACCCGAATCACGAAAGGATTTGGAGAATGATTGGGAAGAAGAAGGACGCGAAGGTCGACAGCCCAAAGAAGGCAGACAAGGCGCTAGAGGGCGTTGCCTCGACCGAGCAGGCGCCGATTTCCAAAGAAGACATCGAAGCGAAGTTCCGGACGATCAAGACCGATGTCGACCAGGTAGCGACCGACAAGAAGAACCAGATCATTCCTGCCGTTGGGCTCCTCGCGATTCTCATCATGTTGATCGCATACCTCCTCGGCCAGCGGACCGGCAAGAAGAAGTCCGCCGTCGTCCAAATCCGTCGCATCTGAGTACCGGGTACACATGATTAAGCGTCTGATTTCCACGCGTGCGCTCCGCCAAGGTCTCCTCGGTGGATCGCCGTTCTGGCGCGTCGTGTGGATTGCCCAGTTCGTCTACAAACGCTTCGGTGGCGGATCAAAGGGCGATGAGGCACCGATCTCATTCGATGAGCCGTTGAAAGAGGGCGAGGTCTGGGCCCTCGTGCATGAGCCGGCAAAGACCAAGAAGGGCCGTGGCGAAGGACGACGATTCCTCATTGGTCCTCGTCGAAAGAAGTCTCGGACAAACATGATGACCGGTCTTGCGCTCGGGGTGGTCGGCGAGAAGATCCTCGCGGCGCCGTCGGCCGAGAGAATCAACCAGATCCTCGGCGAGGACGTATTCGATCCGCCCGAGCCAACCCGTGCCCAGAAGCGGGCGTTGAAGAAGGCAAGAAAGCTCGAAGCCAAGGCTGCAAAGTCCGCGTCGAAGGCCGCAAAGGCCGATGCCTCGACGGCGAAACGCCAGCGTGCCGCTGAGCTGAAGCTGGCAAAGCGTGAAGAGAAATCGGCGATGCAAGCAGCTGCTGCGGCTGCCACAGCAGCGAAGAAGCTCGCAGCGGCGAACCGAGCAGCGGCAAAGAAGGCTGCACGTGCCGAGGCGAAAAGCGCTGCGAGGGCGGCGAAGATTGCTCGGCGCGACGCCCGGGTGTCGAACAAGTCCAGACGGCGTGCGCGCAACGAGACGAAACCAGCCATGACCACCGCCGTGATCGAGGCCATCTCCGAGGCCGAACTCGACTGATGCGAGTCCGGCTACGGAACCCGGACCGTGAGATCGAAGTCGAAGGTCCAATCACGGTGACGTCGCTCGTCGAGTCACTCGAACTCAACCGCGAATCGGTTCTCGTCATCGTCAACGGAACGCTGCTCGCCGGCAATACGAAGTTACGCGACGATGATGACATCGAGATCCGCAGTGTTATTTCGGGTGGACAAGGGCCGTCGTCGTGAAATGTCGAGTCTGTAAATGCCATGTCGTCATCGAACTTCGCCAGCACAACTCGGCCTTTTGTGCCGAGCACTTTCTTGCGTTCTGTCGACGGCAGGTCGAGCGCGCCGTCGACAAGTTCGACATGTTTCGTCCAGACGACAAGATCCTCGTTGCGGTCTCGGGCGGGAAAGATTCGCTCGCGTTATGGGACATGCTCGTCGAGCTTGGCTATGACGCCGATGGGCTCGTCATCGGGCTCGGTATTGGCGAGTACTCCGAGGCAAGCACCGAATTTGCGCGCACCTTCGCACGCGATCGCGGCCTTACGCTCCACGAGTACTCCCTCGATGCTGAACATGGCTTCACCGTGCCGAGCGCAGCCCAAGCCACCAAACGAGTACCGTGTTCGTCGTGCGGGCTGAGCAAGCGCCACATCTTCGATTCGGTCGCAACGTCTGGCGGTTATGACGTCATCGTGACAGGCCACAACCTCGATGACGAAGCTGCAGTGCTCTTTGGCAATGTGAGTCGTTGGCAACGCGAGTACCTCGCTCGGCAGTCACCGGTTCTTCCGGCAGCAAATGGCTTCCCTCGTAAGGCAAAGCCACTCGTTCGCCTCGGCGAACGCGAGATGGCTGCCTACTGCGTACTCTCCAACATCGAGTACGTGGTCGAGGAGTGCCCGATGGCTGCGGGCAACAAGCACCTCGAATACAAAGGCTTGCTGAACGACATGGAGGTTGCTTCGCCCGGAGCAAAGCATGCCTTTTATTTCGGGTTTCTCGATCGGGCCGCCGACTTGTTCGCGAGTGCACAAGACGAAACGAGTGGCAGCGCCGAAGACGTCCTCTCTCCATGTTCGGTCTGTGGGAGCCCGTCGAGCAACGATATCTGTTCGTTTTGCAAGCTCGTCAGCCTGGCGGCGGTGCCCGTCGAGGTGGAAATTACGGCTCGTCCCGACATGATCGACAAATGACACGAGAGCTCGCCGAGGGCGAAACCGTACAGTTCGTCGACTTTAAGGACCGCCGCTATCTGGTGACCCTGAAGGCGGGGGGCGAGTTTCACTCCCACGCTGGCGGGCTCTCCCACGACGACATCATCGGGACCTCCGAAGGCCGAATCCTGCGCTCAACCAAGGGCGGCACGTACCTCGTACTCCGTCCAACGCTGGCCGAGCGAATCCTGAAAATGCCCCGCGGCGCCCAGGTCATCTACCCGAAGGACCTCGGTCCGATTCTGATGATGGCCGACATCTTTCCTGGCGCACGCGTCTTTGAGAGCGGGGTTGGTTCGGGTGCCCTCTCCATGACGATGCTTCGCGCCGGTGCCCACATCACCGGTTATGAGCTGCGCGAGGACTTTGCTCAACGAGCGACCAACAACGTGACCGATCTGCTCGGCACCGAAGCGCTCGAACGATACGACGTCCAACTTCGAAGCGCCTATGACGGCATCGATGAAACCGACTTCGATCGCGTCGTGCTCGATTTGCCCGAGCCCTGGCAAGTCGTGCCGCATGCCGCGAAGGCATTGCGCTCGGGCGGGATCATCGTGGCGTACACCCCGAGCATCACCCAAGTCTCTCGATTTCGAGATGCGCTGTCAGACAACGGTTTCGCAATGGCCGAAACCACCGAGTTCATCCAGCGCGGCTGGCACGTCGAGGGACAAGCCGTCAGACCCGACCACCGTATGGTCGGCCACACCGGCTTCCTAACAAGCGCCAGGTTGCTCGAACGGTGAG
>CALHXU010000199.1 GCA_938040365.1 uncultured Acidimicrobiales bacterium
TGCCGCTGAGACCGCAGCGATGAGCGCTGAGACCGCAGCGATCACCAATGCCGATAAAAAGGCCGCCGAGATCGTCGCTGCAGCCGAACGAGAAGCCGAATCAATGATCGACATTGCCGAGACGCGAGCTGAGGCACGAAGTGCCGCCGTGCTCGCCGAAGCTCAGGTCCGCCTCGACCAGTTGCTCGTAAAAGAACGAGACCTACGCCGGCGAATCGATAAACAACCCGACGCCGATGGCATCGCGATCCAAGGAGTCGACCGTTCCCGCAACGGGGTGAGGACCAGCGTCGATGCCCGCGACCGAACGCCGGTGGCCGAGTCTGAATACGCCTTTGCCAACTTTATGAAGACGACCCTCCGAGACGAGGTCCACCCGGACTAGCAGTGTTTCGCAGCCTTCCGGCTGTCCCCCACATAGCGCAGTTGTGTTTCGCAGGCTGTTCTTCGCAGCCTTCCGGCTGTCCCCCACATAGCGCGGCTGTGCTTGGCAGGCTGTGTTTCGCAGCCTTGCGGCTGTGTCCCCGCATAGTCTGAGCTAATGGACCTTCCGGTAATGCCACCGATCAAGCCCATGCTGGCAAAAGCGCTCGACGCTCTGCCCAATGGCGAGTTGGCCCTCGAACCCAAATGGGACGGGTTCCGGTGCATCGTGTTTCGAGATGGCGACGAGATCGTTCTCGGAAGTCGAAACCAGAAACCGTTCAACCGGTACTTCCCCGAGCTGTTCGCACCACTGCTCGCCTCGCTACCCGAACGCTGCGTCGTCGACGGTGAGCTCATCGTCGAACGCGACGGATCGCTCGACTTCGATGCGCTCGGCCAGCGCATCCATCCGGCGCAAAGCCGGGTGGAAATGCTGGCCGAAAAAACGCCGGTCTCCTACGTCGTGTTCGACGTGTTAGCACGAGGCGACGAGTCGTTGCTCGACCGACCGTTTCGTGAACGACGGGCAGAACTCGAAGCACTGTCCGAGGCCTTCCAGCAATCCATCTACCTCGCGCCAATGACGACCGACCGAGATCTCGCCATGGAATGGTTCGACACCCTCGAAGGCGCTGGCCTCGACGGTCTGATCGCAAAACCACTCGACGATCCGTACGTCGAGAACAAACGAACACAATTCAAGCTCAAGCACGTCCGAACTATCGATTGCGTCGTCGCTGGCTACCGAATCCACAAGAGCGGAGATGGCGTTGGCTCGCTCGTCCTCGGGCTCTACGACGAGGACGGCAAACTCCACCACGTGGGGGTTGCCGCGTCGTTCACCGCAAAGCGACGAGTCGAGCTACTCGCCGAAATGGCGCCGTTCGTACTCGAGGACGCGTCGGCCCACCCGTGGGCATCGTGGATGGACCCCAAAGCACACGAGGACGGGACGATGCCCGGAGCGCCAAATCGGTGGAGCGGCGCGAACGGACGAGACCACTCCTGGATACCCGTGCGCCCCGACCGAGTCGTTGAGGTCAAGTTCGTTCTCGCCACGAATGGCCGCTTCCGCGGGACCACGCGCTTCATGCGATGGCGACCCGACCGAGAGCCACAGTCGGCAACCCTCGAGCAGTTCCCAACCCTCGAGCCTTACGACATTGGTCAAGTGTTGCGGCAAAGGTAGCCGGTGAGTTGAGAAGCTCAATGACAACGACTTCACGCCGATAGACCCCACACGGGTGGGCTGGCCTTCGAGACGGGTCAGCAAGTTCTAAGGGTTGAGACATGGTTGTTGTTGCACGTCCGTCGCGGTTCATCATCTTCGCTGTTGCGCTACTACTACTCCCCACGGTGGTTCGAGCCGCCTTGAATCCCTCGCTCATCAACTTTGCCTGGGCGCTCTGTGGACTGCCCATCGTGATCCGCACCAGCCAACTCACCGTTGCGGTCAACAAAGACTGGGTCACCGTCCGAAACTTCTTCAGCACGACACACGTCCCGCTCTGGGAAGCCGAAGTCGAGTTCGGCGAAGTCGAAGGCGGCGGGTTCGTCAGCGACTTGGGTGGCAGGCTCGACCAAGAGGGTCGATCGCTCTATGTCCGGCGCAGCTGGCATGAGGACGATCGAGTGCTCGTAACGGTCGCACCTCGCTACGGCGACGAACAGATCCGCGTCCATGACGCACTCGTCGAACAGATCGCTCTTCACCGCGCGCTCTGATGTGGTGATACCTCCGACACCGACAACCTGAGCACGGTACAATCGCCCCGACGAACACTAGGGAGCACTCGTGACCAATACCGCCGACTGGAACTTCACCGATTTTGTTGCTGGCAAGACCGAACTGCCGTCGCCCAACCTGGCGTGGAATACCTACGGCAAGGGCGTCGAGGCCATGGGCAAAGACGGAGCCCCCGAAGCTGTTCAGCAACCACAAGAGCCAGCAGACGACGAACTGCTGATCCGTATCGATGCGGTTGGCCTGTGCTTCTCTGATGTCAAGCTCATCAAGCAAGGCGGCGATCACGCAAAGCTCTACGGCCGTGACCTTTCGATCGAACCCACCCGGCTCGGTCACGAACCATCGGTCACCGTCATCAAGGTCGGGAAGGACCTCGAAGGGCAGTACCACGAAGGTCAGCGCCTTGCGATCCAGCCCGACATTCACGTCGAAGGCAAGAGCACCGCATACGGCTACACGATCCCCGGTGGTCTCATCCAGTACCACACGATCGGCCCCGAGGTACTCAACGCCGACGATGGCGCTTATGTAATCCCGGTCGATGACTCGATCAGTTACGCGGGCGCCGCGCTGTCCGAACCGTGGGCCTGCGTCGTCGGCGCCTACACCCAGCGCCGCCGTCTCTCCCCAATGGACGGGGGCACGATGTGGGTGATTGGCTCGCCCGATGACACCGTCGAATACACGAGCAGTCAAGGCATTGGAAACCCGACGACCATCGTCTTGTCGAATGTGTCAGAAACCGTCGCCAACTGGATCGAAGAGGCGCGAGGCGAAGGTTCGACCGTCATCGTCGACGATGGTATTACGCCCGAAAACGTCGCCGAAAAGTCTGCGAACCACACCGGCGAGACAGGCTTTGATGACATCTTCGTTCTCGGCCAGACCAGTGCTGCGCTCATCGAAGAAGTCGCCAAGACCATCGCGTTCCGCGGCACCATGACCATGGTCGGAACCGAACCGCTCGACGGCTATCCCCAAACCGACGTCGGCCGCTTGCACTACCACTACACCGCCTACCTCGGTACCACGTCGAACGACATCTCGGCGGCGTGGGGCGAGGAGCGAAACCGCGCCGACCTCGTTCCCGGAGGCGTTACCGTCGTCGTCGGCGCCGGCGGCCCAATGGGCCAGATGCACATGCAGCGCGCCATCGAAATGGAGAACGGTCCAGCGACCATCATTGGTCTCGACCTCGACCAAGAACGGATGGACCGAGCAGAAACGATGCTCGGCCCAATGGCAGAAGCTGTTGGTAAAAAACTCATCATCTTCAACTCCGGTGAGGGCCAAGACGCCGTCGATGCACTCATTGCCGAAGAGTCCGGTGGCACCGGCGCCGACGATGTGATCGTCTCGGTTCCCTCGGGCCCACTCATGGGCGAGTCCGCCAAGATGATGGGTGATGACGGC
The DNA here is from genome assembly GCA_938040365.1 of uncultured Acidimicrobiales bacterium. Lineage (GTDB taxonomy): Bacteria > Actinomycetota > Acidimicrobiia > Acidimicrobiales > SHLQ01 > SHLQ01. The sequence goes on from CALHXU010000199.1 coordinate 3,587, forward strand.
ATGCTCGTGCTCTTCGCCGGTGTCCTCAACGGAACGATGGCCCCACTCAACCTCAGCAACGTCTACCTCCATAACGCCCAGTTCACCGGAACCTCCGGGTCATCGATCGCCGATCAAGAATCGGTCATTTCGAGCACCGTCGAAGGCTCGCTGACCCCCAGCCACAACCTCGCCGCAGTAGGCGGAATCGAAGCTGGTCAAGCCGGTGTGCAATCGCTCATGGACGGCGACTATGCCGGCAAGGTCATGATCTTCCCCCAACTCGTCGGCCTCGAACTGACCGGTCTCGACGAACTCGCCGAAAAGCACCCCGATATCGGCGCCCTGCTCGGTCCCAACAACACATGGACCAACGAAGCCGAACAGCTCCTCTTCGAGAAATATCATTCGTAGTTGATCTTCGGCATCAGCGGCTCCGCCGCTGATTTTGATGCCGAAGTTCAACTACTCCGTCCTCCCCTTCGGGGATCGTTCAGGCGCCACGGAGGCGGTGCGTCGGAGACGGTGTTGATTTTGTTGCAGCTCGCGAGGCGGTGATCGTTCACATTTACCGGCGGATTTGGGGTCAGACCCCAAATCGGTCGGTAGAACGCTGAGTCAATGCACCTGCAATGGCTATGTATTTGTAGACCTTCTATTGTCGGAGCATGATCCTTACCGTTACGCCGAATCCGAGCTTTGATCGGACGATGCATACCGGGTCGTTCGAGGTTGGCATGGTGAACCGGGCTACCTCGGTCACGGTGGAAGGCGCGGGTAAAGGCATCAACGTGTCGCGTGCGCTCGCAATGGCCGGTGTTTCCAGCACGTGCCTGTTTCCGGCGAAGCCTGACGACGCAGCAAGGATGGCCGAGCATTCAGAGTCGGTCGAAGGGTTCACCTGGCACCCGGTCGATACCGGAACGTCGGTAAGAACCAACATCACCGTTCTCGATGAGGATGGTCGAACCACAAAGATCAACGAGTCCGGCGACACCTTCGGGGCAAACGAAGAAGAACAGCTGCTGTCCGCCGTTGGTGGTCTCGCCACCTCCGCCGACTGGCTCGTCGGATGTGGAAGCCTGCCGCCGGGTTTGAGTCCGGACTTCTACCGTTCGCTCGACGAGGTTGGAAAGCAGGCGGGGGTAAAGATGGCGATCGATGCGAGCGGCCCAGCACTCGCAGCCGCAGTCGAAGGAAACGTCGCTCTTATCAAACCAAATCGTGACGAGCTCGCTGAGCTCGTCGGACGAGAACTGCTCACGCTCGGAGACGTCGTCGATGCCGCTGTCGAAGTTCGCGACGGAGGCGTCGGCGGAGTCGTCGTCAGCCTCGGGTCATCGGGGGCGGTCCTCGTCGATGCCGAAGGGGTCGTGCACGGAGTTGCGCCAACCAACGACGTCAACAACACCGTCGGTGCAGGGGACGGCTTCCTTGCTGGATTTCTCGCCGGTGGCGGTGTGGGTCGGGCGGCGCTCGCCGAGGGTCTTGCATTTGGACGCGCTGCGGTTCGTTCGAACTCAACGTCTTTTGCTCCGGCTACTGCAGAAGACCGTGCCGCAGTTACGTTGAGCGACACCATCGATCGCAACCTTCC
>CALHXU010000200.1 GCA_938040365.1 uncultured Acidimicrobiales bacterium
ACGCGCGCCTCGCCATCGTGCTTAACTTCACGCCGGTGGAGGCAGCGTCAGACGATCCCGCCGATGTCGACGCTGCGACCCATGTCGCAAACATCGAGAACCGTTGGTACATCGACCCGCTCGCCGGTCGCGGCTACCCGGTTGAGACCGCCGAGTTCTACAACTGGGACCAATCAGAGGTTCGAGATGGCGACCTCGACATCATCAGCGCCCCGATCGACCTGTTGGGCGTTAATTACTACACGCGCGCGATCGTTGGGGCCGAGGACACTGTGAAGCCAGACGACACGCCCGTCAACACGATGGGCTGGGAATTGCACCCACCGTCGCTCGGTCGCCTTCTTCGATGGCTGTATAGCGAGTACGACTTCGGTGCCTACATGATCACCGAAAACGGTTGCCCTATGCCCGACGATGTTCGTGAGAATGGCCAGGTGGTCGACGATGACCGACTCGGGTTTATTCGCGACCACCTCACCGAGGTGCAACGGGCGATCGAGGCGGGTTGTCCGATCGAGGGATATCTCGTGTGGTCGCTCTTCGACAACTTCGAATGGGCGTGGGGGTACGGCCCAACATTCGGCATCGTCGAGGTCGATTACGAGACCATGGAGCGCAGACCGAAGAAGAGCGCCGATTGGTACCGCTCCGCAGTGGCCGAGAACGGCTTCGCGCTGCCCGAGACACCGAACAGCTACAAGCCGTGGGTGACCTTCGATCCGTCCTGGTAAACGCCAGCGCGCCGTGTCTCGCTACGCGCCCAACGAAGTGAGAAAGGCAGCGACTTCGGCTTCGTCAAGCGGTTCGCGGTAGTCGAAGTTGTCGCGACTGCGAGTGAACATCGCCTCGGTGATCTCGTGTTGCTCGTCGTAGCTTGCGAGGTTGGTCTCGTCGCCCCGACGTTCCGACACATAGGCCACCTCGACTTGGGCACAACCGCCGTTTTCGCCGTCGCAGCGTTCGTGGATCTCCTTCGCAATCTCCATCAAGTCACGGTCCCTCGACACGATGATGACCACGTCGCACTGGTCGGTCAGCGCGGCCGAGACTGCGTCGAGCGCGAGCGCGACGTCGATGCCCTTCTCTCGAGCCCTCCGCCACTTCTTGACCTTCGCCGTCTGTTTCTTGGGGGCTTCGTCGTACCAGGGTGGCGGCAAGTCGTCGTCGACCTTCCATTCCCAGCTATATCGAAGCGTGCGTTCGGTAACGCCAACGCCGGTCTGTGCAATGAGCGCGTGGCGCCGAGAAACGAGTTCGAACATCGACTCGTTGACCGCTTTGTCGTGGATTCCGGAGTAGTAACGGGTATCGACGAGGGTTCGTTCGCCGGCGAGTTCGCGAGCGAGCAGAAGCGGATGTATACGACCCTTAAACCGTTTGTTCAGACCTTTGAAAAGGTTTTGGCCATCGATGAAAACACACACGCGTTCAGTCACCCCGACAGCGTACGCCAACAGATCGTGTTGTTCAGTCGGTGTAGCGGCGGGCCTTGGCCTTCTTGCCCTTGACCGTCGACTTCTTGATGGCGTGAATCACGTCGTCGACCGACTTATCGGGGACGCCCACAACCGAATAATGATCCGAGATCCGGATCGGGCCAATCTGTCGGCCCGACAGGTTGGTCTCGTTCGCGATTGCGCCGACGAGATCGCCCGGACGAACGCCGCCGCGGGCGCCAACCCCGATGTAGACATAACCGGTGTTCGGGTCGGGTTGACGTGGTGAACCGTTCGAGCCGTTGCGGTCGAAGTTCTTTTTGCCCCGGCCGTCGCGGTTGCGGTCACGGCCCCGGTCGCCGCGTTGACCTTTCTTCCCGTAGTCGTCGTTGCCGAACTCTTTCGAAGCGTCGGCAATGTCGGCTTCGTCGGCCGCAGAATGGGTTGCTTTGTGGGCGAGCATGAGTGCAGCGAGGGCGATGTCACGATCAGATGCCTCACCCTTGAGACCGTGGAGCACCTGCTGGAAATCCTCGAGTTCGTCGGCGGACAACGCCTCGCGAAGTGCTGCGGTCGTGGTTTCGATTTGGCGCTGACGTAGGTCGGCCGCTGTCGGAACCTTGTGAACGTCAATCTTTTGCTTGGTGAGGCGCTCGATGTTGCTGAGCAGCCGGCGCTGGCGAGGGCTTGCAAGGGTGATCGCAACGCCCCGACGCCCGGCACGGCCCACGCGTCCAATTCGGTGCACGTAACTCTCGGGAGCGGTCGGGATGTCGTAGTTCACGACATGGGTGAGCGTGTCGACGTCGAGACCGCGGGCGGCCACATCGGTAGCGATAAGCAGCTCGGCGGTGCCCTCGCGCAAACGGGCCATGACCCGGTCGCGTTGCGCCTGGTCCATGCCGCCGTGAAGCGCCTCCGCTCGGTAGCCACGTGCCGACATGGTGACGGTGAGTTCGTCGACGTCGGTGCGGGTTTTGCAAAAGACGATGGCCGACGTTGGGTTTTCGAGGTCGAGGATTCGTCCGAGCGCTGCGGCTTTCTGGTTGCGGTGAACTACATAAACCTGCTGGTCGATAAGTTCGTGTTGCTTACCGCGGTCCTCCGACTTGATCTTGACCATCACCGGGTCTCGCTGATGCCGTTTTGCGATCGAATGAATGCGGGGCGGCATCGTTGCTGAGAACATGACCGTCTGACGGTCGGGAGGCGTGTTCTCCAAGATCAGTTCGATGTCTTCGGTGAAGCCCATGTCGAGCATCTCGTCGGCTTCGTCGAGGATGACGGTCGAAACATTGTCGAGATCGAGCGAGCCGCGCTTTAAGTGATCGATCGCTCGCCCAGGAGTCGCGACGACGACGTGGACGCCGCGACGCAGAGCGTCGAGCTGGCGTCCGATTGGCTGGCCTCCATAGACCGTTGTGACCTTGACGTTCGAGCTCTTGCCGTAGTCGGTCATTGCTTCGCTGACCTGCATGGCGAGCTCGCGGGTTGGCGTGAGCACGAGCACCTGCAGCTTCGGCTTTCCGCCGGTGACGATGTGTTCGATCGTCGGAAGGGCGAACGCAGCGGTCTTGCCGGTTCCGGTCGCGGCCTGACCAAGAAGGTCGACGCCCGAGAGGAGGTGGGGAATTGCCTCGGCTTGGATCGGCGTTGGCTCTTGGTACCCGAGCGAGTCGAGGGTTGCGAGCAGTCGGTGCCCGAGGCCGAGCGAGGCAAAGCCAGATGCGGTGTCTTC
>CALHXU010000201.1 GCA_938040365.1 uncultured Acidimicrobiales bacterium
GGCACCAGTGCTCAACGGACAAATCCCCGGTAAGACACATCCAAAAATGAACGGTCGGTCAGACCACGAGTCACGAAGAACACCAACACCAGCCAAGCCGACCCAAAGACCAGCCACCAACACACTCACAGTCAGACCCTCTCTTACCGTTCTCCCGTCCAAGACTGTCAGGGTCTCTCGGTATCTTTACAACCACCGATCGAGATCGGCTCTCGTTGTGGCTTCGCCCTTCCTAAGAACGCTATGTAAGGAAGCAGCGATGGCACGAAAGCCTCGATTCGACTACCCGGGAGCGGTTCACCATGTCATGAACCGTGGTGCCGATCACCAATTGACATTTCGCAATGACGACGATCGGCGCCTCTTCGTCAGAATCTTGGTAAAGGCAGCAGCTCGCTTTGAGTTCGAGATACTGGCATGGTGTTTGATGCCAAATCACTATCACCTGGTGATTCGGTCAGTGCGGGGAAATATGAGCGCTGCGATGCAGTTCATCGGGCGGTCGTACACCCAGCAGTTCAACCATCATCACGGTCGAGATGGAGCGCTCTTCCGTGGCCGGTTTCACTCGGTTCTTGTCGATAGCGAACGCTATCTGCAGCACCTCTCGAGCTACGTGCACAACAATCCTGTTAAGGCTGGGCTTGTGTCGAGCGAGAACATTCTCGACTACCGCTGGTCAAGTTTGCGGGCCTACGCCGGAAAGGATCTACAGCCTGCCTGGCTCGAAACATCATCGACCCTTGCGTTCTTTGAAGATCGAGTCGAGTTCCTGCGATTTGTGCAGACCGGTGAGATTGATTCCGCGGTCGCTGGGCTATACCGCTTGCCCCACAGCGCCGATGTGGTTCTCGGCACCGATGCGTTCGTTGCGCGCGTTCGGCACCTCGGAGATGCTGACAGCGGTAGCGCGCTGACTGCTGGCGTAGATGCCGTCGACCTTGTCGATATCGATCTTGCCGTCTGTTCGATCGCTGGTGTTGAGATTGGTGAGCTGCTACGCGGCGTTCGCGGCAGGCGCAACAGTGCCCGAAGCGCAGCTGTGTACATCGCACACACAGTAACTAGATGCTCGCTCGAGCAGCTTGCGAACTGGTACGGATTCTCTGGAGCGCAGACAGTGGCATCCTCGGTGGGGCGCATGAACCAACGGCCGGCCAGCTCTCCCGAATGGACTTTGGCTCAGCAGGCGTTGGAACTCCTTGGGTTCGACTGGTTGGCAGAACGGTAAGGGAGGGTCTGACCCCGAAGTACCGTTCTAGCCCCAGCCCATTTCGTGGAGTTGATCGTCGTCGATACCAAAGTGGTGGGCAATCTCGTGGATGACGGTGATACGGATCTCGGAGATAAGGTCGTCTCGGTCCGTGGCCATCTCGCATAGGGGAAGCCGATAGATCGAGATCTTGTCGGGAAGATCGAGCAGGCCATAACCATCGCGCTCGGTCAACGGCAGTCCCTCATAGAGTCCGAGAATGTCGGGCTCTTCGTCGTTTCGGTCTTCGACCACGATCACGACATTTTCCATCATGGCCTGGATTTCTGGACCGAGATCGGCCAACGCAGACTCTGCATGGCGCGTGAACTCGTCAACCGACAAGATCTGCATTGTGCGAGACTATGGCAGGCGAGCGCAACCATGTTCCATCCGGCACAGTTGTCCGGTTCCATTACACGTTTGACCGTACTGAATTAGTGGGTATGGACTGTTTCTCGGTGTTTCGCGGCGATTTAGACCGCGAATCCCCGTCGCGTTCATTTTGCTGATTTCTCCGCGCGTAGTTGGCTGTATCTCGCGCGTCCGCTAGCGTTAACCGCTGGCCCTAGCACGCAAGTGTTTTGTGGTCAGATACGCACTATTAGGAGGAAGTTCCCCTGGCAAAGCCAAAAGAAGACGCAATCGTATTGGAAGGGACCGTTACCGAGCCCCTTCCCAACGCCATGTTTCGGGTCGAACTCGAAAATGGCCATAAAGTTCTGGCACATATCTCGGGCAAAATGCGTATGCATTACATCCGAATCCTGCCAGGCGATCGCGTCCAGGTAGAGCTCACTCCGTACGACCTCGAACGAGGTCGGATCACCTACCGCTACAAGTAGCGGATAGGAACCCCAAAACATCGTAATCCCTCGGCGCTGCGTCGAGGAACAACTTCGAAAGGACGCTGAACATGAAAGTTCGCGCAAGCGTCAAAACAATGTGTGATAACTGCAGGGTCATTAAGCGCCATGGGCGCGTCATGGTGATCTGCACGAATCCCCGACACAAGCAGAGGCAGGGTTAGCGTCAATGGCACGTATTTCCGGCGTCGATATCCCACGCGAGAAGCAGGTGCAGGTCAGCCTGACCTACATCTTTGGTATCGGGCACACCACCAGCAAAGAACTCCTCGAGTCGCTCACGATCGAGCCAACGACTCGAGTTCGAGATCTCACCGATACCGAGGTCGCACAAATTCGCGCCTACATCGAGGAGAACCTGAAGGTCGAGGGTGACTTGCGTCGCCAGACCAGCCAGGACATCAAGCGCAAGATGGAGATTGGTTCATACCAAGGCCTCCGTCACCGCCGTGGACTTCCCGTTCGTGGCCAGCGCACGCACACCAACGCTCGTACTCGCAAAGGTCCAAAGAAGACCGTTGCAGGAAAGAAGAAGGACTAATGGCGACCCCGGCTCCGCGCAAGAAGCGGAAACAGTCAAAGAACGTCACCCACGGCGTTGCGCACATCAAGAGCTCCTTCAACAACACGATCATCACCTTCACCGACCAAGACGGCAATGCGTTGTCGTGGGCGTCTGCAGGAAACGTCGGCTTCAAGGGCTCTCGTAAGTCCACGCCATATGCAGCGCAGATGGCTGCCGAGCAGGCTGCACGACGCGCCATGGAGCACGGCGTTCGCCGTGTCGATGTAGTCGTTCGTGGCCCGGGCTCTGGTCGTGAGACCGCAATTCGTTCGATAACCAACACCGGTATCGAAGTCACTGGAATCAAAGACGTCACGCCCGTTCCACATAACGGCTGCCGTCCAGCGAAACGTCGGAGGGTCTGACACATGTCTCGTTACACCGGACCAAAGGCACGAGTATCTCGTCGCCTCGGAACCAACATTTGGGGCACGAAGGGCGAGACCATCGCTCTCGACAAGCGCCCATACCCACCAGGCGATCACGGTCAGACCCGTCGCCGCGGAAACGTCAGCGAATACCTCGTTCAGCTCCAGGAGAAGCAGAAAGCACGCTTCACCTATGGCCTGAGCGAGCGTCAGTTCCGCAACCTCTACGACGAAGCAAGCCGTCGCACCGGCGTCACCGGTGAGAACATGCTTCGTTACCTCGAACTGCGTCTCGACAACGTTGTGTACCGCTCGGGTTGGGCAGCGACCCGCCCACAGGCGCGACAGTTCGTCAACCATGGCCACATCGAGGTCAACGGAAAGCGCGTCAACATTCCTAGCTACCGCGTTCGCCAAGGCGACAAGGTCAGCATCCGAGCAAAGGCCCGCAACGGCGTCACGCTCCAGTGGAACATCGACGTCCTCGACCGCAGCCGCCCTGCATGGATCGACGCCGGTTCTGACAAGTACGAGTCCGTCGTGCACCAGTTGCCGCTCCGCGAACACATCGATGTTCCAGTCCGCGAGCAGCTGATCGTCGAGCTCTACAGTAAGTAAGTTCCCAAAGGGAGCTGAGGTGCCTGTGCCGGAAGCACACGGGTCTCCTCAGGGCGAAAGCCCACCCGTTATGCTTCCACGCACCATCCACCAAAAGTAAGTAACGCCCCGGGTTTCTGGCTCGGGGGTCGTCTTCGAAGTTCCGAGGAGAACACATGCTGGTTATTCAGCGTCCGACGGTCGAAGCGATCGGAGAAGAAGAGAACAACACGCAGCGATTTGCGATCGGGCCCCTCGAACGAGGTCTTGGCCACACGATCGGCGCATCGCTTCGTCGTACGTTGCTCTCTTCCATCCCCGGCGCAGCGATCACCCAAGTGCGTTTTGACGACGCATTGCACGAGTTCGACACCATCCCAGGTGTTGCCGAGGATGTCACCGACATCATCTTGAACCTGAAAGACATTGTTCTCCAGGTGCACTCCGACGAGCCGGTCACGTTGCGTCTCGACGTTCGTGGTCCACGCGACGTTGTTGCATCCGACATTCACCCACACGCCGACGTCGAGGTCTTGAATGGCGACCTCCCATTGGCAACGCTTAACGCCAAGGGTCACCTTGCGATCGACATCACTGTCGATCAGGGTGCGGGTTATGTAAGTGCCGATCGCAACAATCAGACCGACACCATCGGTGTGATTCCGGTCGATTCGATCTACAGCCCGGTACGTCGCGTTGCGTTCGACGTTTCGCCAACCCGTGTCGACCAGCAGGCCGACCTTGACTTGGTCGAGCTCGACATCGTCACCGATGGTTCGATTTCTCCCCGTGATGCACTTGCTTCGGCCGGTGCAACGCTGCGTACCCTCGTGCAGCTCGTCGAAGAGATGAGCGATGAGCCGCAGGGTCTCGAATTGGGCGAGATGAGCCCGGTTGTCGCTGGCTCGCCAGACCTTGAGAAGCCAATCGAGGATCTCGATCTTTCCGAGCGTCCGCGAAACTGCCTCAAGCGTGCGCAGGTCAACAGCGTTGGCGAGCTCCTCGAAAAGACCGAGGACGATCTGCTCGCAATTACCAACTTTGGACAGAAGTCCCTCGACGAAGTCATCGAGAAGCTCGATGAGCGCGGTCTTTCCCTGCGCACGAGGGACTAACCATGGTTGCAACTCCCCGAAAAGGCCCCCGCTTTGGCGGCAGCGCCTCACACCAAAAGGCCATGATGGCCAACCTCGTTGCGTCGTTGATCGCAGCCGAGGGAATCACTACGACCGAGGCAAAGGCGAAAGCCATGCGTCCCATCGCAGAAAAGATGATCACCAAGGCCAAGAAGGGCGGCGTGCATAATCACCGTCAGGTCATGAAGTTCTTGGGCGATCGTGAGATGGCTTCCAAGTTGTTCGACGAGGTCGGTCCTCGATACGTCGATCGACCAGGTGGTTACACCCGAATCATGAAGCTCGGTCCACGCTCAGGTGACAACGCACCTATGGCCCGCATCGAACTAGTGTGATT
>CALHXU010000202.1 GCA_938040365.1 uncultured Acidimicrobiales bacterium
CGGTGTGGGTCGGGCGGCGCTCGCCGAGGGTCTTGCATTTGGACGCGCTGCGGTTCGTTCGAACTCAACGTCTTTTGCTCCGGCTACTGCAGAAGACCGTGCCGCAGTTACGTTGAGCGACACCATCGATCGCAACCTTCCAGTAGGACACGAATGAGTGGAAAATCGTCAGGCAAGAAAAAGCCGCAAGACGGAAACGCAAAGAAGAAGGCCAACTCACCCACTCCCAAGCAGGCCAAGGGCGGCTTCGGTATTGGTATTGGCGAAGTCTTCTTGACGGGCGTGCGGGGCTACTTTCCTAATGCGGTCATCATGACCCTCGCCGGGATTCCAGTACTCGCAATCTTCGGTCTGCTCTCGCGGCCATGGACCAACTTTCAGTCCGACCTCCAAGGCCAAGTCGACTCGGGTGCCATCGACTCGATCGGCGTGCTCGACTCGCTGATCTGGGTCGGCCTTCTGTTGGTCGCGGCGATACCAGCGGGAATCGTGGCTGCACCCTGGTTCAAGTACGCGCTCGACATCGTCGACGAAAAAGAGATCAACGTCATGGCGCCTCTGATCGACTTCCCGAAGCTGCTGCACCACGCACTTGCGACCTTCTGGATTTGGGCTGGTATCGGGTTCGGGTTGCGTTATCTGCGCGGGCTTCCTTCGATCCTCGTCGTCTTGCTCTATGCCTTCTACGCCTACGTGATCGCCGATGGTCGAGAGATCAACGGACTGAAAGCGCTCGGCACGAGCATTCGCCTCGGCCAGGGAAAGCGGCTTGGACTCTTCGCTATTGCGGGATTGTTCTTTGTCTTCAATCTCTTTGGGGCACTGGGTTTCGGGGTGGGTCTTGAAGACGGTTCGCCCTCGCTGCTCGGCATCGCGCTCGGTATTCTCGGATTGTCCGTCACGGGGAGCATGACGCTGATCAGCGGCGCTTCAATCTTTCGAGTTTTAGGGAGGAATCTCAATGCATAGTGCCTACGACGCAATCAAAGGGTCGTTGATCGATGGGGTCGGAGCTTCACCTGGCGTCGCCATTGGCCCGGTTGTGGCCGTGAGTGTCGAAGAAGTCGAACTCACCGATCTTGCGAATCCGATCGAGTCGATCGGTGCCTCCGCCGCACGGGTGTCGGCAAAGCTCAAGGAACTCTCCACCCAGACTAGGGAAGCTGGGCGCGACGATGCCGCTGACGTTCTCAACGCGCAGAGCCTTATGGCTGAAGACCCCATGATCGCCGACGCAGTCTCCGAGCAGCTCGATGCCGGGCTCGCCCCGGCCGACGCGTTCGACGCTGCAGCCGAAGGCCTCGCCGCGCTCCTCGCATCGCTACCAGACCCCTACCTTGCCGCCCGCGCTGCCGACATTGGCGAGGTCATGCAAGCCATCAAGCGAGATCTCGCAGGAGTCGATTCCGAAGGTCTCACCATCACCGAGCCGAGTATCCTCATCGCCCACGAGCTGACCGCCGCAGAAACCGCTGGCCTCGACGCCAACCTGGTGTTGGGGTTTGCGACCGAAACCGGTGGGGCGACCAGCCACGTTGCGATCATCGCTCGATCGCTCGGCGTGCCAGCGGTTGTCGGGGTAGCCAACCTTCTCGAAGTCGCGCCAACGACGGCGTGTCTCGACGGCGGTGCTGGAGCGTTCGCTGCTGATCCGACCGCCGACGTGAAGCAGGTATTTGAGCAGGCCGCAGCAGCGCGCGCATCACTACAACTTCGACTCGACGAAGTCACCGGCCTAAAGGCGAGCTTCGGCGACACGCCGATCGAGGTGCCGGCAAACATTGCGGGGACCAGCGATATTGCAAAAGCCGTCGAAGAAAAGTCTGACGGTGTTGGTCTGTATCGAACCGAGTTTTTGTTTCTCGACGTTCCAAAGCCGCCGACCGAAGAACAACAATTCGAGGCATACAAGGCAGCCGCGGAAGCGTGGGAAGAAACGGTCGTAATCCGGACCTTCGACATCGGCGGCGATAAGCCAGCCGAGTATCTCAACATGGACGAAGAGGAAAATCCGTTCCTCGGCATCCGTGGCGTCCGCATCTATGACCTGTTCCCCGATCTCATCGATGGACAAATTCGTGCGGCGCTACGAGCGTCGGCGTTCGGCAAGGTCTCGCTGATGATTCCGATGATCGCAACGGTCGAGGAGTTCCTTTCGGTCAAATCGCGCGTCGTGGCCCAACGCGCGAAGCTCGATAGTGAAAACGTCGAAATGGGAGACATTGAACTTGGCGTCATGGTCGAAGTTCCATCGGTCGCGCTCAACGCACACCGGTTTGCTGAACACGTCGACTTCTTCTCCATCGGGACCAACGACCTCACCCAGTACACGATGGCGGCCGATCGAATGCTCGGCTCGCTCGCAGGTCTTCACGATCCGCTCCACCCGTCGGTGATCCGCCTCTGCCAGATGGTGGCTGAAGCCGGAAATGCAAAGGGCATCAAAACGTCGGTCTGTGGTCTCGCAGCCGAGGACCCGCTCGCCGCCGTCATCTTTGCAACGGTGGGCATCACCAAACTGTCGGTATCGGCAAACTCGGTAAACCTGATCAAGGCGACGCTCGCCGCGCAGGATCAATCCATTCGTGACGAGGTCCAAAGTGTCATCGCACGCGCCGAATCTGCTCAGGAAGTGCGCGAACAGCTTGGACCACACGTGGTCAAACCGTGAGTGCTCCGCTCGATAGCCGGGTGACGCGGATCGTCCGCTGGCTAATGGCCCAAGACGAGCCTCGAAGCACCTCTGACCTCGCGAACGACCTCGTGTTGACCGAGCGGGCCGTCCGGTACCGTCTGTCGGCTGCAGAAAACTACCTCGAGTCGCTAGGCGCGACCTTGGTGCGCCAGCGAGGTACGGGGCTCGTGATCGAGGCCTCCGAGGAAGTGGAACAACGCATCTACGCCGACTTGGACGAGAGATCGACGACACCGCGGGTCTATGCCCCCGATGAGCGAGAGCATCTGCTTCTCGATGCTTTGCTGTGGAATCATCCGGGAACGATTGCGCTCGACCGATTGCACGAGGACCTCGAGGTCTCAAAAACTTCTGCCCGGCGCGACCTCCGTCGCTGCGAGCCATGGCTTGAACGAATGGGACTCCCCGTGGTTCGAAAGTCCGGTAAGGGCATCGCCCTCGTCGGATCAGAGCAACGGGTTCGTAGAGCGCTCGTCCAACTCTTTCTCGAGGCTGTCCCAGCGGACGTTCTCGACGAATTGGTCACCACGTCGTTTGCCGATGCCAACCTGATTCGTGTTCGGGTGCCGGCAGGTCTCCAAGACCGGTTTGCATCGCTGTCGATCTATGACTGCGCCCAGGCGATTGCGAAATCGCCGCTTCGACCACGGCTTGCTTCTGGCAATAGCGAACTTGTCTACACGCTCTATCTCGCAATCACCGAGGCACGGGTTGCTCAAGGTCAGGGGATCGTGCTCGAGCCCGGCCATTACCGGTCGCTCATTGAGCATCCCGCCTCTGACACGGTACGCAAGCTCGCTGATTCGCTGAGCAATGCTGGCCGGCCCGAGTTGAACGATCATGAAATCGCCGGCCTCGCCGAGTACCTGTTGGGATTCGATGCGCTAACCCAGGATTCGGTAACGAGTAGTGATACTGAGTCGCTCGTCGATGACCTTTTGGTTATGGCTACCGAAGAGCTGCATCAGAGCCTGCTCGGCGATGCCCTGCTCCGACGGAGTCTTTCAGCGCACTTTGCCCGCTTATCGGTTCGGCTGAGTTATGGGCTTCCCGTGCACAACCCGCTCGCGAGTGAGGTTGCCGATCGGTATCCCGACATTCAACGAGTCGTAACCAAGGCCGGTCCGATGATCGAGGAGTACACCGGCACGGTGGTCAATGAGGACGAACTCGGCTTTATCACGATGTATCTCTGTGGCGCGATGGAACGAGCAAATCTACGGCCTCGCCGTCGGGCGATGGTCGTGTGCCCGAGCGGCATGGCAACGGCATGGGTTTTGGTATCGCGTTTACAGGCCGAGTTTCCTGAGCTCTCGCTCGTGCAAGTGCTCTCCGCAGCCGAATATGAGCAGCATGACACGTCAGATTTCAATATTGTCATATCTACCGTTCCGGTCCCCGAAATCGACGCTCCGGTTGTTGTCGTAAGCCCGTTGCTGTCATCTTCAGATGTTCAGCGTTTGGCGCAGAGCCTCTAAACCCTCGGTTTCTCAACAGTTAAAGCCGACATAAAGACACATAAAGCCGAGATAAAGGC
>CALHXU010000203.1 GCA_938040365.1 uncultured Acidimicrobiales bacterium
GGTAGCCGGAACGGGCACCGACGCCGCCCCATACTTTCGGGTCTTCAACCCCATTGGTCAGAGCGAGAAATTCGACAAAGACGGCACCTACATCAAACAATGGATTCCCGAGCTTCGCGGACTCGATGCAAAGACCATTCACGCACCGTGGACCGCTGCACCACTCGACCTCGCAACGAACGGGGTCATCTTGGGCGACACGTACCCCGAGCCAATCGTCGATCACAAATTTGCACGAAACCGCGTCCTCACTGCGTACAAGCAGGCTTTAGGTAAGACGTAGAACCGGCCGACGTTTGGAGCCGCAGGTGAACTGCGGTCCGAGACGCTAGGAGCGTTTTTCGCCGCGTACAAGCAAGCCCTCGGGAAGAGTCAAAATGCGACCGATGTTTGGAGCCGCAGGCGAGAAACTCGGGTCCGGGGAAGCCCGCCAGGGCTGAGCCGGTACCTAGACTTTTTCGAGGAGGGGACGTGGATCGACGCGAGCCTTCAGGTTCTGACCTCGGCTCCTCGTCTCGCCCAGCTGGCGATCGAACGAGTCGACCTCGCGCCACACGTTGTCGGCCATCACGTCGTCTGGTTCGATATCGGCGTAAATCGTCGTCGTGACGTACGGCGCGAGCGCGCTGAGCGACGACGATGCATGCACTCCAAGTTCACGCCTCGACGTCGACACGATTTCTTTGACGGTCATGTCGGGACGAATCTCGACACCGGCTTCGAGTAGGCGGTCCTTTGATTCCTGCCAGCCAGCGAGCACCCGCTCGCCCGGATCGAGCAAGTTCTCTCGGTGACGACGGCGAGCCAGCTTGGCCACGATGATAAGCACGGCAAGCAGAATCGGGAAGACGATGAGGAACGTACCCGACACGATGAGGACCCGAACCGTGGCGCTCACCGGCGTGTCGTCTTCGTTGTCGAGGTCGTCGTCCTCGGTTGGATCCGACTCGGTAGGCGTTGGACCCGACGGTGCAGGCTGGCCCTCGGGGATCTCGGTCGCGTTGTCGTCGGTGACACCGGCCTCGCCACTCACTGCCGGAATCGGATCAAAGGCGACCCAGCCAATCTCGTCGAAGAGCACCTCTGGCCACGCGTCGTATTGTTCGGTCGAAACCGTATCGAGGAACACCTCGGTGCCATCTTCGTTTACTTGGGTGATTCGATAGCCAACAGCGATGCGTGTTGGAATGCCTTGCTGGCGAGCAGCCAGGGCAAAGGCGCTCACAAACTGATCTCGATACCCCTCGCCATCGATGAGAAAATCATCGACTCTTCCGAGCGCAGTTCCCGAAGACGCCTCGTTCACTAGCGTCAACTCCTCACGCATGAACGCCTCGAGCGATACGAGTCGGTCAAAGGGCGTCGTGCCCTCGAGCTGAGTCGACAATGCCGTGATCGGCGACGCTTCGAGAATGTCGACGCCCGTATTGGTGAAGGTCAGATCGTCGAGATTGACCGATGCCGCCGCAAGTTGCTCGGTCGATGGCGCCACGATCGTCGACAGGATCGAATAATTGCTCCGGCCACCATTGCTCACGTCGAGAAAGGTGCCTGAACCCTCGTCGTACCAAATATCGTCGCCAACGAGCGCAGTGACCGAGCTTCCGGTTGGCAGCCACGGCGAGTTCGTCTCGAGAAGCTCATAATTTTGGCGCACCTCGATAGTTTCGAGACTTGTCTCGATCGCTGGAATGTCCGACGAGGTGGCGCTGTAGGTGGCATTGGTCGTCCAGTTCACACCGTCGTATTGATCGAGTGCGACGAGGGTGACCCGGTCGAAGAACTCGGCCGAAGGCGCCGCTGGAATGTCGATCCGGAAGGCGGGCGTTCCCGACTCGCGCTGGGCCTTCATCACCGAGAGAGGGTTGGTAGCTGACGAGGTGACTTCTTGTTCTTGTCGCAGCTCTCGCGGATCGAATGGGTCGTCGGCTCCAAACGGGAAGATCGCAGCGAGAAATGGCACAGCGAGCGCAAGCCCGATCAGGATCGGCGTTCCCGAAACCAGCCGTTCGGTAAGTAATCGTTCTCCGACGAATTCGGTCACACGGTCATCGGTACCCTGACCGAGTCTTGATTGTGGGACTGCACGTACCAACGAGACCAACAACGCAGCGGCGACGAGCGCCGCGATCAACACATAGGACGCAACGCCACTCGGAGCCGCGAGCGGAAGGGACAGCGCAGCGAGCACAAGCCCTGGAACGAGAACACCGGCGGTACCTTCGCCACGTCCAATGGCGGTGCCGGTGACCGAACCCGCAATCCACGCGAGCGCGGTTGCAAAGCCGAGCGGTTCTGGGATCGAGGTCTCGATCGGCAACGTTGCCTCGAGCGCATTACGCCAGCCGTTGATCGTCGAGCCGACAAAGGCATCGAACAGCTCATTCGAGGTTCCAAAGCTCGTGCCGGGTAACAGCACGGTGAGCAGCAAAAAGAGTATGCCCAACGTCGCGAGCACAAGTCCGCGCACGAACCGGTTGAGCGACGTCTGCGTGAGAAGGACCGCGAGAAGCCCTGCGACGAGCGCTCCGGCAATGATCGGGATAATCCAGCCCGGACCACTAAATACTCGACTGTAAAACGCTGAGGCTACGGCGAGCAGAACACCTGCTGCGCTCGCCTGGCCGAGCAGCACCTGCTGTTTCATGCGGGCCTCGTAATCTTGTTCCACGCCCGAGCAAAGTCTTCGCTCGTTTGGGCAGTGATAACCGTTGCATCGCGTACCGTTTGGGAACGCGCCCCGCCGACTTGAGTAAATTGTGCGATCGTCAACACGTCGAATCGATCTCTAAACAGATTGACATGTTCGAGCTCTTCGGGTGACGCGATCCCAGTGATGAGCGCCATCGACACCCCACCAAGATCGCCTTGGGCCAGTTCGAGTGAGCTCTCGATCGAGCCTTCAAACGCCAGGCCGACCTCGGCGAGACGGTCCATCACCTTGCCGGCCGGCATCCGCTGATCCAGCTCCACCCCATCGGTGGTGATGACGCGGAACTCAAAGCCCCGACGCATCGACGCCACGACGATCGATGCCGCAGCACGAACCGCGTCTTCGAACGCATTGCCGTCATAGGACGCCGCACGGTTATCGAGCACGACCAACGAGCGAGGCTGGTGCGTATCGACGTTGTGTCGAACCATCAATTTGTTGACCCGAGCCGATGATCGCCAATGAATTTGGCGAAGGTCATCGCCACGGACGTAGTCGCGCAACGTATGGAAGGTCACGCCACCTTCGAGGGCCTCACCTCGCTCTGGACCCTCCAAGTCGCGTGCAACGCCACTCGGAAACGGTTCGAGCGGATGCACGAGCGGATGGACCCAAAGCTTTGCGATCCCCTCCTCGGGCTCTCCAGAACGTACGAGACCAAACGGGTCGGCGCGGGTGACATCGAGCGGACCGACCGTGAAGACACCGCGCCGGCTGGTCGGAAGCTCGGTGGTGATAACTGCCGATTCGTTCGGTTCGAGACTCGGCAGCTGAACCGGCAGCTGCTCGCTGCCGAATCGTTCCAGTGCAATACCTCCGGTCGTGCGTCGACGACCAGCGTTTGTAACCGTGAGCTGGCTTCGGGCCGGTCGACCCGATCGAACTCGCTCGGGGACAACGACACGAGTAGCCGACACCCGGGGGCGCTGGATAATCCAAAGGCGGCCAATCACAACTGCGAGCAACAGCGCAATACCAAGCGCAAGCATGGTGGCATAACCCAGGAGCACACCAATGACGACACAAGCGCCGCCGATGGCGAGAAAGGTCTTACCGGTAGCCGTCAGCACAGCAATCAGTCGTCCTCTACCTACTGCTCGACGCGTTCTTTGGGCGTCGGTATCTCTTGGAGAACCGCGCGGAGCAACTCGATCGAATCGATTCCTTCAAACTCGGCTTCGGGCTTCAGCAACATACGGTGTGCGAGCACCGATTCGGTGAGGTCTTTCACATCATCGGCGGTCACGAACGGTCGGCCGTTCGCGGCAGCCAGCGCTCGTGCGGTTCGACCCAATGCGATCGATCCACGAGGACTGACACCGAGGCGAAGCTCAGGGAGTTCTCGTGTGGCGCGCACGATGCTGACGATGTACTGGCGAACCGCCGGCGAGATGTAAATCATGTCGGCCACTCGGGCCATCTGGCGGACTTCTTCGGTGTTGAGAACTGGCTCGACATCGACTCGAGTTCGACCCGCAGGCGCAGTGTCGATGATGTCGATCTCGGCGACCGCGCTCGGGTAGCCAATCGCGACGCGCATCATGAAACGGTCGATCTGGGCTTCGGGAAGCGAGTACGTACCATCGTGTTCGACCGGGTTCTGAGTCGCGACCACGAGAAATGGATTTGGTACCGGACGAGGAACGCCATCGACGGTGACCTGATATTCCTCCATCACCTCGAGCAGCGACGACTGCGTCTTTGGTGACGCACGGTTGATCTCGTCGGCGAGGACGACATTTGCAAAGACCGCACCAGGGTGAAACTCGAACTCGCTGTTCGACTGGTTGAAGATCTGCACACCGGTGACATCGGAGGGCAACAGGTCGGGTGTGAACTGGATACGGGTCAGCGTTCCATCGATCGATTCGGCGAGCGCCCGCGCAAGCGACGTCTTGCCCGTACCGGGAACGTCTTCGATAAGAAGGTGGCCTTGGGCCAGCATGCAAAGGAATGCCAAGCGGATTTCGCGTGTCTTGCCATGGATTACACGCTCGACATTATTGACGAGTTGCTGGAAGCGGTCTGCGTACGTTCTGACCTCTACGTCGAGGTCTTCAACGGCACTAACGGTAGTCACGTGAGGGGTCTCCACTCATATACGTTTAAGTTCATAAGTTTGGCGCACAAAAGTGTTCCCGTCACTTCGTGAGCATGTTCCCGTCACTTCGTGAACACCAGAGTACCAGTCCCTACCCCCAATATCGTTAGTGAGGAACCAATGCGACGAAGGCTCGACGCCGAACTCGTGAAGCGTGGACTGGCGAATTCGCGTGGACACGCGCAAGAGCTCATCGGGGCGCAGCGGGTGACGGTCGGAGGCGCCCCAGCGCTCAAGCCAGCGCGTCAAGTCACTCCCGGAGAACCAATCATCGTCTCAGGGCCACCGCCGCGATTCGTCGGCCGCGCTGGCTGGAAACTCGAGGGGGCCTTTGACTACTTCGACATTGCTGTCGACGGACTCCATTGCATCGATGTTGGCTCGTCGACCGGTGGCTTTACCGACTGTCTGTTGCAGCACGGGGCTGCTTCGGTGGTCGCCGTCGACGTCGGAACGAACCAACTTCACGAGAAGCTCCGCGATGACGACCGGGTCATCGTTACCGAGAACCGCAACATTCGAGCGGTAAACCTGTCCGACTTTGAGAACGACGACCCGCGGGCCGCCGGTTTCTCGATGCTCGTCGCAGACCTGTCGTTCACGTCGACCACCGGTCTACTCAGCCACCTCGCCTCCCTGCTCGCCCCAAACGGCGAGGCTGTCGTGCTCGTCAAGCCACAGTTCGAGGCGGGCCGTCAAGAGGTCAGCAAAGGAAAGGGAATCATTCGCGATCCAACCGTGTGGGTGCGCGTGCTCCACGAGTTCATCGACGAAGCCTTCGCACGCGGTGTTGTTGTCGAGGATCTCGCGTGCTCGCCCATCGTCGGGGGCAAAGGCAACGTCGAGTTTCTCGCCCATCTAAAGAACCGCGGCGCAAAAGAGTAGGCTCTCCCCCAATGGCACGAATTGGATTGGTACTCCACGGCACAGATGCCGCCGCGCTCGCCGAAGCGGAACGACTCTCAAGTCAACTCACCAACGACGGCCATGAGGTCGTTATGGTGTCCGGCGAAACCGAAAGAGTCGCCTCGGTGACCTTTGTCGACCCCGGATCCTTTGCAGAAGGGCTCGACCTTGCGATCAGCCTCGGCGGAGACGGCACCGTGCTGCGAACGGTCGATCTCATTGGCGACCACTCCGTCAAGATTCTCGGGGTCAACTTTGGCGATCTTGGCTACCTCACCGTGGTCGATCCCCACGAACTCGCTACCGCGGTCGAGCGCTGCCTCGCCGGCGACCACCAGATCGAAGAGCGCATGCTCGTCTCGGCCACGATTGGCGAGACCACCGTCCACGCGTTGAACGAAATTCTTGTCGAACGGGCGCCCGGCGATACCACCGTCAAAATCGGCGTGACGATCGACGGAAAGCCCTTTACGAGCTACCCCGCAGATGGACTCATCTGCGCCACACCGACCGGCAGCACGGCCTATTCCATGTCGGCGCGCGGCCCGATCGTTTTTCCGACGCATTACGCCCTGCTACTTACACCAGTTTCGCCCCACATGCTCTTTGATCGCAGCCTTGTTCTCGGGCCCGATTCGCTCGTCGAATTGACCGTCGAAGGCCATCGCCCAGCGAGCCTGTCATACGACGGGAATATGGTGGTGATCATGCAACCTGGAGACACCGTCGTGTGCACGCGTTCGGAACGAATCGCAAAGTTCGTCATTTTCGATACACGAGACAACCTCGCCGTTCTCAAATCCAAGCTCGGTATTGCCGACCGCTAGGACGAGACGACGATGTTAGAAGAGCTCCGTATCGAAAACCTCGGCGTTATCGAGTCCATCTCGCTGCTGCTGCCGAGCGGATCGATCGCCGTCACTGGCGAGACCGGCGCGGGCAAGACGATGGTCGTGAGTGCGATTCAATTGCTGATGGGCTCTCGAGCCGAACCAGACATTGTGCGCCGAGGGAGCGACGAGGCCGTGGTCGAGGGTCGGTTTATCGAAGCCGACGGCAACGAGGTCGTCGCAAAGCGCGTCATCCCCGCCAACGGGCGTTCGCGTGCCTATCTCGATGGGTCGCTCGCGACAGCCACCGAGTTGGCCGACCGAATTGGGCCGATGGTCGATCTGCATGGACAACACGCCCAACAATCGTTGCTCAGAGCAGCTACCCAACGAGAGGCGCTCGACAGCTTCGCCGGGATCGACATCGCTCCGCTCTTGGCCACTCGCGCCGAGATTCGCCGAATCGACGCTGCGCTCGACGAATTGGGCGGCGACGAGACCGAACGGGCCCGCCGTATCGACCTACTCACCTACCAGCTGGACGAACTCACTGCGGCAAACCTCACCGATCCGGCCGAATACGACGAGCTGCTAGCGCGCGAATCGCTGCTTGCTCACGCGCTCGACCATCAACAATCTGCCGGACAGGCGGGCGAACTCGTCAGCCCCGATGGGCCTGCGGCCGAAGCACTGGCGAGCGCAGCTGGCTTGCTCGACGGAGATGGCCCATTCGCCGACGTTCTCGATCAGATCCTCGCAATGCAGGATCAACTCGCCGACCTTTCCGCTGCACTTCGTTCGATCACCGAAGGTATCGTCGATGACCCCGAAGCCCGCGAACAAGTACGCGAACGGTTGTCGTTGCTCGTCGAGCTTCGGCGAAAGTACGGCCCGACGTTCACCGACGTGATCAGCTATACCCACGACTTACAAACACAGCTCGACGAACTCGAGTCTCACGGCGCGAAGGTCGACAAGCTCACCGCAGAACGAACCGTCGCCATCGAACACGAGCGCGCCATTGCCTCTGAGATCGAAGCACAGCGTCGCAAGAGCGCCGAGCCTCTGTCTCGTGCAATCGAGAAAGAGCTTTCTCATCTCTCGATGACCAACGCCCGCGTTGGAATCACCATCGACGGCGCAGCTGGCGACAACGTTTCCATCTTGCTCGCCCCGAACCCTGGGCTTCCGCTGGTCCCGATCGGCAAAGGCGCCTCAGGGGGCGAGCTAAGCAGGACCATGCTCGCATTGCGTCTCGTGCTCGCCGGAGGCCCGCCGATTCAAGTCTTCGACGAGGTCGATGCTGGTATTGGTGGCGGCACGGCGCGGGCGGTCGGACGAGCCTTAGCGTCCCTCGACGGTGATGGCCAGGTCTTTGTCATTACCCACCTCGCGCAGGTCGCCTCCTACACCGGCTCACACATCGTCATCGCGAAATCGACCGACGGACACTCGACCAGCTCACAAGCTCGCGTGCTCACCAACGATGAACGCGTCGTCGAAGTCAGCCGCATGTTGAGCGGATCGCCCGACAGCACCGTCGCAAACGAACACGCGGAAGAGTTACTCAAAGCAACATCTTCCACATGGGAAACATCGGCCACCAGATGATCATTCGAACCGGGCAATTTCGATCGAAATCCGCGCCGAACACCGCGGACGCCCGGTCCGCAAGTTAGGGTGATCTCCCGTGACTAAGCATGTGTTTGTAACGGGTGGCGTGGCGAGTTCGCTCGGTAAGGGACTGACCGCATCGGCGCTCGGCCGGCTCTTGAAAGCTCGTGGGCTTCGGGTCACGATGCAAAAGCTCGACCCCTACCTCAACGTCGACCCCGGCACGATGAATCCGTTCGAGCACGGCGAGGTCTTCGTGACCGATGACGGCGGGGAAACCGATCTCGACCTTGGGCACTACGAACGTTTCGTCGACGAAAATCTCACGAGCCGTTCCAATGCAACGACCGGCTCGATCTATTCGTCGGTCATCGCCGCCGAGCGCCGGGGCGATTACCTCGGCCGCACAGTGCAGGTCATCCCACACATCACCGACGAGATCAAACATCGGATTCGCCAACTCACCAACGACGATACCGATGTCGTCATCACCGAGGTAGGCGGCACGGTCGGCGATATCGAGATCCTTCCGTTCCTCGAGGCCATCCGACAGCTGCGGCTCGATATTGGTCCCGAGAACGTCTTCTACCTTCACGTTACGCTCGTCCCCTTCATTGGGCCTTCGGGCGAACAAAAGACCAAGCCAACCCAGCACTCGGTCACCGAGCTTCGCAGCCGGGGCATCCAACCAGATGCCATCGTCTGTCGTAGCGACGAGCCGATCACCGATGAGCTGAAGCGCAAGATCTCTCGTCTCTGCGACGTTCCGGTCGATGGGGTGGTCAACGCTGCCGATGCGGACAGTCTTTATGAGATTCCGCTGGTCGTTCATAACGAAGGCCTCGACACGTTTATCTGCAACCATTTCCGCATGACCAATGTCCCCGATGCCGATCTGACCGAGTGGAAGGCGCTCGTGGACCGGGTTTTCTCTGCAAGCCAAACGGTGCGCGTCGGAATCATTGGCAAGTACGTCAGTTTGATCGATGCCTACCTCTCGGTCGTCGAGGCGCTGAATCACTCGGGCATTCATCACCACACCAATGTCGAGATCGATTGGATTCAAGCTGAGGAGGTCGAAGGGCTCCTCGCCGAGCGAATTCGTAACCTCGATGGGATTGTCATCCCCGGCGGATTTGGCGAGCGTGGCGTCGAGGGCAAAGTTGCTGCTGCGGCGTACGCTCGCGAAAACAACATCCCCTGCCTCGGCCTTTGTCTTGGGCTCCAAGTCATGACCATCGACTACGCCCGAAACGTGCTCGGTCTCCCAGGGGCTAACTCGCTCGAGTTCGACCCGCAAACGAAACATCCCGTCGTCCATCTCATGGAAGATCAGCGAGACGTTTCCGAAAAGGGCGGCACCATGCGGTTGGGTGCCTACGTCGCCCAGCTCGCCGCTGGATCGAAGGTGGCCGAGGCATACGGCGAACTCACGGTGTCTGAGCGTCATCGACATCGCTATGAGTTCAACTCGAACTACCTGAGCAAATTCGATGACGGTGACTTCTGGGCCAGCGGCGAATCTCCCGATGGTCAGCTCGTCGAGTTCATCGAGCTTCGTTCGCACCCGTTCTGGGTCGCAACCCAAGCCCATCCCGAGTTCAAGAGCCGCCCCAACCGGCCCGCCCCCTTGTTCCGAAGCTTCATCGAGGCCGTGGTCGATCGCAAGAACGGCCGAAACCCGAAACTGTTGAAGATCGACGAATCTGCAACTGTGGTGCAGTGAGCGAAACTGGTTTCCGTTTCGTTGACGAAGAGGTCGTCTACGACGGCTGGATCATGACGGTGACAAAGGGCCGATTCAGCGCACCCGACGGCACCGAGTTCGAACGAGACGTAGTTCGCCACCCCGGTGCTGTGGCGGTGATTCCACTCATCGACGATGACGTCATCCTCGTTCGCCAGTACCGGTCGGCGCTCGACGCACTATTGCTCGAAATCCCGGCTGGGTTACGAGACGTCGCGAACGAGCCACCGATCGAGACCGCCCAACGCGAGTTGATCGAAGAGATCGGTATGCGTGCAGAGACGATGCAACATCTCACCACGATTCACAACAGCGCAGGATTTTGCGACGAGCAGATCCACATATTCGTCGGCACCGACCTCGTCGACGTCGACCGAGACATCACCGACAGCCCCGAAGAACAAGTGATGGAGATCGTCCGGCTCCCCCTCGTCGACGCACAGCAGATGATCGCAAGCGGTGAGATCACCGATGCGAAGACGATCATTGGAATCTTGGGCGTTCTCACGAGTCGGTAGCGTCGAGGTACGCGACCACACCGCTACACAAAACGAGGCGTCCGCAGATGGTCGGCGAACTCATCGCCGCAGCGAACTACAGTTTTCCTATGGCGAACACGACCCTGCCGTTCGACGTCGAGGACTTTCTCACCCATCTCACCGTAGAGAAGGGCCGTTCGACGAATACGCTCTCGGCGTATCGTCAAGATCTTTCTCGCTACGTGGAGCACCTTGGCTCTACAGGTGTGCGCGCTGCGACCACTGGCGAAGTCACTTCGTTCAAGTCGCAATTGGAGCAAAAAGGTTTGGCGCGGTCGTCGGTAAACCGATCGCTCGCTGCGGTCCGCGGCTTGCATCGCTATCTCTTTGCCGAGGGCGTTGCTCCTCACGATCCAACCGCTGACCTCGCACCCGCGAAGCTTCCAAGGGGTCTGCCGAAGGCACTTCGCGAAGACGAGATCACGCGTTTACTCGATGCCGTTACCGCAGCCGATGCCTTCGGGCTACGAGATCGGGCGCTACTCGAAGTGCTCTACGGCACTGGAATGAGGATAAGTGAGTGCGTTGGGCTGAGTCTCGATGACCTCGACCTCGACGGAGCGCTCCTTCGGGTCACTGGCAAGGGAAACAAGCAACGACTTGTTCCCCTCGGTCGACTCGCCGATGAAGCTCTTCGCAACTGGCTCGCTCCGGGCGGTAGAACCGAGCTTGCTCCCGAGGACTGGAAACGTCGTGACGACCAGATGGCGGTGTTCCTTAACCATCGCGGAGGACGGCTAAGCCGGCAAGGAATCTGGGGGGTGGTTCGCAAGCACGGCCTCACCGCAGGAATCTCCGACAAGCTGACTCCACATGTACTTCGCCACAGCTGTGCAACTCACATGTTGGACCACGGCGCCGACATTCGTACCGTGCAGGAAATGCTCGGCCATAGCTCGATCTCGACCACCCAGCTGTATACGAAGGTCTCCACCGACCTCCTCGTCCGCGCCTACACAAGCGCGCACCCACGGGCAACTGGCCGTCCAGGCGCAGCGTAATGGGGAGCCCAGCACACCTGGCGAAGCGCTTTGTGACTTCGCTGTGGCCTCTTGGACCGTCATCTTCTGACGATGACTGGGCAACGTCGCACCTGCTCGAGGGCGAAGTCGCATTGTGGAAGAAGATGAGCAACCAGGATCGACGGCATTCGGTCGGCGTTGCTCGACGGGTTCACGATGATCTCGAAGATGCTGCCACTCGTCCAGTTCTCGCCGCTGCGTTGCTGCACGATGTTGGCAAGATCGAAGCCAACCTCGGAACCTTCTTTCGAGTGATCGCGACCATGTCTGCGGCGATCGCTGGACGAGAGACCGCCGAGCTTTGGGTTCGATCAACGGGCATCACCCGCCGCATTGGGCTCTATCTCAAGCACCCGTCGATCGGCGGTGACCTGCTCGCGATGGCTGGCAGCGACCCGTTCACCTCGACATGGGCAGCCGAGCACCATCATCCCGTGGAGTCCTGCAGTCTAGATACCGAGCTGTCCCGGGCGCTACGAGACGCTGACGACGATTAGCAAGCAGCCAGCACAGCATCTATCTGACCTGTAGAACGAACTTCGTTGCAGGACGTGCCGCCAGACCGCTAAGGGCCAGTTGTCGTAGTAGGCGTCGACGTTGTCGTTGTGCTGGTTGTGCTGGTTGTGCTGGTTGTGCTGGTTGTGCTCGACGTCGTCGTTGTCGTAGGCATAGTCGTTGTCGTAGTTGGCGTCGTTGTCGTTGTCGTCGTTGTGGTCGGCGTCGTTGTCGTTGTGGTCGGCGTCGTTGTGGTCGGCGTCGTCGTCGTTGTGGTCGGCGTCGTCGTCGTTGTGGTCGGCGTCGTTGTCGGCGTCGTTGTCGGCGTCGTCGTCGTTGTGGTCGGCGTCGTCGTCGTTGTGGTCGGCGCCACCGTGGTCGTTGTCGTTGTCGGAGCGGTGGCGCTTACCGTTACGGCAAAGTTGACCGTATTTGAGACCCCGGCGCTGTTCGACGAGGTGACCGTTCCGTTGTAGATGGTCTGCGTGGGCTGAGCTGGGAACGTGAAGGTGGGCGTTGCACTCGACGACGTTTGTGTATTCGCACCCGGAATTGTCCACGTCCAGCTCGTTGGACCGTTCTGACTCGATGCGCTCAGCTGCACCACGCCCACCGAGGTTTCGTTTGCCGACACATTGGTAATCACCGGCGCCAACATGATGTTGACCGTCTCGGCGACGGGAGCAGAGTTTCCATTGGCGTTCGATGCCACTGCAGTCACCGTTTGGGTGCCATTGTTTGTGAAATTGATCGTTGGCGACGCAGTTCCCTGGCCTGACACGAAGGTCGCACCCGAAGGAAGGCTCCACGACCAACCCGTTGGATTTCCCGAAGCAGCCGCAACGAAGTTCACCCTGCCATTGTTGTTCGAGGTCACGTTGATAAACGAGATCACCGGCGGCGGCAAGGCAATGTTTACGGTCCGAGTAAGCGAGTCTGTCGTACCGTCCGCGTTTGCCACGGTCAGTGTGATCGGGAATTGCCCACCGTTCGCAAACGAGAATGCGGGGAATGGCGTTCCTGCCCCAGGGCCACCCGTCGTCGTTCCTCCAATGGCATCGGGTGCAGACCAGATGTAGGTTGTGGCCCCGCTCGACGCTTGTCCATCACATGAAACGCCACCATTCGAAACACCGCAGATGAAGCTCGCTTCGGGTGCGGCGAGCGCAACCGTTACCTGCCGAGTGGATCGTGCAGTTCCTGCGGCGTTGCTTGCTCGCAGCGTGACCGTGTAGGTGCCTGCAGCGGGGAACGTATGGACAGGGTTTTGGGTCGGGTCAGCCACGGTAACCCCGTCGCGAAAGTTCCACGACCAATCTGTTGGGGCGTTATCGCTCTCATCGGTGAACTGCACCGTCAGGCCGTTCGTCCGGAAACTGAAATCCGCATCGGGTATTTCGGCGACCGTGATGGTCTCCTCGAATGGCAGTGACGAACCGGCGCTGTTTGTCGCAATCAGCGTCACGGTGTAGGTGCCAGCCTCTTCATAAGACTTCACTGGGTTGCGAGCCGTCGAGGTTGTGCCGTCGCCGAAGGACCACAGCCACTCGACGGGGTTGTTTACCGACCGATCACTGAACGTAACCGTCAACTCGTCTGCGTCGCTAGAAAAGCTTGCGACCGGCGGGTCGGCCACGACGATCGTTCGGGTAAAGGTGTCGAATCCGCCCTCGTTGGACGCGACGAGCGTCACCTCGAAGGTTCCCGGTCTTGCGAATCGGTGGACAGGATTTTGCGCAGTCGAGTCGACTCCAGCTCCGCCGTCGCCAAAGTTCCACTCCCACTCGGTTGGGTCACCGGTTGAAAGGTCGAGGAAGCTGACGAGTTCGCCAACGGTGACACTTGCCGGCGACACCTGGAATCGAGCAACCGGTGGATCGGCGGGAACTGGAACCACCGTTACCGTCTTTGAGCGACTGTCAGCCCCAGCGGCGTTCGTGGCGGTCAGTGTCACGGTGTAGGTGCCGGGGATATCCCACGTATTTGTGACGTTCTCGCCTTGGTCGGTCGTCCCGTCGCCGAACTCCCAGAGCAACGAGGTGGGGTTGTTCAGCGAAAGGCTTGCGAACTGCAACGGCTCGCCTGCGACAACCTCGAGGCTATCTTCGGTAAATCGTGCGACCGGGAGCGCGACCGCAGGTTCGACAAAGATCGTTCGCGTCGTAGCGTCCTCGCCAGACGCATTCGAAACCATAAGTGTGATTCGGAACTCGCCTGGCTCATCCCAAACGTGGCGAACCTCCACCCCGTTGGCGACGGTACCGTCGCCGAAGCTCCAACGGCTTGTCGTTGGCGAGTTGGTCGATTCGCTCGTGAGGGTCACCGTCTCACCAACATCGACGATCGTTGGAAAGTCGCCGATGATCGCTTGGGGCGCAGCGCCGCCAGGGACGACGGTGATGATCGCACTTCTCGAATCCGACCCTTGCGCATTCGTTGCGGTCAGCGTCACCTCGAAGGACTCTGCGGTGTCATAGATCTTCGTGACCGTAGGACCGACTGCCGTCGTGCCGTCTCCAAATGTCCAGAAGAGCGTCTCTGGGTCGCCGGTGCTCGTACTCGTGAACTCCAAAGGTTCGCCGACTTCAATTGTTTCACTATCGAAGGTGAAGTCCGCTGTTGGTGGCAAGAGAACGTCGGGGGCGACGACGGTGAACTCATGACTCTGAGAAGCTTCGGCACCGGCCGCATTTGTGACGGTCATCGTGACGGTATAGACGCCTTCGATCTCCCAGATCTTGTCGACCTCTGGACCTTGACCACCGGTACCGTCGCCGAAGTCCCAGATCCATTGAGTCGGCGTTCCAGACGATTCATCTACCAAACGCACGGCCTCGCCTGCGAGGACCACCTCTGAGGAGAACGTGAAATTGGCTACGAGCACCTCTTCGTTGGTGACCTCGGCTGGCTCGACGATAACCGGAGGAGTAACGAGTTCGGCGACGGGGTTATCCAAGACCTCACCTTCGACCAGCACGTCACTGTCTTCGGTGACGGACAACGACTCGTCACCCCCGACAGGAGCAACTGACTCGCCGGCGATCGGCGTGCCATCATCGCGGGCAAAGCCTTCAAAGAGCGATCCCCCATCGCCGAAAACGCGCTGTCCATCTGCATCGGCGTCGAGGCCTTCGCCGCCGACCGACTCATTACCTTCATCGTCTACACCAATGACGCGCACTCGGTCTTGCTTCGAGATCGGCACGATCGCGGTCGGACTAATTACGGCTACTCGGGCCCCGGAAGGTTCGTTCGCCCAAACCGCGCCATCGAACACCTCAAGCTCAAACGCCCGACCCTGTACTGGCGTAAATGCATACGTTCGAAGAACGACTCGGTCAACCAAGTCGACTACAACGACCTGGCCGGTCGAATAGTTCGGGAGATACCCAACATCGTCAACTGCGACCGGTGGCCCAAAGTCATCGTCGCTTTCTGTTAAGGAGATCTCTTCGCAGCTACCACCGACTGGATCGGTGACGCTGAGCGAACCACCTTGGGAATCATGCACGAGGACTCGGTGCGTTCCGTTACTTGTCGTGACGACGTTGCCTGCAATTGCGGCGTTGTTGATCGAGCCGCAGATCGACGCTGCCTCGCCAAACCCACGGCTGTCGATATCGATATTTTGGACCGTACGCCGAGATGGGTCGACAACATAGAGTTCCTCGCCTGCTCGGACGAGCCCAATCGGCTCGCTTGTCGCAGGGCCAGGTGCGGGAAGCGAGGCGAGCGAAACAAGTCCGGTCGTGTCAGATATCAGGAGCTGTTCGCTGTCGGCAGAAACCGCAACGAGTTCTCCCGAAGGTGCAGTAACAACATCGCCGAGCGCTTCGGAGATGGGAATGTCGAGCGGTTCGCTCGATCCACCACCAAAGATGAGCACTCGTTCGTCACTGACAACATAGGAATTGTGCTGACCAGTCTCAGAATCGATGGCGCCCAAGAATTGAGCAGATTGGAGCCCCACGCCACCTGAGCCAATATCGACATCGTTGATCGGCTCGAGGTCGACTGCGCCGATCTCGGCGAACTCGCCGCTCGTCCGATTGAGGTACACCGCGTCGCGACCGTTCGGAAGCACCGACAACGCATCGGCATTGCTCTCGGTCACCTCGACCGAAGCCGTCACTTCCTGGGTGCTGCCATTGATCTGCAACACACGCCCTCGGGCGCCGTCTTCGACCCAAACGACTGGATCGCTAAGGGTTACCCCAGCCGACGCACTGGATCCGAGACGGAAAATCGCAAAAAAGACCAAGATCCCGACAAGCGCGAAGAGGGAAACCCTCGCCCACCGAGGAAGTCCATTTGCAGCCACCGGAGCAGTCTATTCGGACTATTGCGAAAAAGTCAGGCCACATTTAGTGAAAGTTGCACGATCGAAACACACGCTAGGAGGGAACGCTGCGTCCCTCAGTACCTGTTTTTCCTACTCGACTTCCCATGTTGGATTCGAGCGCAAGAGCCCTGCGAGGTCACCTTGACCCTTCGATTCCTGCGAGGCAGCGAGCTGGCTGGTCGCCTCAGCGGAATATTCAACACGGTCGACTGAGCGGAAAACCCCTACTGGCGTTGGGGAGTAGGGATCCATTGCGAGCCGCGAGAGTGCAAAGGCAACTCCGGGGTCTGGGCGCTTCTCATCGTGGACCACGAGCGCATCTTCGCCCACGTCGGCGACATCGACGATTACAGCGTCGCCAAACTTGTCGATCATCACGCCGCGTTCCTTTTCGACGCCGAACCGAACTGGTGCGCCGTCTTCGAGGTTGATCAACATCGCGTCGCGAACGTCGCGTTTGTTGATGGTGTCGAACTGGCCGTCGTTGAATACGTTGCAGTTCTGGAAGACCTCGACGAGGCTTGCGCCATTGTGGGCATGGGCACGTGTAAACATCTCTTGCATGTGCTTGCGGTCCATGTCGTGGGTTCGAGCAACGAACGAGGCCTCGGCACCGAGTGCCAAACTCACCGCGTTGAACGGCTGGTCAATCGATCCCTGCGGCGACGACTTTGTCACCTTGCCGACCTGTGAGGTTGGCGAATACTGACCCTTCGTAAGTCCGTAGATCATGTTGTTGAACAACAAAATATTGACGTTCACGTTGCGACGCAGGGCGTGGATGAGATGGTTGCCACCGATCGACAACATGTCACCATCGCCACCAACAACCCAGACATCGAGGTCCGGACGGGCCATCTTGAGGCCGGTTGCAAATGCAGGCGAACGACCGTGGATGGAATGCATCCCGTAGGTGTTCATGTAATAGGGGAAGCGTGCTGCACAGCCAATACCCGACACGAAGACGGTGTCCTCACGTCGGACATCGAGATCGGGCATCATCATCTGGATCGCGGTCAGGATCGAATAGTCACCGCACCCTGGGCACCAGCGCACCTCTTGGTCGGTGGACCAATCCTTCTTCGTTGTTACCGGAGCGTTTGCCATCAGGATGCCTTTCCAGCTTCGATGTAGGCGAGAAGTTCTCGCTCGAGCTCTCCCGCAGTGAACGGTTGGCCCATGACCTTGTTGATTGGTTTGGCGTCGATAAGGAACTCAGCACGGATGAGCTTGACGAGCTGACCCATGTTCAGTTCCGGCACCACGACCGTCTCGTAGCGGTTGAGGACCTCACCGAGGTCCCTCGGGAACGGGTGGATGTGGGTGAGGTGTGCGTGAGCGACCTTTTGGCCGTCCTTGCGAAGACGGCGCATCGCTCCGCTAATTGCGCCAAACGTCGATCCCCATCCGAGAACCAGCACGTCGGCGTCAACATCGCCGCGAACTTCGGTGAGTGGGATGTCATTTGCGATTATGTCGATGCGCTCTTTGCGCAACTCGGTCATTCGTGCGTGGTTGGCCGGGTCGTAGGACACGTTGCCGGAGCCATCGTCTTTCTCGAGACCACCAACTCGGTGCATCAGGCCGTCGGCACCCGGGATTGCCCACGGTCGAACGAGGTTCTCGTCGCGTGCAAACGGGTGGAATACGGGGTTGCCGTCTTCATCGGTGGTGTTTGGTTTCGTCGCAAACTCGACATCGATGGTTGGGAGTGTGCTTACGTCGGGTAGCTTCCACGGCTCTGAGCTGTTGGCGAGGTAGCCGTCGGAGAGCAGGAGCACCGGCGTCATGTACTTCAGCGCGATTCGTGAAGCTTCGATCGCCGCATCAAAGCACTGGCTCGGGCTGTAGGCCGAGATGACGGGCATTTGTGATTCGCCGTGTCGTCCATACATGGCCATGAGCAGGTCCGACGCTTCGGTCTTTGTTGGAAGACCGGTCGAGGGGCCGCCTCGTTGAATGTCGACGATGACGAGCGGTAGTTCGAGGCTGACCGCAAGGCCGATCGCTTCGCCCTTTAGCGCGATGCCTGGGCCCGACGTGGTGGTGATTGCAAGGTGACCACCGTACGACGCTCCGATCGCTGAGCTAACTGCGGCGATCTCGTCCTCAGCCTGGAATGTCCGAACGCCAAAGTTCTTGTGCTTCGCAAGCTCATGGAGGATGTCTGACGCCGGGGTAATTGGGTAGGAACCAAGAAAGATTGGCAGACCCGATTGCTGCGATGCAGCGACGAGGCCCCACGAAAGCGCGGTGTTGCCGTTGATGTTTGTGTAGGTTCCCGGGTCGAGTTTGGCCGGTGGGATCGAAACAACGTGACTTCCAAGCTCGGCGGTCTCTCCATAGGCATGACCGGCCTTGAACGCTGCAGTATTGGCAGCGATTACCTTGTCTTTGCCTTTGAACTTCTGCTCGATCCAGTCGAGCGTTGGTTCGGTTGGCCGGGTGTACATCCACGAAACCAGTCCGAGGGCGAAGAAGTTCTTCGAGCGCTCAGCATCGCGAGTCTTAACGTCAAGGTCGGCGCACACCTCTCGGGTGAGTTTCGACATTGGAATCTTGATCAGTGTGTAACCGTCGAGGGAGTCATCTTCGAGCGGGTTGTCGATGTACCCGGCCTTTGCAAGATTTCGCTCTTCAAACGCGTCCTCGTTGACAATTACGGTGCCCCCTTGGGCTAGTCGGCCAAGATCTGACTTCAGCGCAGCGGGGTTCATTGCGACGAGCACCGTTGGAGCATCACCCGGCGTCGAGATCTCCTCGGAGCTAATCTGCACCTGGAACGCAGACACGCCAGCGAGCGTGCCCTGCGGCGCTCGAATCTCGGCGGGAAACTCGGGCAGCGTCGACAAGTCGTTGCCGAACAATGCGCTCGCACTCGTGAATCGGTCGCCGGTAAGTTGCATACCGTCACCCGAATCGCCAGCGAACCGGATAACCACCTTGTCCACGTCACGGCTGGTGGTCTCAGCTACATCGGTCATGTGATCAGTCTCCCATCACACCTCGCTGCCCACGCGAACATACCGACCGCGTTTCGGGGGGGTGCTTCTCAGGCCATTGATTTGACGTTACTGTCGAGCGAAGACAAATGCTGTCATCAACCGTGCCGTTTTCTGTTTGTTCCCACCGTTGCGACTACCACTCGGATCTAATCGACGCGCCCGTTATCCGTTTGCGCGTTCGGCAGCGTCGCCGTAGTGGGGTTCCTTGCTCGCTATCCAGCTGAACAACTTCCGGCTTCGGGGGAGCTTCCCGTCGCGCTCGAGAAGGTCGGCGAGTGCATATGCCCGACGAAGGTGGTGCTCCATTGGATCGCTCGGCGTTTTCCAGCCTTTCTCCAACGTACGAATACCGCTGTCAACAAAGCCCTGGTCTGCCTGAGCGCCAGCCATGACGATGCGCCCTTCGGTGACGAGTTCTCCCGATGGTGAGAGCTCACCGAGTTCTGTCCACAGCTCGTCGACATCGGCCCAGTTGCCGAGCGCACGATGACAATCCATCAGCACGGGGTTTTGTTCGGCCGTTCCCGACATTTGGCGGAACTGCTCGAGCGCTTCGATCGCTTCTTCCCACTTGCCCATCCGGTAGAGCGATAGGCCGTGCAGTTCATGAAGGTCGGCAATGTTTGCGTAGCTCTCGGTGAGCGGTTTCATCGTCTTTCGGGCGTCGCCGAACTGCTCGTTCTCAAACTCCTTGGCCGCCCGCTTGAACAGGCGCCACCCACGGGCTCCCTTGTCCTTGCCCATGATCCGTATCATCTCTTTTTCGACGTGCATTGGCTTGGGCGGCCGGCCAGGCAGCGGACGACGCTCGATCGTTACGCGTTCGCCAGTGTTTGGCCCGCCGATCGGTGGGAGGCCGCCTCGATCGATTGCTTTTCGGGCCTGTTCTCGCAATCCATCGTGTCGAGCGGCGTCCTTGTCTCGTCGGGCCTGGCGCTCTTCAAACTTGCGGCGCTCTTCTGGGCTAAACCGCTCGTCAGCCTCTTGTTCGAACATTCGTTGGCCAATGGTCGCGCCAGCAGCGCCGTGCTGAGCAACGCTCCCCCAGCCCGAACTCTCTGCCCGAGCTGGCTTCTTGGGGCGCTCATCGCGCCTTCGACCCTTGTACCCATCGCTTTTGTATCCGTCGCGACCCGAACTACTTCTGCTCGTGCCTGAACCTCGGGACCCGCCCCGAGAATCGCTCCGACGGCTGTCGCTACCGCGAGAGCCGCTTCCTCGGGAATCCTGCCGTGAAGAACCTCCACGTTGGCCGTCTCGGCCAGTGCTCGTCGACGACTTCCCTCGCGCACCTCCGGGCTTTGAACCCGACCGATTCGACGACCCCGAACCACGAGAACCAGCACCCCGCGATCCAGAACCGCCCGATCCAGAACCGCGCGATCCAGAACCGCGCGATCCTGCACCTCGATTCGAGGAACTACCGCCGCGAGAGGGTCCAGAACGGCGCGATGATGAGGACCCAGAGGCGTGAGGCATGTCGCAAGACTACCGCGCCGCAATCATTTGCGCGAAGACCGCACCCATCAACAAGAATTCTGTGGTCACACAGCAGCAATGATCGCTGCACATCAACCACAGAATTCTATGATGGACCGATGGTGACGCCGGTGCTCGAAACGCCACGCTTGGTCCTTCGGCCAGTCGAGTTGGACGATGCGCACGCTATCCAGCGGCTGCTGCCCCACGAGAACGTCGTCCGGTACATGACCTCAATACCGTGGCCCTACCCTGGCGACGGTGCCGAGCAGTATCTCCAAGAGGTCCTGCTACCGGCGGTCGAGGCGGGCAAGCAGCTCAGTTGGGCGATCACACGACAAGCCGATGTCACCGAGCTCATCGGGGCCATCGACTACATCCATGACCCAGGCGACGCCGGCAACCGCGGTTTCTGGCTCGCAGAAGCGTATTGGGGACGTGGTCTCATGACCGAGGCAGTCGACGCTGTCGAACGATATGTCTTTGGCGATCTGGGAGTTCGGTCCATGGTGGTCAAGAACGCAGAACCGAACACCGCGAGCAGTCGGCTCAAGAAACGAAACGGTGCTCGCCTCATCGAAGTTCGCTCCGAACAATATGTGGGTGGCATCTACCCCACCGAAGTGTGGGAAATCACTCCCCAGCCCGATTTGGAGCGCCGAAACTCGCCTTGGACGTTGGAATAGCTCCCAGCGTGGTCGGGTCTCCTAGTTCATGATCACTCTTGACGTGCCCGTAGACGTCCGCGCGTTTCATGACGCGATCTACGCTGGCGAGATACTCAGGTTCAAAAACATCGAGCCCATAGCCCAGCTCGTAGCTCGGCTTCGCGAGCTTGCGATCGCAGCTACAGCCCCGCACGACCCGATCACCTTGCACAAAACAGTGGATCACCCCGAGGCAATCGAACTGCTCGATAACTATCAACAGGCCTCCCTCACCGACAACGACGTTGTGCGCTCATGGCACGCCACCCTGAAAACCATTGGATTGCGGGCCCAAGACACCGCCGTCGATCGTTTGCTTGCGCGTGTGCAGACACCACGGACAAGCGAAGAGACAATCGACCTCGTGACCGCCCCGCTCGACACTCATCGAGATACGTGGGCGTCAAACTTGTACGAGCAAGTCAACTGGTGGGCCCCGGTCTACGACATCGACGAATCGGCGACCATGGAGCTCTACCCCGGATTGTTCGAAACGGCGGTTCCTAACACCAGCGAAGACTTCGACATTGTCGAGCTACGCAGAGAACAGATCAACTCCACCAAGGTCGTACCTCGGCTACTCGAGCCGGTGACCGACGAGTCGGCATTCCGAGTGGTGCTCGAACCTGGCGACCTCCTAGCATTCTCCGGCGCGCACCTTCATCGCAGCGTCCCAAACACTTCCGACCGAACCCGATATTCGCTCGACACCCGCACGATTCACATCCCCGATTCACTCGATGAGCGCGGTGCGCCCAATGTCGACGGCAATGCCCCGTGGCGAACCCCCGGCTGGTTCAACCGAATCGATGGCACTCCGTTGCACAAGATCCTCGACACAGAGGCGACTGTCGCTCACTACGTTCGCTAACCGAGTTCGCCGTTCGCTCCGCTCACTAACCGAGTTGCTCGCCTGCGGCTCACAACATCGCAGCCTAAACATCGCACTCGAAAACGAGGAAGAGCCGCCCCGATGGGCGGCTCAATTCCAATGCGAACCCGGCGGCGACCGCCGCTCACTACGTTCGCTAACCGAGTTCCTCGGCTCCGCCTCCGAACGTCGTAGGTCGAAAAATGAAGAGAGCCGCTCCAAACGGAGCGGCTCAATCTTCGTGCGAAACCGGCGGCGACCTACTCTCCCAGGCCGAATCCGACCAAGTACCATCGGCGCAACTGGACTTAACTTCTGTGTTCGAAATGGGAACAGGTGTGACCCCAGTGCTATCACCACCGAGACTTTTACACGACCACATCAAATCCTTCCGGATTTGCACCGACCGGGCATTCGCCGGGTCGGACATGTCGTGTGCGATCTCTGTTGCAAGATGTCTATTCAATTTTCAAGATATAGCGAGCGGACGTGGACGTTTCGCGTGTCCACAATCCTCAACTTGAGGATTCCATAGCGAGCACGAACACCCAGATGATTCTGAGTATTTCTATTGTCGACAAGTCGACGTGAAATTAGCTTGAGAGTAACCAAGCCCTCGGCCGATTAGTACCGGTCAGCTGAACACATTGCTGTGCTTACACTTCCGGCCTATCAACGTGGTGGTCTTCCACGGGCCTTACCCGGTTAACCCGGTGGGAAATCTAATCTTGGAACGGGCTTCCCACTTAGATGCTTTCAGCGGTTATCCCTTCCGTAGGTAGCCAACCAGCCATGCCCTAGGCAGGACAACTGGCACACCAGAGCTACGTCCATCCCGGTCCTCT
This sequence comes from uncultured Acidimicrobiales bacterium, assembly GCA_938040365.1. Classification (GTDB taxonomy): domain Bacteria; phylum Actinomycetota; class Acidimicrobiia; order Acidimicrobiales; family SHLQ01; genus SHLQ01. Next base: position 23,217 of record CALHXU010000203.1, read on the forward strand.
CGTACTAGGGATAGCCTTTCTCAAATTTCCTCCGGCTGCAGAGGATAGGGACCGAACTGTCTCACGACGTTCTAAACCCAGCTCGCGTACCGCTTTAATGGGCGAACAGCCCAACCCTTGGGACCTGCTTCAGCCCCAGGATGCGATGAGCCGACATCGAGGTGCCAAACCTT
>CALHXU010000204.1 GCA_938040365.1 uncultured Acidimicrobiales bacterium
TTCTTCTCGCCCATGGGCGGTTCATCTTCGCCGAGCACCCGTATTCGTTCAGCGAGCTCCTCGTCATAAGCCATAGGCAGAGGTTAAACCACCCGCTATGCGCCAGGAACAAAACGTAAGCGTGCCAGGCACCCTTACGAAACGCAGTCGAGGCCGCCCCGTTGGGACGACCTCGGTACGTACTTGGCGGAAGGTGAGGGATTCGAACCCTCGGTAACCCGGAGGCTACAACGGCTTTCGAGGCCGACCCATTCGTCCGCTCTGGCAACCTTCCGCCCATGAGGGTAGTTCCCACCCAGTGGTGCGCCAACCTAGCTACGGTGAGGACATTCGCGAACGGGAGTCGAACAATGAGAGATTGGCGATTCGTTCGGCTCACCGATGCGCACCTGCCACGGCTCCATGAATGGATGAACGAGCCCGGGGTCGTCCGGTTTTGGGAGGGCGACGATGTCACGTGGCCCGGAATCGTCGCCCAATATGGCTCGCCGCAGCTGCGTCAAACGCTCGCAGCTGACTACCCATCGTTCGACTACGACGCCGAAGAATCCGATTTCGACTGGAAGCACACCGAGGTCTACCTCGCCGAACTCGATGGCGAGCCGACCGGCTGGATCCAGTGCTACGCGGTCGACGACTATGACGACCACGATGAAGTGAAAGCCTGGCTCGAGCTCGGTTTCGACGAAACCGGAGCGGGCATTGATTACCTCATTGGAGATCCGAACGCTCGGGGCAAAGGTCTCGGCTCGTCGATGATCGCGGCGTTCATCACCGACATTGTCTTTGGCCTCCATGAGCACTGGACCGAGGTTGGGGCCTCGCCGCAACGGGCGAACGAGGCGAGCTGCGGTGCTCTTTTCCGGGCCGGGCTCACGCTGGCCGGCTCGTTCGAAGATGAACTCGGCACCTGCGACCTCTACTGCGTTTCTCGAACCTGAGAAGGCCCGCACGTTCTTGCCTGGCTGGAGTACCGTTCTCGAACGGGTAGTACTTCGCTGATCGAGGAGATTCACATGTCTGAAGAACGTCCACCATTTCCACCCTTTGATGAAGCCGGCGCCTGGAAGAAGGTCCTCGGTGCCGAGGCGGCCTGGAACACCCGTGACCCCGACAAGGTTGCCGGCGCATACTCACTCGACAGCGAGTGGCGCAATCGCGACACCTTCTTGAAGGGCCGCGACGAGATCCGAGACTTCCTCGCACAGAAGTGGGCTCGTGAGACCGAGTACGCGCTTCGCAAAGACCTCTGGGCGTTTCAGGGCAACCGCATTGCGGTGCGATTCCAGTACGAGTCACTCGACCTCGATGGTCAGTGGTGGCGAAGCTATGGCAACGAGAACTGGGAGTTCGACGAGCATGGTCTGATGCGTCGACGCGAAGCATCGATCAACGACGTCGCGATCAAGGATTGGGAGCGGCGCATCTTCGGGGCTCGTGGCGAAGACGATACCGAGGGCATCCCGCTCCAGTAGCCCAGAGAGGGTTTTCTCTCCTCGAAGCGCGTTCGCTCTCAAAAAGCAACGTGAACGCTTGGGACGTTGGGCCTAACTCGCGGACCCGAAAGATCAACGCGCGTCAGTAATTCGAACCAACAGGCTTCAGATTTTTGGGGTTTTTCTCGATGTAACGGGCGTGATGTCCCCACCCCAAAAATCTGCAGTCGTCTTCCGAGTGATCGTCGGGAGCGTCTTGCTCGCGGGTCTCGCCGCGTTCATGCTCTTGCGTCCGAGCGGTGGTGGAGGCGTCGATCTCTTCACCGAGGATCTCGCGGTCGAAGGGATCGCACCAGCGGCACTGATCGAGTCGGATGCGGCGACTCAACCACTCGAACAAGCGAACGAGATCGGCAACGCTGACTCGATTGCTCCAGTAGACGCGGGAACAGGTCAAGGCGAAGAGTCAACGGAGCCGAACGTGGCCGATGTGGCGGGAGCGCCAGAAGCGCTTGCGCAGGTCGTGGATCAAGACGACGATGGCGCGCCAATCACAAGTGACGCAACCACGGTCGGTCCAGCCGCCAACACCGACGGCGCAGCTACAACGGGGAACCAAACGGGCACCGAAGCGGCCACGACGCCAGCATTTACAACCGGCACCGAAACCTTCTCACCAGCTACGACCCCAGCCACCGTTACCACGACACGCACTTTTACTCCGGGCACCGCATTCACGCCGGCAGTTGATCGCATCACCACGACCACAACGGCAAACACGACAACCGGCACTGATCGAGTCGCAACTCGCCCAGGTGACGATGCTGTGGTCGTCCCACGGTCGACGACGCCGGACAACCCGGCACCAGCAACGAACCAGACACAGACCCCCACCCAAACGACGCCCGCAGGCACAACAACGAATACGACCGCCACGACCAACACGACCGCCACAGCAAATACGACCGAACCCGCTCCGGTTCCGGCAGGTCCGTGGTGTCAGATCGAAGTTCGCCAGAGCGATGGCATCATCCGCTGGCATGACGAAGACAAGACGACCGTGTTCCGGCGCAACGATGCGTGGTTCCATACCCCCGACGAGGCTGCCCAAGCCGTACGTATTCCAGAGACGGTCGATACCCGCGACGAATACGTGATGCGGCTCTGGGGCGGTGGCACCACCGACGTTTCGTGCACCTTCGTCGACAGCGCTGCAGTTGTTGCATCCCCGGCAGTGACGGCAAGCCCAACGCCAGCCGCCCCCGAGGTTGCCGCCACGCAGGCATTTCCAACTCCGATCCGTGTTCCCGGCGGCCCAGTCCAGATGGGCTTCTCAGCAGACGTCTGGGGTAACGATCGCACCAACTACTGGAACGACCTCGAAGCAACGCCCGGCGCTGGCCGATTGATCGCTCACGAGTTCAAGAGCTTCACCCGCCCGATCAGAACCGACCTCTACCAGTGGCACATCGACGAGGGCCGTGACTTGCTCCTGACGTGGAACGGCACCGACGCCGAAACCATCCTCAATGGAAGCCACGACGACTGGATCCGAGAACACGCCCGCGAACTGCGCTCGCTTTCCGACACGGTCATGCTCCGTTTCTGGCACGAACCTGATGTTCGCCACAAGCGCGAGTGGATCGATCATGACCCCCAGCAGTTCATCGACTCGTGGAACTACGTCCGACAGATCTTCGTCGAAGAGAACGCCACCAACATCGAATGGGTATGGTGCCCAACCGCATGGAACTGGAACGAACAAGGCGCCCGCTACTACCCGGGTGATGCCAACGTCGACTGGCTGTGCTCCGACGGCTACACGGGCTGGGACCTCAACGCTCCGCTCACCGACATTGCCGACGCCTACACCGACTTTCAAGCGTGGGCCGATCAACGACCACACAAGCCGATCCTCATCGCCGAGTTCGGTGCTGGCCAACGAGGACCCGGTGAACGCGCCGATTGGGTGAACGGGATCGACGACTGGGTCTCGGCTTCGCCAAATATTCGAGCTGTCGTCTACTTCGATATCGATATGCGCCCCAACGGCGAGATCTACGACTGGCGGCTTCGGACCGAGCCCGACGCATGGCAAAACATGCTCGACCTCATCGGCTCAGCCCCCTTCGGTCGCTAACTCGAGCTCGGAGCGTTAACTGGTTCGGCCGAAGAACGTTGTGAGCGCGCTGTCCGAGAGCCTCACGTCGGGCTCATCGTTGTAGGCAAACACTGCGAGTAGACGGGTCGTGTCACCCTCGGTCGGGGTCACTCGATGCATGGAGTTGCGGCCGCGAAACAACACGAGCGCACCCGGTTCAAAGTCGAGGACGTCAACATGTGCTTGGCCATCGAGCACGCTCCCGACCTGGTCGAAACCCATCTCGCCCGCGTCGGCATCTCGAACGTTCGCCACGTACTCGAATCGGCTGCCACCTTCGGGCTTCTGCAAAAGCATCGTTACCGCAAACGACGAGTTGTCGAAGTGCCAGCCCAACTCCCGACCAGCATCGGCGAAGTGCACGTTGATCGACGACAGCGAGTCGGCGTACGGATAGATGGCGTCGATACCTAACACGTCGCAGAGAAAGCGCTGAAAAATCGCCGAGCCGTACACCTCGCGCAATGGCGAATCTTGCGGAACTTGATCGTCGGCGATCAGCCCCTTGCTGCTCACAACCTGCCGGTTGAACGGATGGTCGGGCGGCAGCGACTCATCGGCATCGGTTAGGTACACGTTGTGGGTCGAACCGGCATAGAACACGCCGTCGACCTGCGTAGCCGATTGCGCCACGATCTTCTCGATCGACTCGGCTCGAAAGAAGCCTTCGAGCACCAACGCTCCATTGGCATCGAGCGTTGCCTTGCACCTCGCCGCGAACTTCGGATCATCGATCGGATGCAACGCAACATCCACATGAGTGCTCATAGCTACGCCATCACACCCTTTGCCAGCGGACCTGCACCGGCTCCGCGGAACAAGCTATGTACCACTGCGGCACCGCCAAACCTTGCTCGACCGACATCGACTCCTACCGACAACACCAACTCTTCGGCACCTTCAGCATTCGTCCAAGGATCGATCGCAACCGACCGGGCGAGATCATCGAGGTGGACGACCTGTTCGGTTAGGCGCGTCGCCAAGTAGTCATCCAACATCATGACGTTCCCACCGTAGACACTGATCAAGCGGTCTTCCGGCTCGGACGTGAGCCGTTCGTCCAGTGCATCGAGATTCTCCTTGAGCAATCGAGCCGGAGTTTCTGGCCCATCGGCCGCACCGTCGGCACCCCGTTGACGGATTCCTTCGTGCATCTCCGGAGTTGCAGCCTCCATAAGCTTTGCGAAGTAATCGGCCGCTGAGCTGAACGTCGCCGGACCGTCGGGCACCCCTTCGTCGAGGTACGAGCGGACTACCCAGCTGCCGCGAGCAACATGAGCGGCCACAGCACCCACGGTTTGGCCATCGAGTACCGACGGTTGAGTCCATTTCGAAGCGACGCGCTCATCGCTCACGGCGCTCAGAACGACCGCACAGCTGTCCAAGAAGATTCGGCGCACCTCGTTCATAGCTCAACCCTACTTCCGGCCTGCGGTTCGTCATACCGCTAATCTTTCGGCCATGTGCCGCAACATCACCACGCTTCGAGGGCTCGAGCCCTCTGCTACGAACGACGAGATCGAAGCCGCTGCCCGCCAGTACATCCGCAAGGTCACCGGTGTGCAGAAGACCTCGGCCACCACCGAAGATGCATTCGAGCGTGCGGTCGCCATCGTCGCCGAAGCGACCGAGCGCGCCCTCGCCGAATTGCCACCTCGAAAGGTGCCACCAAAGACGGTGCCACCTCTGCGTCGCCTACAAAAGACCACGAGCTAAGTGTCTGACACCCCCCATATCGGCACGCTCAACGAGGGTTCGCTGCACTCGGCGCTCAAAGAGCTCTACGCCGAACCCGGAGATGCTTTCGAAGTTCCGCTCGGACGCTTCGTCATCGATATCCACCGGCCCGGCCAACTCATCGAAGTGCAGACCGGGTCGTTTGCGGCAATGGGCAAGAAACTCGATCATCTGCTGCCCGATCACAAGATCTTGCTCGTGCACCCGATCGCTGTCGAAACCTATCTTCATCGCCCCGACAAGAACCCGCGCAAGTCGCCGAAGAAGTCTTCGATCTATGGGCTCTTCGATCAGCTGGTCAGCATCCCGACACTGCTCGATCACCCGAACCTCACGCTCGACATCGTCCTCGTCTCGGTCACCAAAGTGCAGGTACACGACCCGAAGGCCCGCCGGGGGAGGGGCGGCTACCGCACGACCGACCGAGTACTGCGCGAGGTGTTGGGCACCCACCGATTCGAATGCGCCGAAGACCTGCTCAGCCTCCTGCCCAATGACCTACCCAAAGAATTCACCACCGCCGACATGGCGTCAGCTGGCACGTTCAACCGCGACATCGCCCGCCAAATTGCCTACTGCTTTCGTGCCCTCAACTTCTTCGACGAAATCGGCCGCACCAAAGCCGGCTACCACTATCGGCTTTCGATCTGAACCCCAAAACGTAAGCGAGCCTGGCACCCTTACGTTTTGGGGTGATTAGGGTGAGCTCTATGTCTGAAGGGCTCGACCACGATCACCATCACCATCACCATCACCACCAGGATCATGGGCATGGGCATGAACATGACCAGGGGCTGTCGGCGATGTTGCGGTATGCCCAGAATGCGCAGCGCATGTGGAGCTCGGAGGTCAACACGGCCGTCGTCGAAGTACTCGGCCTGCATCGCAATGAATATCTCGCCGACATCGGCGCCGGTGTCGGAGCTGGTGCCTCGAAAGCAGCGGTGAGCGCAGGCCAAGTATTTGCCGTCGAACCCACGCCGTACATGCGTCGAATCCTTTCAGCCCGCTCACGGTTGTCGCGCAACCCCTTTGCGGTCGTTGCGGGATCGGCCGAAGCGACCACGCTCCCAGATGATTCGATGCACGCCATCATGGCGGTCAACACGATGCACCATTGGGTCGATATGGACGCCGCGTGCACCGAGCTCGCTCGGGTGCTGCGGCCAGGTGGCCGACTCCTGCTCGTCGACGAGAACTTCGACGACCCGACCCATCCCGATCACGAGAAGTGGAGCTCCCAGCACGGTGAGGACAGCGGACACAGCCACCACTTCCATATGGTCGACACCGATGCGGTTGCAGCAAACCTCTCAGAAGCAGGGCTCACGGTCTCTGCCCACGGCGAAGGCCAGTTTGCGGGCAGCCCAAGCTGGTTCGTCCAGATCTCCTGATCTAGTTCTGAAAGCGACCGGCTAGCTAGACGGCTCGATGAAACGATCCATTGCCTCGCGCACTGGTGCATAGTGATCTGGCCCGACCTCGACCAAGTTCGTGAGACACGCCGCATTGAGTTCTGCCTGAACCTCGGGAAGGCTCGTTGCCTCGAGCAGCAAGCGACGAACTTCGGCTACTTCCTCGGCACTCATCGTCGACCGAGCGACCAGTGGCTGAACCGGCCACGGCCCGAGCCGTTCGATGATGTGGAGGTCGGCAATCCGATCGTCGGCGCGTGCTCGCGCAGTTCGCACAACAGAGTCGACCGTTGCGGCGTCAATCTCTCCGGCGATGAGTAAGTCGAGTGAGGTGTGATGGCCACCGGTCATCACCCGGTTCACAAAGTTCGGCGGTAGACCGCGGTCTTCGAGCGCAAACGTAAGCGAGAAGTTGCCGCTCAGGCTGATCTCATCATTGCAACCAACGGTGACACCTTCGAGATCTTCGAACGTCTCGATACCCGAGTCGGCACGGGTAACGAGATCACCGAAGTAGACCGGCCGGCCATTTGAGTCGGGGTCGTCGGGCACCCACGCCACGCCGGCAAGTCCAATCGTTGGCTCAGAGCCGCGCATGCCGAGGTCGACAAAGGACGTCGAACAAATCCATCCGAGGTCGGCCTCGCCAGCCTTGAACGGATCGACACCCGGCGACGGCCCCGATTGGGTTTCGTCGTACTCGACATCGGCATCGATCATGTCGGCCAACGTCTCGAACAACGAGCGGGGAAAGCCCGGTGACATATACGAGAGCAAGCGCACCCTATGAACGGTAGCGCTACCTTTGCGCGGTGGGACAGTTAGAGGCCGGGCTTCTCCAGCTGTTTATGCTGCGCGTGCGTGGGCCAAATTGTTGGAGAGGAGTTGGGTCGTGCTCGACTGATCGAGTGGTTTTGACAGGTGGTATCCCTGCGCAAAACTCCACCCGCGATGACGTAGCCAACTCAATTGCTCATCGTTCTCAACACCTTGGATAATCAGAGCGTTGCTGATGGGTTCGGCAAGCGTTTGGATCGCTCCCAAGACAAGGTTGTCTGCGCCGACTTCGATCGTGTCGGTGATCGTGCGCGCCACCTTCATCGATGAGACAGGAAGGCCTCGAATCTGGCCGAGCGCCGACCAGCCATGACCGAAGTCATCGATTGCAATGTTTACGCCAGCCTTGCGGAGACGACCCAAGTCGTCGAGGAAATCGTCGTAGCCCTGTCCGGGCGAGAAATCGGCAATCTCGACGGTGAAGGTCGACGGCTCGACACTGAACTTCTGCAACGTCGTCAGCACGCTTTCGACGAACGTTCCACCCCAGAACTGTCGTCGTGACACGTTCACATGGATAGGGATCGCTCGAGCGATCTTGTCCATGCTGCGCCACGCCGCTTGCTGACGGCAGGCATCTTCGATGACCTGGAGGCCAACCGGGATAATCAGCCCGGAGTGCTCAAGAAACGGAATGAACTCGGCAGCGGGAAGCGTCTGTTCGCCACCACGCGGTTGCCAACGAAGAAGCGATTCAACACCGACGATCGCTCCGGTATTGATGTTGAAGATCGGCTGCCAGTGAAGCACGAACTCTTTCTCGGCTACCGCTCGCCGGATCAACATCTGGTTCCACAACTCTTCGTCAGCCTGCTTGCGCTGGCTTGGCTGGAAGACCGTCGCACGGTTACGACCGGTGCTCTTCGATTCTCGCAACGCCATCTCTGCATCCTGCAGGACCTCTTCGGGTGAGGCTTGGTTCGTGATTGGAGCCAAGCCAATACTCACGCCACCGTAGACCTCGGTGCCGTCAACGATGAGTGGTTGACGCCAGCGTTGGAGAATTTGATCGGAAACGACTGTGAGTTGGTCTTTCTGAATCGTTGGCAACATGACGACGAACGCATCGCCGCCGACCCGATACAGCCGTGACCCAAAAACGTTGATCAATCGCTTGGCGGCCTTCTGCAGGAGTTGATCACCACTCTCGCGACCCATTGCGGTGTTCACCACGTGGAAGTCGTCGAGGTCGATGAGCAACAACGTCATGTCCTCGCCCGAAGCGAGTGTTTCGGCAACGAGCTGGTGGAGGGCGCCAACGCTGCTCGCACCGGTAAGTGGGTCGACCTCTGCAGCGGTGACCATTGTTGCCCCGTCTGCAATCTCTGGTTCGAGTGCAGCGGTAATTCCCATCACACCAACGAGCTCGCCCGATTCGGTCAGCGGCATCCGCATGGTTTGGAACTTGCGGCCATTCTCATCGGCGGTGACGACCACCGATGTTTCGCCGGTGTCGACGACCTCGAGGCCTTCGGCGATACTCTGCGCTGCTTGTACTGGACCAAAGACTTCGTGGGCGGTCCGGCCAAGGACATCGTCCATCGAACGGAAGCCGTGGCTATCGAGCCAGGGTTGGTTAACTCGTACGATGTTGCCAGCGAGATCGGTAATCCAGATCTGCATACCGATGGCGTTCGCGATGCGGTCACCGGTTTCGGTGCTGCGCAACGCTTTGTGAATCCGATCAAAAGATGGATCGCCGAGCGGACTGGTTGGGGTGCCTAAGTTCGATGCCGACATCTAACTCATATCGGCGATTTCGTCCACTGCTTGAGCCGAAAGACCTAGCGGTCAGACGGTTCTGACCAATTTGAGTGAACTGGCTACAGGATGATCGATGCGACGAGATCGGCGACCCGGATCGAGAGCATCAGGCTCAAGACGACCGTGACGATCCCAAAGACGATTCCGCGCCACCCGAGGCCGAGAGGCTTCCGATCAAGACCGCCCTTGTCATGAATGTATTGCATTGTTACTCCGTAGGTGTTTGCACACCCGCCGCACGGTGCCGGGAGTTGAATATCCGGCCGCGTATAGTCCAGACGAACCACCGCAGAAAAAAGTCGCAAATATCTCGATCACAAGCCGTGACAAATGTCCTAGCTTGGCTCACCCGATCGCAATCAACGCGGTTGCGACGAGCGCCAGTAGCAAACCGCTGAGTTGCAGGCGAGACATCCGCTCTTTCAGTACCACCGAGGCCAAGATGACCGTCGACACGGGGTACAGGCTGCTGAGCACCGCGACGACCGAGAGATCGCCGATCGTCGTTGCGAGCAGAAAGATCACATTCGAACCCGTGTCGAAGATCCCGGTGAGCACGATCAATCCGAGGGCTGGACGAATTCCAGCGAGGCTGCTTCGATCCTTCGACCGAACGCCCCTGAAGGCGAGAAGGGTGAGCAGCGCCGCGCTCGTCGTGACACGAGCACCCACCACGGGCCACGGGGCAACGTCATCAGCGGTGAGGTCGAACAAGATGAACATGGCGCCAAAGCCCACTCCGGCCGCAAGCGATTCGACGATCGTATTTGCCGTCACCGAGCCCAAACCTTGCGCGGCACTTGCGTTATTCGGAAGCGAACTCAAGCCGATCGCGATCAGCGCAATGAGGATGCCGAACCACGCCAAGGCCGACAGCGACTCTCCCGACAACGTGCCCCAAAGCGCAGGAACCGCCGCAGAGGCAATCGCAGTCAGCGGTGCGACGACCGCCATGGGGCCGGTTGCCAAACCTCGGTACAACCCAACCACGCCGAGGCCGCCCAAAATTCCGGCGACCGCGCCAATGCCGAAGTCTCGCCAGGTGAATGCATCGGTCAGCAGCGGTGCGACCAGGACCACCCCGATGAGTCCAACGAAGTGCGAGATGGCAACGACGTTGAGTACCGACGTCTTCTTTGTCGACAGTCCGCCAAAGAAATCTCCGGACCCAAAGCAGAGAGCGGTAACAAGCCCAAGAAAGATCGCCATCGGCTCGACGCGTGTGCGCTAGCTAAGGGCTGGAAGGACGTCGAGGCCTACGAAGTAGAGGGCACCGAGCGCGATGCTCAACACACTTACGATTACCGCCACGGCCGCATAAATCGGGAAGCTCCGCTCAGCGCTCAACAGCCCCGCCCCAGCAATGAGCGCAAGCACAGCGTTCGTGGCGATCAAGCCAACGACCCACGCGCCGAGCAATGTCAGGCCAAAGCCAACGCCAGCAGCTGCGGAGGAGGCGACGAAGATTGCGATCTGCGTCGGGCTCTCAATACCGACGCCATGGAGCATGCCGATGCCCGTAGCCGTTCGATGGCCATATGACCCGCCGGGTTGGTCGGGTAGCGCGAGGTCATGTGAATGACTGTGCGAGTGGCTAGAGGTGTGCGAGTGGCCATGGACTCGATCCCTAAGGCCTCGCCACCCGCCGGCGGGCGCGAGGGTGGGCATCGGCGCGTTCGCTTCGAGGTGTGCGTGGTCGTGGGCCGCAACAGAGGACGATGCGTGGGCATCATCGGTGAGATCGATGACCACGTCGTCATGGTCGTGGGTGTGGTCGTGTTCGACGCTTATCTTGCGTCCCGACAACCCGCGCTGCACTTTGCGAAGTCCGGCGAAGGTGCCATCGATAACGAGCATCCAACGGCTCCGGAGTCGAAAATCGCGGCCTTTCCGGACGAGTTCAGCAATGATCCAGACGCCGAGCAGGATGAGGGTAATGCCGACGATGCGACCCATGATTTCGTCGAGGCCATCGGGGATTGCAAGGCCAAACGCAATCGCTGCGGTGCCAAGAAGAAAAACCACGGCGCCGTGACCGAGCGCGTAGGCCATCGAAAGAACAAAGCCCTTCCGTCGATTCTCGGCATTTCCACTGAGATCGGCAATAGCGGCAATGTGGTCCCAATCGATCCCATGACGGAGACCCAGACCGAGGGCGGTGAGCAAAAGGCCGATCGACATCTCCCTCGTCTATCGCTTTCCAAGAGGCCGTGGCAAGCCGCCCGCGCGGGCTGTGAGTAATTTGTGGAAGAATCCGGGAACCGGAACGGTCGCTCCGTCGTACCAGAAACATGAAATCAATGTTCAAATCGCTCATCTTCGTTCTGATCTTGGCCGCGTGCGGGTCGACTACTGAGGTTGGCACCTCATCGGGAGACGTTCCCGAGGTCGCCGATAACACCGAATCAGAGAATGCTGAAGCAGACATCACAGATTCAGACATCACTGATTCAGACAGTGCCGACTCAGATCCTGTAGAGCCGCCAGCGTCGTCGCTTCCGCTCGCAGACGACGAAGTTGCTGACGACGAAGAACCGCTTCCCCCAGTCGATGACGAGGTTGCCAACGGAGAGGACCAACCAGTGACGACGAACGATGAACACATCATCACCAACGACGCCATTGTTGATCCGCAGGTGACAACCCCGACCGAGCTCCTGCTCAACCCCGATAATGACACCGAACTGTGGGTCCGCTTCACCGGCGGCGACCCGAATTGCACCGCAGCATCGGCGACGGTGCTCACCGAAACGCCAGAGGCTGTCCAAGTCGAACTCCTCGTCGGAATCACTGAAGATGCGCTCGCACGCAGCTGCATGGCAGGCGAGTTTGACCTTCGAGTCAACGTTGCGTTGAACGAGAGCGGAGCCGGCAAATCGCTCGCGGCGGTCCAAGCAGCGACCGACGAAGCGCCACTCGTCACCCCCGAGCTGAGCACCGATGATTTCGTTGGACTCACCCAAGCCGACGCTGAAGCGCTCGCAGACGAAAACATTCTCATCTGGCGTACGGTTCGAATCGACGACCAGCAGTTCGCCGTGACCCGAGACTTCAATCCTGGCCGCCTCAACTTCGAAGTTGACGACGGCATCGTCACAAAGGTGACTTTGGGTTAGCGGTTACCGCTGGCTTGAGGCCAGTTACCGCTGGCTTGAGGCCAGTTACCGC
>CALHXU010000205.1 GCA_938040365.1 uncultured Acidimicrobiales bacterium
AGGAGACCAACATGAGCATTCGAAAATCTGCAGACATCAACCCGACCCTCACGGCACTTACCGAAACGTTCAACGAGCACGAGCTCGCATCGCTGAGCAAACTCGGAACCGTCGTCGACCTTCCCGCAGGCCAAGTGCTCGCCCATGAGGGTGCCGTTGGCCAAGAGGCCATCGTTGTGATCGAAGGAACCGCGCTCGTCGTTCGAGATCAGGAAACCGTTGCGACCGTTGGCGCATCGACCATTCTGGGCGAAGCAGCCCTGCTCACCGGGGCGACACGAAACGCGTCGCTGATCGCAGAAACCGACCTCGTCGTTTCGGTCCTGAACCGGCGCGAGTTCAACTCGTGGCTCGACCAGTGCCCGCGCATCGAACAGCAGGTCAACGGCCTGGTCGAACAGCGCGCCTAACCGCCGTCGCTGCCAAGCAAACGCTGCGTAGCCAGCACCACCAGCGCCAGCGGTGAGCCAGTAGCCTGTCGCTGTGAGCGACACACTTCCCGAATCAGACACCCAGGAACTAGCAACCGTCTATGTCCCGAGTGAAGCCGAACACCTGGTCACCGAGCGCTGGGCGGAGAGCGGCGCCTTCCACGCAGAGCCGTCAGGGAGCGCTGACACACCGACCTACTCGGTCGTCATTCCTCCTCCAAACGTCACGGCGGCGCTGCATCTCGGCCACGCTCTGAACAACACGCTCCAAGACGTCCTCGTTCGTTTTCACCGCATGAACGGGCACAACACACTCTGGATGCCCGGCACCGACCATGCCGGTATTGCAACCCAGACCGTGGTCGAAAAGCGCCTTCTACAGGAGGGCACCAAGCGTCTTGAGATGGGTCGTGACGCATTCATCGAGAAGACCCAAGAGTGGAAAGATGAGTACGAGGCCACCATTCTGGGACAGCTCTCCGAAATGGGAGCGAGCTGTGACTACGAACGTACCCGTTTCACGATGGATGACATGTGTGCAACGGCCGTCCGTCACGCGTTCTACACACTCTTCGAAGATGGGCTGATCTACCGCGGAAAGCGGCTTGTCAACTGGGACCCAGTGACCGGTACGGCGCTCGCCGACGACGAGGTCGAAATGGAAGAGGTGCAGGGTCACATGTGGTACCTGCGGTACCCACTCGAAGACGGGTCTGGCCATGTCACCGTCGCCACGACGCGCCCCGAAACCATGCTTGGAGACACGGCGGTCGCGATCAACCCGAACGACCCTCGGGCCGCCGACTTGGCCGGAAAGAACGTCGTGCTCCCAATCGTTGGGCGCGTCATTCCAATCCTCGAAGATGACTACGTGGTCCTTCCCGATCCGGACTCGTCAGACACAAAAGCCCAAATGTCGAGCGGATGCTTGAAGGTCACCCCAGCCCACGATCCAAACGACTGGGACATCGGCCTTCGACACGACCTCGATGTCATCAACGTCATGGCAGCCGACGCCTCGATCAGTGACCAGTACGGCTGGGACGACGTTTCGAACGATGCTCGAGCCTTCGTTGGACTCGGCCGCTACGAAGCCCGCGAAGCAATCGTTGCGTGGTTCGACGAGAACGGCCTCCTCGAAAAGGTCGTCGACTACAGCCACTCGGTCGGTCACAGTTATCGCAGCCACGTCCCGATCGAACCGTGGCTTTCTGATCAGTGGTACGTCAAGGCATCCGACGACCGGTTCGCCGGATCGGCGCTTCGCGCACAGAACCCCGACCAAGTCACCGGACTCGCCGCTCAACACACCGCTGGCGACGCGAACGGCGATGGCGAACTCACTTTCGTTCCCGAGCGCTATGCCAAGACCTTCCAGCAATGGCACGAAGGCATCCGAGACTGGTGCATCAGCAGGCAGCTCTGGTGGGGTCACCAGATTCCGGTCTGGAGCGCCGCTGTTGTCGACACTTCTGGTCGACATCCCCAGCCCGCGATCGCCGAAGCGCTCGCCTCGGTCGAAAGTGGCACTGCGGTCAAGATCGACAGCAAGTGGTCAAACGCTGGCGCAATCCACGTCGTCCGACAAGTCACCGACACCGAATTTGTTGAGAGCATCTGCGTACCGGGCGACTCGACCCTCCGCCGTCTCGACCGATCCGATACCTCCATGGACGAGGCCGCCATCGTCGCAGCGCTCGAAGCAGAGGGCTTCAAACGAGACCCCGACGTTCTCGACACCTGGTTCTCGTCCGCGCTGTGGCCCATGTCGACCATGGGCTGGCCCTACCCCGAAGACTTTCCCGAAACGACCGGCGATGGCTCCGACTTGTTGTCGACGTTCAATCCAACGTCGCTGCTCAGCACCGCTCGCGAGATCATCACGTTGTGGGTGAGTCGCATGGTCATGTTCAACCGCTACTTCATGGACGGCCAACTGCCGTTCACCGACGTCTTCATCCACGCGATGGTCCAAGACGGCCATGGCCAAAAGATGTCGAAGAGCCTCGGCAACGGCGTCGACCCCCGCGACATCATCTACAGCCACGGCGCTGACGCGATGCGCTTCACGCTCGTCCAGATGACCACCGACACCCAAGACGTGAAGATGCCGGTCGACATGGTTTGTCCGCACACGAACACGCCGTTTACGCCCGAGTTCATTACGACCAAGGCCGGCCACCTCGTGGCCGCGCCAACCCAAACCAGCCCTGAGGACCCGTCCAAAACAATGGTGAGTGCCTATGGCGTTGCCGTCGGCGAGGTAGCGCCAACCAATGACGTCCCCCTCGCCCGGAACACCTCGGCGAAGTTCGATGCTGGCCGCAATTTCTCGAACAAGGTCTGGAACGCCGTTCGCTTCGCCATTGGTCGACTCGATTCTGAAACCGTCGAGGCCGGCCCGATCGACATCAGCTCGGCTCGTTTCGTCGACCAATGGATCGTTGCCCGACTCGCCGCCACGATCGACAAGCTCGAGGCCGCAATCGCGACCTATCAGTTCAACGTCTATGCCGACACGCTCTATGACTTCATCTGGCGCGACCTCTGCGACCGCTACCTCGAAGTGGTCAAGCCGACCATCGACGACGACCCAACCCAGCAAGCGGTACTCGCCGCGGTCTTCGACGCGTCGCTCCGGATCATGGCACCGGTATGCCCGTTCATCACCGAGACGCTCTGGCCTTACGTCAGCGACGCCCGAGGCGGCGAGATCATCGGACTCGAACTACCGGCCTCAGATCTGCTCGCGACTGCAGCCTGGCCGGTAGCCGCCGACAGCATTGCCAACCCCAACGTCATCATCGATTTCGATCGGGCCTACGCGCTCATCACCGAAATCCGTACCCTGCGTGCGAGCCAGAACGTCAAACCGAAACAGAGGATCACGCTCAACGGCCCCGCCGAAGTACTCGCACTCATCGCAGCGACCGGCGGCACGGTCGAGACCCTCGCCGGTCTCGGCGAAGTCGCTGACGACAGCGAAGGGGCGCCACCAGTTTCGTCGGCCGTCGCCTTCGAAGGCGCGCAGGTCTTCTTGTCCGGCCTGACCGACGAAGTCGATATCGACGCGGAGAAAGCCCGACTCGAAGACGTCATTGCACAAAAGACGAAACAGATCGGCGGCTTCCGCGGGAAGCTCTCGAACGACGGATATGTAAACGGCGCTCCCCCACACCTCGTCCAAGAGACCCGAGATATGCTCGCCGCTGCTGAGGCCGACCTCGCCGCTGCCGAGGCGTCGCTGGAGCGGCTCGCGTGACCCAGCTCGTTCGTGTCGGTGGCGTTCCCGAGCACTTCAACTATCCCTGGCACGTCGCGATCGACTCTGGTGCGTTCGACTCGCTCGGCGTCGCCGTCGAGTGGATTGACTTCCCCGGCGGCACTGGCGCCATCATGGCCGCGCTCGAATCGGGCGAGATCGACATGGCGACACCACTGACCGAAGGTGCAATCACCGCGATTGCGAACGGCAACCCCTCCGAGCTGGTTTCGATATGGGTCGACTCTCCCCTGCTTTGGGGAATCCACGTCGCAAACGACTCGCCCTTCGACCGTGTCGAAGGCTTGGAAGGCCAGCGCTTTGCCATCTCGCGCTATGGCTCGGGATCTGAGCTTATGAGCCTCGTGCTCGCCCAAAACAACGGTTGGACGCTCACCGACGACAGTTGGGTACCCGTGGGCGGCCTCGACGGCGCGCTAGCAGCTCTTCCTGCGGGCGACGCCGAAGTGTTTCTCTGGAACCTGTCCATGACCCAACCACATGTATCGGACGGGACCTTTCGACGTATCGGCGTTCTGCCGACGCCATGGCCGAGCTTTGCAATCGCTGCCTCAACAGCATTCCTCGATGCCGACGCCAGCCTCGCCCGGCGTATTTCGGTGATTGCGCGCCAACAAGCGGACGCCCTCGAACTTGATGAAGAGCTCGGCCAGCTCGTCGTCGACCGCTACAACCTCGAAGTTGAAAGCGCGCTCGAGTGGGTCGACCAGATCGACTGGACAAGCCCCGATGCTGCGATCGACCCTGCCATGGTCGCCGCAGTGACAGCACGGATGGTGTCAGTCGGGAGAATCAACTCCTGATCTCACCTTCGTTGGGGTCAACGAGCGCTCGCATCAGGAAATCTCGTTGAAGATGCAGCAGGTTCTCCGCCACCTGAGCTTGCGGTGTCATGTGGGTGACACCCGACAGGGGTAGCACCTCGTGGGGCCGACCGGCTTCGAGCAGTGCTTGGCTGAGTTTGAGCGTGTGCGCGGCGACGACGTTGTCGTCAGCGAGCCCGTGAATAAGCATGAGCGGGCGCGAAAGCGTTGGCGCGTCTGAGATCAGGCTGCTCTTTTCGTAGTTGTCGGGGTGCCGAGCGGGGTGGCCGATATAGCGTTCGGTGTAGTGGGTGTCATAGAGCGCCCAGTCGGTCACCGGAGCGCCGCTGACGGCAGCGTGCACAACATCGGGGCGCCGCATCACTGCGAGCGCGGCGAGGTATCCCCCGAAAGACCAGCCACGGATCCCGACCCGGGAAAGATCGAGCTCATCACGGCTGGCAGCGAGGGCGGTAAGCGCGTCGATTTGGTCGTCGAGTACCTTCGTTGCGAAGTCGCCCCAGATCTCTCGTTCAAACGCTGGACCTCGGCCCGGCGTACCACGGCCGTCGACGACAACGACCGCGAAACCCTGTTCGGCGAACCACTGTGAGGTGGAAAAAGCATTTCGCTGGCGCAGGACGCGCTGGGCGTGCGGCCCACCGTACGGATCGAGCAGGACCGGCAGGGGCGAGCCATCGTGATTCGCAGGCAAGCACAGTGCAGTTGCCAACGCACGAGCGGCCACGAAATGAAACTCGGGGGCGCACGGGAAGCCCGGAGATCCGCCGTGCGAGTCGACGATCGAAGTCGTTCCATCCGCCCAGCGGATCTCATAGTCGGTGTCGCCGTCGGGGCGGGCCGTCGTCAACGCCATCGTGCCACCCCCGGCAACGGCGCTTGCGAAGTGCCCAGGTTCGCTCACCATATCGACCTCACCTCCAGGGGCTAGGCGAGCAACGACCGAATCGGTGCCGTCGGTGGTCACGGTAGCGAGCACTGCGCCAGCCTCGACGCCAATGAGGTTGCGCACTTGATAGTCACCGTGATCGATTGTGTTTCCATCGATCGCGAGACGCCGGCGCCCATCGTCGACGATGGTCACCACGCCAAGGTCACTTTGATGGGGAGTGCCAGCCTGTAGCTCAACCCACTGAGTGTCGGTCACGCGCTGGAGTTCGGTCGCCTCGCCTGAGTCGGGATCGATGTCGAGGATGACCAATGTTTTTTGGTCGCGGGTCTGGACCGTGCAACGAATCACTTCGGTGCCGTCGACCTCCAACCACGAAACATCGGCCAAATACTCAAACTCGTCGCGGACCCAATCGAGTTGACGTTGTGGCCCGCCCTCAACATCGACGATCCACAGTTGCACCTCAGCGTTGCTCGTGCCCGCCGCAGGGTACCGGATCGGACGAGGCGCGACCTCAGGGCGTTCGGGCGAAGAGATCCACCACTGTTCGACCGGCGCGGTGTCGACGCGGCAGGCTACGACACGGCCACCGCCTGGCGACCACCAATATCCTCGTGTGCGACCCATCTCTTCAGCGGCAACAAATTCGGCTGTTCCCCACGACACGGTCTCGCCGCCCTCGTCAGTGCCTAGAACCAAACGGTCGGTCGTCCCGTTTGTGACCCGAAGACTCGATCCGCTGGCGTACATGATGCGAGCACCACCTGGCTCAAAGCGAGGATCAAAGGCATTCCCGTTGGTCGCAATGGGCGTCGTTTGTCCGCCGCGAACGACATGTAGCTCGCCGCCAAGCGCGAAGACCACCTCGCTATTGTCGGCCCGAGCGACATACGCGACGACGCCACCGGCTTGCTCGCGCTTTCGTTCTCGGCGCGCCTTCTCGGCTGCGGTCAGCTCGCCATCGCCGTGCGCGCCAGCATCGAAGAGCACATGGGCCTCACCTCCGGGACGGATGCTCCAGAGGTTGTTGCTCGGATCATTCGGGCCATTCGATCGCAAAAACAGCACCGAGGAGCCGTCGTTTGCGACCGAGAACGATCGTGGAGCGCCGAGCGAGAACCGCCGTGTTTCGGCAAAGCGGCGCGGAAAGGTTGCAACATTTTCTTCTGTTCTGGATTTAGTCACCCAATCATCTTGGCCCGAAGGCGAACTATGACCGATGATGTTGGACGTGAGTACCGAACTTCAGGTTGACGACGAAACCCGCGCTGCACTTCTGCTCTTCAATGAGCGGGTCGAGCAGAACGCTGCTGCTGAGCGAGGCAAGAAGAAAATTGCCAAAGCCGAGCGCATTAAAGATGACGCTGCCAAGGAGGTGCGAAGGGTCAACAACAACCCCGATGCAACCGCCGAGGAGAAGGCCGAAGCCGAGGCAAAGTACAAAGAAGCATCGGACGCGTTCCAGGTTGTGCAGGCAAATCCGCTCGCGGATGAACAGAAGAAGCCAAAGCCAGAAACTGAGGCTGAGGCTGAAGATGCTGCGCCAGCTGAGGACGCCGCACCCGCAGAAGCTGAAGATGCTGCGCCAGCTGAGGTCTCTGCCGACGAAGAGGCGCCAGCAGTGCCAGAGGCAGAAGCCGAGAGCGAGTAGTCCTCGTTGGGCGCACACATCATTGGAACGGGAGTTGCCCTTCCCGAGATCGTCATAACCAATGACGATCTCGCAAGAATCATGGATACCTCCGACGAGTGGATCCAAAAGCGAAGCGGCGTAAAGCAACGACGAATTGCAGGTAAAGGCGTCGGGTCAGCCGATCTTGGCGCCGAGGCCGTACTCGCCGCACTTCGCGACGCGGGCATCGAACCTACAGACGTCGACGCAATCGTCTCTGCCACGATGACCCCCGACCATTACGCTCCGGGCAATGCGCCCCTGATCCAACATCGTGCTGGCCTCGGCGAAATCGCAGCATTCGACATCCGCCAACAATGCAGCGGCTTTCTCTACGGCATGGACATGGCCGACATGCTGATCGCTACCGAACGCGCGGAGACCGTCGTCGTCGTTGGGGCCGAAGCGCACCGTGGCTACATGCCCTACGGCAAGAGTATGGATATTTTGCTCGGAGAATCAGACGCCGCAGTGTCCCCTGAGGACTACGCCACGGCGACCGAGAGTCGGGCATGGGCCGTCCTATTCGGCGATGCGGGCGGTGCGGTCGTCATGGGACCTGGAACCGAAACGACCGGATTTCTCGGATCGAGCCTGCACAGCAGCGGCGAGCACTTCGACCTCATCCACGTACCCGGGCCGGGCTTTATCCACCATCCCTGGTCGAGCATCGAACAGATCGATGCCGGTTTGCACCGCCCGCACATGAACGGCCGCGAGCTCTTTCGCCAGGCGGTCCGGCGGATGCCCGAATCGATCCTCAGCGTTCTCGAAGCGTCGATCTATGAGTTGGCCGACGTCGACCTGGTCCTTTCCCACCAAGCGAACCAGCGGATCCTCGATGGCGTCACCAACCAGCTCGGCGTCGATGCCGAAAGGGTCCCGTCAAACATTGCCGAACATGGCAATACCACGGCGGCCACGCTGCCGCTGCTCTACCACGACGTGAAAAACACACGCGGTCTAACAAGCGATGAACTGCTCGCCTTCACTGCGTTTGGAGCCGGCGCCCACTGGGGCGCCATGCTCTATCTCGTTCCCTAACGCTGCCTATCGGCTTAACGGAGCGCCAAACGGCTTAACGCTGCCCAGGGCCCGAGCGGCCCGTCGCCGGAGGCGACAGAAGCGGGGAAAGGCCAAGGAGCTTAGCCGTATGATCTGGCGCGGAGCGCCAAACGGCTTAACGCTGCCCAGGGCCCGAGTGGCCCGTCGCCGGAGGCGACAGGAGCGGGGAAAGGCCAAGGAGCTTAGCCGTATGATCTGGCGCGGAGCGCCAAACGGCTTAACGCTGCTTGGTAACGACGTAGGTGTTGGCGAAGCGATCCATGACCGTGCGGTGCTCAGGATCGGTGAACAAGAAGACCAACGAAACCAAGTTGATCACGAGCTGGGCCAGACCAACAACGATGGTGCCGATGATTGGAATCACGCCAACGATATCGAGGAGGTGATTTCCGCTTCGCTTGATTCCGTCTGGAGTGCCGAGCGGCTCGGTGCCATCGGCGCGAACGATCCGTAGACCGAGCGCTTGTTTGCCAACGCCACCGCTCATGTAGGTGTTCATCAGCGTGTGGTACGCCGCAACGATCAGCGTCGAAATCAGGCCAGCAACGACGAACTCGCTGCTCGTAAGGTCAATGCCGCCGCCATCGCCGAAAGCGTCCAATGCCAGCGCACCGCCGCCGGTGACGAGGCTCACCAAGAACGTGATGAAGAAGAGGAAGATCGCGTCGATCACCGCTGCTGCGATACGCATCCACGGATCGGCGAGCTCGCGGCCGTTCGGAAGGCCTCCGCCACCTGGCACCACATACCCGTCTTGTTGTTGCGCGCCCTGCTGTTGGGGGCCACCAACCCACTGTGATCCGTCCCACCATCGAACTGTGCCGGCCGGGTCTCCTTGAGCTGGGTACCAGCCCGCCGGTTGATTTCCTTGACTCATTTTCTTCTCCCACGCATCAAACGTTTTGTGTGCACCTTACGCGAACGGCGCGGGTCGGTCTGGTTTTGTGCGCCTGCGCTTCCTCGCTCAATATCGAGCAACCGTCGGCTTTACTGCCGTAACCAGGCCGAACTCCCCTACTCTGAATCCGTGCAACCGATCGAGTACGAGCGTCACAAAATTCCCGAACTTGAGCGCCCGATCTTCGTGATGGCCCTGAAGGGCTTGTTCGACATGGGCGAAGCAGCCACCGCCGCGGTCGACTGGCTCTCGATGACCCACAACGGCAAGCCTGCCGCATCGATCGACCCTGAGATGCTCTTCGACTTCCAAGAAGTGCGCCCAGAGGTGAAGATGGGAGCTCAGGGGCTGCGCGAGATCCACTGGCCAACCAACAACGTTCTGTGGGCAAAGACGCCCGATGGATCTTCCGACTTGGTGCTGCTGAGCGGTGTCGAGCCGAACCTACGTTGGCGCTCGTTCTGCGCCACGCTCATCGAGATCTTCGAGATGACCGGCGCCGTGCAACTCGTCACGCTCGGTTCGGCGCTTGCGATGGTTCCCCACACTCGCGCCTTCCCCGTTACGGCGTCGACGAGCAATGTCGAGCTTGCGACCCGTCTCAAGATCGCCCTTCCGAGTTATGAAGGCCCGACGGGCGTCATTGGCTCGCTCCACCAGGAAATGACCGGATCGGAAATCCCGACGCTGTCACTTCGGGTCAACGTCCCCCACTACATCCCGGGAAGCCCTTCGCCGAAGGCAACCTCGTGTCTCCTCGCCCACCTCGAACTGCTCTGCGAGATACCCACGAATCACGTTGCAATGGCCGACGAGATTCGCGACTGGGAGTCTCGGGTTCATCGCGCGCTCGATGACGACGAAGAGGTTCGGGCCTATGTCAAAGACCTCGAAACAAAGAGCGACAACGAACCTCAGGTGCTCTTTGAGAGCGGCGAGATGGCCGACGAGGTCGAACGTTTCCTACGGGATCAGGATGGGGGCTAGGGAGCTCTGCCGATAGACGCTCCGCGCCCGATTGTGCGGCTAAGCCCCCTAACATTTCTCCCGCTCTTGTCGCCTCCGGCGACGGGCCGCTTGGCCCCTTCGGCCCTAGGGGGCTAGGAGCTCACGTCGACGACGACTCGGCCGCGGATGTTGCCAGCCACGATGTCGGTTGCGACGCGAGGAACTTCTTCCAAGCCGACCTCGGTGGTGAGCGCATCGAGCAGGTTCACATCGAGATCTGTCGCCAGCCGGTTCCAGGCGAGTTCGCGTCGCTCGGGGGTCTCGTGCACCGAGTCGATTCCGACCAACGTGACCCCTCGAAGAATGAGCGGTGCGACCGTCGTCTCGAGATCCATCCCCTGGGCCAAACCGCAGGCGGCCACGCAACCCTTCGCATCCGTTGCGGCAAGGACGTTGGCCAACGTGTGACTACCCGCCACGTCGATCGCTCCGGCCCAACGAGCCTTTGCGAGTGGCCGACCACCAGACTCGGCAAGCTCGTCGCGGTGAATGAGTTCGGATGCGCCAAGCGTGGTGAGGTACTCACCTTCGCTCTCGACACGCCCCGATGATGCAATTACTTCGAAGCCGAGCTTGGAGAGCACAGCTACTGCGACCGATCCAACACCGCCCGCTGCGCCTGTCACCAAGATCGGCCCGCGCTCGGGCGTAAGTCCATGATCTTCGAGGGCGAGGACGCAAAGCATGGCGGTGTAGCCAGCGGTTCCGATTGCGGCGGCCTGGTAGGTAGAGAATTCTTCGGGGATCGCGGTCAGCCAGTCCGACTGGACCCGCGCTCGTTCTGCCAGCCCGCCCCAGTGTTTCTCGCCCACGTCCCAACCGTTGAGGACGACGCGGTCCCCGGTCTTGAGCGATTCGCTCTCGGTCATGAGCACCGTGCCGGCAAAGTCGACGCCGGGGACCATTGGCCATGAGCGAACGATCGGCGAGGTGTTCGTGATCGCCAAGCCATCTTTGTAGTTGATGGTCGAGTACTCGACAGAAACGAGTGTGTCTCCCTCGGGAAGGTCGTCCTCAGAGACATCATCGATGGTGACGGAGAACTCGTCATCGACCTTTTTCAGCAGTACTGCACGCATGGGCCAGACCCTAGGCGTTCGGTGTCAGAGCGGCGCAACCGTGCGCAAATTTGACCGCACGAGCCACGAATGATCTGGGAGCTATTGCGTCGCAGTGGGATGAGGAACTGCTGGCAAGTTTTTCAGGCTGCTGTAGTTCTGGAATGCCATCCCTGCGAGGATGATCGGTGCGAACAGCAGTCCGAGGGTGAACCAGAGTATTGGCGCCAAGATTGCAGCGACCGCAATTGACACCCACGCGGCCCGGCGCCGACGCTCAAGGCGATCGCCGGGAAGGATATCGGTCATGATGTGACCACCATCGAGCGGGACGATCGGAACGAGGTTGAACGCACTCCAGCCAAAGGTCGTGAAGAGCCCGATTCTGAAGAGGTCTCGTATGAAGACGGTCTCCTCGATTACTCCCGCTTGACGAACACCCAAGATGATCGCGCCAAGAACGATCCCGGTGAGCGGCCCCGCAAAGCTGATGAAGATCGACTTCGCCCTCGTGGGTGCCTTTTCTAGGCGATAGCGCGTGAGGCCAGCCATACCGGCGAGGCTGATCGTCGGCGTGCCAACCGTGCCCTGTGACTTTGCAGCGAACGCGTGGCCGAACTCGTGGATCAAAACAGCGATCACCGCAATGGCAACAAACGCAACGATCCGGTCGATTTGGTTCTCAAACGAGAGGAAGCCGAGGAACCCCAGCGTTATCAGGAACGACCCTTCGATGTTGACCGGAAACCCCAGTAGTCGAACGTTCATAGTTTCTCCTTCGGCTCCGCCAGTGTTTCGCGCAGAATCGAGCGAATGGCATCAGGATATTGGACGCGAACCATCTTGATGTTCAGCGCGGGCCGAGATGGGCGAATCGTGGTTCTCAGGCCAGACTGTTGGCGTGGTACTCCTGCTGAGTAGAGCGACCGTTATCTTCGTGAGGACTTCTCAGTGAGGCGATCACGTGCCGCAATCGTCGTGCTTAGCCTTTTCCTTGCGAGCTGTTCGACGCCCGCCGAAGTAGCCGTACCAACAACGACGACCGACGGCCCCCGTCAGGTGGCTCCAGACGAGACCGTCACATCGACCACAACGACGTCCACGACAACAACCTCAACGACGACCACCACCGAGCCGCCGCCACCACCTCCGGTAGCAATTGACGCGCTGGGCGCCATCCGCACAGTTCCCCTGCCCGACACCGACACCGATGCCGAAGACGAAGACGCGACCGCCGAAGAACCCGAGCAAACCGGCCCGACCGTCTTTGACAACGATGCCACACTGGCGACGCTTGGCTGCACCAGCTCAACGGGCTGTGCTCCAACCGACCTCGCAACCTTTGCCGCAAACCAGATCGATGTGATCAACCTCGCGACCTCTGAGGCAGCGGCGGACGGCACCGAGGTCCTCGGCGAGTACCAAGCCGCGTTAATCTCGACCGGGGTCGCAACGGTCGGCTACGGCGAAAACCTAGAGCAAGCAACGACACCGGTTGTACTAGGCCCTGAAGGTCGGCTCGTCGCTATCTACAGCATTAGTTTCACACCCGAGCTCGACACCGATCTCGTGGCGTCGGAAACAACCGCCGGCATTGCTGCGGGTGACGAGGCGCTGGCACGGATCCTCGAACGAGTCCGGACCAGCATCGACGGTGGGGAGAAAACGATCATCATGGTCGACTGGGGACAAACCGACGACCGAGCACCCACCGAAGCTCAGATCGAGTGGGCGCAGGCCTTTGTCGACGCCGAAGCGAACGTCATTATTGGTTACGGTTCTGACTTCCTTCAACGATTCGAGCGCATTCCTCCGACAGCGGTGGCCTTTAACCTCGGCAACGCTGTAACGCTCGACGAAGAACCGTTGCGCCGCGATACGGCAGTCCTGCATGTGAGTTTCACCGAGGAAACAGAACAGACCTGCTTGCTTCCCGCCGTCGGCGGCGAACTTGGCATCACACTTGACAACCCAGCCGAAACCGACTGCAACCAGTAATTTGCGTCTGCTCCGCCCGACCCCCTCCTAGGCGGAGAGCAGGCGGCGGTAGATCAGCTGTTGTCGAAGCAGCTCTGGGCGTTCGAACAAGATCGCATCGAAACCGAGTGTCGTTGCGGTCACGACGTTTGCTGAAGAGTCATCGATAAAGACGGCGTTCGTCGGCGACACGTCATAGCGCGCACACAAGATGTCGAAGATCTCCCGATCGGGCTTCACCACGCCTTCGCGACCGCTGATCACCATGCCATCGAAGCGGTCAAAGAACTCATAGTCCGCCTCGATCGAGGCAAACGTGTCCTTGCCCCAGTTGCTGAGGGCGAGTAGCCCCACCCCTTGACGACTGAGGTCATCGAGAATCTCGACCGACCCCGAGATCACCTCACCCAAGGTCTCCTTCCACCGATCGGCGAACGCCATCACGAGGTCGTGGTGTTGGGGGTGGCGACGCGCAACTGCGGCAGCCACCTCGGTGACGGGCGTGCCCCGGTCGAGTTCTGCGTTGTCGTCCATCGTGAAGACGTTGTCGAGGAACCAGTCGAGCTCGCCCGGATCGGGAATTAACTTCTCGTAGAGGTTCCGGCGGTCCCACTCGATCAGCACATTACCCAGGTCAAAAATTACGAATTCAGCCCCACCGGTCACCGAAACATCATCGCTGGTTTGCTGCGACGAGGACAACGCCGAGGTCGGTGGTCGACAACCAGTGTTCGATCAGCTGTGTTGGATTGACAGTCTTAGAGGTCCATGACCTCGGTCAAACGTTCGACCAGTTCGGGGGCTCGTTCAAAGCCAATGATGCACTGATCTTCAGGGAGGAAGTGGACGCCCTCGATCGTGACGACCTCAAAGTTGACGTCGCCATGAAGCTCGCGCCACGGGTCGACCGTCACTGCGTTCGATGATTCGCTCGCGCTGACATAGATAACTCGGATGCTCTGTTCGTCTGGCCTGTACTTCGCTGCGGCACGCCGGATTACCGGACCGAGCTGGCGCTCGGCGTCGGTAAAGCTTGGGGTCTGTCCCGACGCTCGAGCATTGCGGTAGCGACGGCGAGCAAGCGCAAAGTCAACACGTTCATAGGCCCGCCGGGCACTTTCAGAAGCGACGGCCTTTGCGCCGTCGTTGCGAAGCATGTCCTGGTATTTTTCACGGATCGTTCCGGTGTCGTCTACCCGCAATCCCGCCATGACGGTGTCGACGAGTACAACCGCTTCGACCTGATCGCCCCGGGCGGTGAGCAGGCGCGCTATCTCCCACGCCAACAACCCTCCGGTCGACCAGCCAAGAAGACGATACGGGCCGTTCGGTACGGCGGTATCGAGCGCGTCGAGCATCACGGCGGCTTGACCTTCGATCGAGTCGACGATCTCGCTGCGAGCGTCGGCGCCGGGAAGCCTGAGTCCGACGACGGGAATGTCCGAGCTGAGCGAACGAACGAGTGGTGCATAGCGCAGGAGGTTGCCGCCACCGGGTGGCAAGACTACTAACGGACGTTGGGTACCGGTCGCTCGAAGCCACTCGACCAGCTCGTCGGTGTCCGGTCGACTGGGCACTGCGGGCAACGGGGAGTCTGCGGGCCGCGAAGTTCCGACCCCGAACCGTTGATTCGCGAGCAGTTGAGGTGTCGGAGCATCGATCAGCTCGCCGATCGCCACCCGCTTTCCAAACTCGGCTTCGAGCATTGAGACAACCGCTACCGCTCGCAGCGAGTCTCCCCCGAGCTCGAAGAAGTCACTCGTTGACGTGACCTGCTCGCCATCGAATGCTGCGCTGAAGATCTCAACGATCTTTTGAACGACTTGGTCATCGTCTGCGCTATCGACCAGCGCTATCGACGCGTGTGCTGGCGCCATTGAGGCAACGCTCGTAATTGGACTGTCCAAAGCGGCAGTGTCGAGCGCATTGCGGTCAAGTTTCCCATTGGTGTTGCGGGGAAGTTCTCGAACGATGCGGATCTGTCGTGGCAGGTGACTCGCCGGAAGAACCATCGCTGCACGTCGGCGGAGTTCGGCTGTATCGAGCCGCTCCTCAGCACCGCGCATGGGTTCGATGTATGCGATCAGACCGCGATCTGTCGCTGCGACCAAGCAGGCCTCTACACCGTCGAGGTTGGTGAACGCGACTTCGACCTCACTCGGTTCAAGGCGGACGCCACCGACGGACAGTTGATCATCGATCCGCCCAAGAAAGTCGATCGACCCGGAGCCACGTCGGACGACCAAGTCGCCTGTCAAATACGTCAAATCCCCGTCGATCGAACCAAAACATTCTGACTCGTCATTATCCTCGGTCGAGATATAGCCGTTGCTGATCCCGGGTCCGGAGAGACGAAGCTCACCTGCGACATCGATCGGTGCCGGTGTGCCCGTGGTATCGATGACCTCGACGGTCATTCCAGGGATCGGAGTGCCAATGGGCACCGAGAAACGCTCACCATCGCGGGGCGTGCACCGATGCACGGTGGCCCACACCGTGGCTTCGGTGGGCCCGTACTCGTTGATCAGCTGTGTCCCAGGAAGTGCGGTGAAGTGTGTATCGATGATCGACGGTGGACAGGCCTCGCCTGCGACTATGACGACGTCGAGCCCGGTCAATGCACCAGGGTCACGCTGCAACATTGCGGCGTACACCGATGGCACCATGAGGCCATGGGTGATGTCATGGTCCGAGATGAGCTCGGTGAGCGCATCGATATCGTGCACCTCGCGTTCGCTTGGAATGATGAGCTCGCCGCCATCCGCGAGCGTCCAGAACAAGCCGGCGATCGAGGAATCAAACGCCGCGCTCGAAACGAGCAGGTAGCGAGCAACCGGGCGGTCGTACCACTGTCGGCGAGCCCGCACGGACGCTTCGAGGTTGCGATGCGAGATCGACACACCCTTTGGGCGTCCGGTAGAGCCGGAGGTAAAGATGACGTACGCCTCGTCGTCTGGTCCGGCAAAATCGGTTTGAACGAGCGGCAGAATTCTAGGGTCGGGAACGTCGACGAGCACGGTAGGAACCTCGGATAGTCCGGGGTGGCCAGCGCCTGAAGAAACAGCGGCCTGAACGCCAGCCGCCGAGATGAGCGCGGTGAGTCGTGAGGCCGGCTGGGAAATGTCGATCGGAACGTAACTCGCGCCGATCATCCACGTTGCATAGATCGCCGGAATGAGATCCACCGAACGTTCGAGGCAGAGCGCGACGCGGTCGTTTGACCCAACGCCGATAGCCCGAAGCCGAGCAGCGATGACTCGGGCCCGCTCGTCAAGGTCTCGATACGAGATGGAGGTCCCGCCGCTCGATACGGCTTTCGCGTCTTGACCGTTTTCGATCGACGCCGCAATGAGTCCTGCAACCGGCTGCTCGGAGCCGACGAGGGGCACTCCGGCCAAGGGTGCCGGCGCCGAGTAGAGGTCGGCAACGGTCGAGTCTGGTTGGGTAGCGACCATGTCGAGAGCAGCCGAGAATGCATCGAGCAGAAGTTTTGCTTGGGCTCTGCTCACGACCGAACCGCGGTACTCGACGCCGAGTTCGACGCGTTCGGCGCGCAACTGGACGAAGAACGTCAGATCGTTGACGGCTGTTCCAGACGCCAGGATCGTATGGTCGACGACCTCGCCATCGAGTTTGCTCGGCGCGAGGTCTTCGACCGCCAGCATGACCCGACCACTCGGAGGTTCAACTCCTCGCTCTCGTGCAGAAGAAATGACCTCACCAAAAGGCACCGCTCGATGTTCGAGTGCCGTACTGAGCTCATTACCGGTACGTAGCGCAAGTTCTCTGAGCGAGGTATGCCGCTCGACGGGCAAGAGCAGTGGCAGCGGATTAAGGAAGTAGCCAACGACGTCTTTGATCAACGGGTGATCTCGGACCGACGAGGTCACGTTCAACTCGATGTTGGGTCCCTCATGGAAAGAGCGAAGGCCAGCGGCGAGCGCGGCGAGCGCATTGCCAAACAGCGTTGGAGCCGGTGCCTGACGCAGTTGAGATGTCGTTACCGAGGCTTCGCGGTGAAGGTATCCATCGGCCTCTGGCGCCTCGGTACGGACACGAAGGTTTGAGAGCGGAGCGCCCGGTGCCCACAGCTCCTCTGGGCGTGTTGGACGACTCGCTTGCCACGCGCCGTGCTCTGCGTACGTTATCGCGAGGGGCGGCAGCGGCTCGCCGCCGTAGGCAAGATCGAGCTGTTCCCAGAAGATATCGAGCGACCCTGCATCGCTCACGATGTGATGTGTGCGAAGAAGGAGGCCGCGTCGGACCGGACCCTCGGGACTGGCGCCCGAGAGGAAATGCGCCGTGATCAAGGGCCCATGCACGAGGTCGAAGGGCACATCGTTGAGCTGTTCGGCAAGTGCGGTTAATGGCGCGACGGTCGACTCAAAATCACCGATCCGAAGCGCATCATCAACATCGAGCTGTGCCCGGTCGATGCCATAGGAGGTATGGAGCGTCGGTTGGTGCGCCACCACGGCACGAAGTGCCGCATCGAGGCGGTCCCGATCGAAGGTGTCGGGCAGCTCGTAGAGTCGTGCGACGTTGTAGCGAGGGTCGGTCGGGTCCCGGCGCCATTCGTAGAGCATCGCTGCTTCACCAGCTGAGAGCGGCGCCGCAACGTCGCTCCCTAACGTCGGGATCGCAAAATCGGGTGCACTGCTGGTGTTCGTCGCGCCGTGATCTAGTTCAGCGAGGCGCTCCTCGACGTACCGGGCGAGGTCAGAAACGGTCCGCTCCTTGAACGCGAGGGATTCGGGGATGATGATTCCGAAGTGGTCGCTGATCCGCACGATCATCTCGAGCGCATGCAGCGACGTCCCACCGAGGGCGAAGAAGTCGTCGACTGCGCCAACTTCGGGAAGTCCCAGCACCGAGGACCACACCGATGCGATGTCTTTTTCAACGGTTCCTGCAACCGAACGTCCGGTGCGCGTCGCAACGGTTCGCCAAATCGATGGAGCAGGAAGCGCGGCGGAATCAACTTTCCCGTTTGCGGTGAGCGGGATTTCGGGCACGACTTCGATCGCTCGGGGGATGGCGTGGCTTGGCAACTCGTTTGCGAGCGCGGCCTCGACGAGCGCGGCGTCGAAATCAGCTGATGCCTCAACCCAGAGCGTAAGAACCTCAGGCTTCTTTGGCTCGTACCCGACCTCAGCGAGCATCGAGGTAATCGCCGCCAATTCTTCGTCGTCCATTGGGTCGTCGAGTTCGAAGAGTGCCTCTTCTCGCGTCTTGTGACCGAGGCGAACATCCCAGCTATAGGGAGCTGCATAGTTGTGATGCTGTTGTTCCATCTTGTGCACGAAGATGCCAGCCGAGTTGATCAGACAGTTGGTCGAT
Organism: uncultured Acidimicrobiales bacterium; assembly: GCA_938040365.1. GTDB lineage: Bacteria > Actinomycetota > Acidimicrobiia > Acidimicrobiales > SHLQ01 > SHLQ01. Next base: position 18,449 of record CALHXU010000205.1, read on the forward strand.
CGACCCGAGTCCGGCGGGCGCTGCCAGGTATTGCTCGCTTCGAGCGCCGCGTACATCTCCGAGAGTGGCACGTCGACGTACCGGTAGATGTCAATGAAGGTAATGCGGTCGAAAATCTCGGGGTCGGCGAGGAACTCGACGTCCATGTTCTCCGAAACCGCGTCGGGCGTCGTGTGGTAGACGTGGCGTGCCTGTCGCACCATCTCGTCGATCGCGTCCGGATCGAAACGATCCTCGCCGAACATTTCAGGGACGAGTCGGGTCTCGAAGAACTGTCCGCGCGACAGACCGGTAACGATCGCGCCGATTCCTAACTCCTCGGCTTTCGCGAGCGCGATCGTGTAGATCGCCTTGTAACAGCCGTTGCAAACGTTCGAGAAGCGCTCGAGGCTGTCTCGGAAGATGTCGTTCATCCCCTCGACTGTGACGAACTCGTGGTCGACGCCGAGCGCCTCGGTAGCCCGGCGAACGTTTGCCTTTGCCACCTCGGCAATAAAGCCATTGTCGAGGGTTATCGCAAAGACGCGCGCACCCATCTCGACCAGCTTGTACATGGCATACGTCGAGTCCTTGCCCCCTGAGATGAGGTGGATGACGTCGTAGTCTCCGGTCGACCGAGCACGAGCGTCGGCGAGGACTTCGGCGAGATCGTCTTCGTTTCGGAACCATGCCTCGGCTTGTGGTGCAACCAGTTCGAACTGGTGACAGCTGCTGCATACGCCGTCGCCGTCGATGACGACGTCGGGCACATCGGATGGCAGCCCACAACGAACACAGTGTTCGACCGCGGGCTTCGCCGTTGGTGTCCAGAGGCGAGTGACCGCGCGGGCAACGCCGGGAACCGACTGGGCCACAAACTCGATCTCGCCGGGTTCGAGGCGGATGCCGCCGACCTTGATCTGCTCATCGACTCGTCCGAGGTACACCATCTTGTTGGCGTCGGCCATTCGAGTGAGGTCGCCGGTCTTATACAACACGTCGGCGCTACCCGATTCGGGAATGACTGCTAGACGTTCCACACTCAGGTCGTCTCGACCGAGGTAGCCAGCGGTCATTCCTGGGCGGGAAATATGGAGTTCACCGGGAACTCCGAGGGGAACGGGGTAGCCGAACCGGTCGAGGATATGGAGTCCAACACCGGGGGCTGGTCGTCCAATAGGAACCTCCGGGCCGTTGTCGTGCTCGGGGTCATAAAGGTGGACCATGCAACCAACGACCGCTTCGGTCGGGCCGTACTCGTTGTAGATCCGAAGCGACGGGCCACATTGCTCCAAGAGACGGTCGGCGAGGTCGACCATGAACGCCTCGCCACCGACGATCAGACCCGAGAGCCCTTCGAGCTTGTTGCGTTCGCCGAGCATGCGCACGAGGAGTTCGAGATGTGACGGCGTTGCCTTCACCAGGGTTGCGAGGCCTTGGTCGACAATCTCGCCAAGCGCGGCCAATCCGCCCTCGGGGTGGATGGTCATCAGGCCACCAGAGAGCAGCGGCAGGTACAGCGTGGTGATCGTGAGATCGAACGACAGCGACGTAAAGAGTGGCATCGTTGGCGACTCACGGTCGATGTACGTCGAGTACGCAAAGCCGAGATATTCGCCCAGCCCTTCGTGGGTAATCGGCACGCCCTTTGGCATACCGGTCGATCCCGATGTGTAGATCACATAGGCGAGGTCGCTTGGCCTTTGCACGAACGCGGCCGGTTCGGCATCGACCACCGGGAGCGAGTCGATGTCGCTGCGAGCCGAGACAACGAGCTTTGCGTGTGAGTCGGTGCGAATGTGCTCGCGACGAGCTTCGGGGTAAGTCGGATCGATCGGCACAAACGCAGCACCCGCACGTTGAATGCCGTGAATGATGCACACCGCCTCATGGGAGATGCCCATCTCGACACCGATGAGGTCACCGGGTCCGTAACCAGCGCGCCGAAGATGCGTTGAGATTGCCTCGATCTCCTCATCGACTTCACGAGCGGTGAGCGTCTCGCCATCAGCGGTTCGGATCGCTGGCCGATCACCATGCATCATCAATCGCTGGCTGACAACACTCGGTACCGCACCATCGATTGGCGTCCCACCACCGGGGTGAGTGAACGGTTCTAAGAGCAGTCGTTCGTCGTCGTCGAGCAGTGAAATCGACTGCACCAAACGGTTGGGATCATCGAGCATGGCATCGAATACCGCAGCGATGTGATGACGAGCGCGCTGTCGATGACCAGAATTGCCGGCCGCATGATTGATGTCGACGCCGAGTTCGATAACACCGGTGTCGTCATAGTCGAGCGCCTGGATTCGAAGCAGGTGGTGTTTGTCGACATGGCCCGGGTGAATCCACGACGTCGTTGCATCGATGGTGCCAAAGCTGCCCATTCGTGCGCCCTGTACGTTCAGCACGATGTCGAACGACTGACGCGGGCTCGTCCCAGGTAGCGCATTGCTGAGCAGCGTGAAGAAGGACCGGGCGATCTTCTTGTGGAGCGTCGCAAACGAATCGTCGTCAGCGACCTCGATCCGCAATGGGAACAGCTCGACCAGCGGCCCAATGACAGCTTTCGAAGCTTTGGTCGACCGGTGATGGATCGGTACGCCAATCGTGACCGTGTCGTTGCCGAGCCGAGCGAGATAGCTCGCCGTCATCAGCGCTAGCCCTGCTGCCCGGCTGAGTTCGGGGCTGAGCAGTTTGAACCGAGGATCATCGACGAATGCGTCGAACTTGTCTTGCCGACCGGCCGACATGTCGATGTAGACGCGCTCAGCGGCCGACGTTGCTTCACCCGCGGTGTAGAGCTGTGTGGCTTGCGGCTCGGGTTGTATTTCCCAATAGTCGCGAGCTGAGGTCAACCGCTTCGGGTTCACCCCCGCAATGAGATCTGACCACACCTGCTCGTAGCTGTCGAGCGCTACTGAACGACCTTCGTATTCACTCGCGACTGCGTTGAATAGGTTCGCTGAACTACTGGCATCGATCACGAGGTGGTGCACGTTCATGAACCACGCCCAGTCGTCATTACCAAGATCGATGAGCACCGATTCATAGCTCGACTTCGCAACGTCGAGCGGTTGGGCAATTCGCTCTGCCACCCACGCGTCGAGGTCGTTCGGGTCAACCCGAGTGACAGCACATGGTGCCGGCGGCGCCGCCGAAATCGTCGGGTGCGGCACACCGTCAACATCGCGCACCAGCGTGCGCAGACAGTCGCTTTGTGAGACGACGGTATCGACCGCAGTAAGGAACTTCGCCGGATCGATAGGCGAACCGAAGCGAGTCAGCAGCGCCATGTTTTGGTGTGGCGACGTTGGTTGTAGACGCTGCGAAGTCCAGATCAGCTCTTGGCTCGGTGAAAGCGTGCGTCGAGGTTGTAGCTGAACCGATTGCGACATGTGTTCACGCACTCATTTGGAGGTCGAGGTATGCCGACATCTTGGCGACGGTCTGGAAGTTTTCGAGCGTCACATCGCCGGGATCGACATCGACTCCGGTCGTCTCTTCGATCCAGTGCGTAATTCGGATCACCCCGAGGCTGTCGACCGCGCCGGTAAGGAGCAGATCGGTCTCAGCATCGATGGTGATGTCGTCGATGACGATCTCGTCCTGAATGAACTTGGTGAGTGCTTCAATGTGGGGGTTCATAACACTTCTCTCGCTAATTCGGTCGCCATCTGCGCTGCGGTTTCACGCAGTGCACGACGGTCGAGCTTGCCGCTGCCGGTAAAGACCGCGGCGGAAATAAGGACCGTACGAGTTGGTACGGCATAGGTAGGCACGATGGATGCAGCCGCAGCGACGAAGTGCTCACCGTCAAAGTTCGGTTGAGCACCCAAGATCCCGGCGATGATCTCGTCTTCACCCGATTCGGAGCGCATCACCGACACGACGACGCTCTCGGCTATCCCGTCAGCCTGCACGAGCGTTTCGAGGTCGGCTTCGATTCCTTCGATCTCGATCCGGAAACCTCGGACTTTGATCTGATGATCGACCCGGCCATGAAAGGAAAGTTCTCCGTCGGCTGATTCCGATACGAGGTCGCCCGTGCGATAGAAGCGTTCCCCGTCCACCGATTGGATCACCTGTTCGTTGAGGGCTTCTCGGTTCCAGTAGCCGGCCATGAGCTGGGGAGTCGCAACCCAGAGTTCGCCGACTTCACCGCCGGGGACAAGGTTCTGACCCTCAGGCGAATCGGCGCTCGGGTCGACCAGTCGCACCTCGGTCTTGTCGACCGGAGTCCCAATCGAGAGTTGACCAACGCCACTTGGCGGGCTGTCAAAGATCGCCGTCGTGCAATGGTTCACCTCCGCCGGACCAAAGATGTTCGCAAAGCGAGCGTTCGTGCAGTGCGACATCATGGTTGCGATAATTCCGGGCGGAATGACCTCACCACCGAAATGGACCCAACGAAGGGCATCGAGATTGCGGTTGTCCAGATCGCCCCGGAGCACGAGCTGTTGGAGAAGGAAGGGTACCGAGTACCAGATCGTCGCAGCTTGGTCTTCGAGCAGTTGGCTATGGCTTGCAGGGAGTCGTTGGTACGCCTCATTGATGACGATGTTGGTGGCTCCCGCAAGTGGCGTAGCCCACAGTGAAAAGGTCGAAATGTCGAAATGATGTGGCGAGATATCGGTGACGCGATCGGTCGAGTTGACACCGAATTGTGCGACGGTCATATCACCGTAAGCACGACCGCTTTGATGGGTGTGGGCAATTCCCTTGGGTTCACCCGTGGAGCCTGACGTCGTCACGATGTAGGCGAGCGAATCGGGCGACACTGCGACTGGTGCTTCGGGGTCGAGCGCGTCGATGTCCTCAACGCTCATGACATCGACGGATTGATTTTCCTGGTCGAACACCTCGGGGGCAATGCCGAGAATTGCTCGAAGTGGGAGCGCCTCGTGAAGTGCTCGAACGCTCTTCAGTCGAGGTTTGTGGGTGATCACGACCGCGATGTCCATCTCGTTGCAGATTCGAGCCAAACGACGTGTGGGCGATGCCGGATCGAGCGGCACCGTCACGGCGCCTGCCGAGACGACTGCGTGCATCGCAATGAAGCCCTCCGCGCACTTGTTGAAGTGCACCCCGACCCGGTCGCCAGGCTTCACGCCAACGAGGCGAAGGGCCGCCGAATACCTTTCGATGCTCGTAGCTGCCTCTTCGTAGGTCCACGTGCGCGCAACATCGACGATCGCCTCAGATGTTGCAACTCGACTCGCTTGCTCGCTCACGACGCCGCTTAGGCCCACAAATTCCCTCCATGCAAAACTTGTAGTTTGCATCCCTCAGCGTCCCACGCTGCGTAGTAATCGCACATAGTCCATTCAGCCCCGCTCACTGCGAAATGTCCGCAGGTCAATTCGCCGAAATCAGGGTGGGGCCAAATGGACGATATGACGTGGTGAAATGGTGCGACAAGATAGTTGCAGATGCAAGTGCAAGAGTGTGTCAGACATGGAGAGGGATGCGAGGGCGCCCCGTGGCCGGGATAAGTAGTCGATGAACAACGACGAGACTGTGGGATCATCGGACCACATCGAAGTTCTTGACGCGCTCCTCGATAACGAGCACCCCACGAAAGTGGCGGTAGCCGACTGGGCCCGAACTGCGCTTGACGATCCAAAGCTCGAACAGCGTGACCTCGAGTGCACCTTTTGGGTGGAGGGGTGGCAAGCCATTGCGGAACGTGGGCTACTCGCCTCTTTGATCGCCGAGGAGTACGGCGGGCGCGGTAACTCGTTGACGACCACCCTTCTCCAACTCGAAGGCCTCGGACATGGCTGCCGCGATGACGGCCTCGTGCTCGCAACCACCGCACAGGTCCTCACACTGAGCCTTGCCATCGAACGCTTCGCAAGCGAAGACCAAAAGCGTGAGTGGCTGCCGAAGCTCGCTCGCGGCTCGGCGATCGGCTCTTTTGCCATGTCGGAAGCAACGTCGGGCTCCGATGCCTACTCGCTCACAACCACCGCAACCAAAACCGCAGACGGCTACGTCCTGAACGGTGAGAAGGCGTGGGTGACACTCGCTCCGGTCGCCGATATGTTCCTCATCTTTGCCTCCACCAACCCCGACGTTGGCCGCTGGGGCATTAGCGCATTCCTTGTACCCCGAGACACGCCCGGCCTCATCATTGGTGAGAACCGACCCAAGATGGGCCTGCGAACCACACCGTTCGCGAACATCACATTCGATGATTGCGTTATCCCCGACTCGGCGTTGATCGGTGCCGAAGGTTCGGGTGCAAGCATCTTTTCGGCGTCGATGGAGGCCGAACGCGGCTTCCTTCTCGTCGGTACGATCGGTGCGCTCGAGCGCGTTCTCGACGACGCCGTCACCTACGGCCGAGAACGCAAGCAGTTCGACCAGCCAATCGGAGCCTTTCAGGGCGTCTCGCACCCAATCGCAGGGATCAAGCTCGGCCACGAATCATCGCGGCTCCTCATGTACAAAGCAGCAGCGCTCCAACAGCGGGGCACTCCATCGATGATGGCAGCGGCGCTCAGCAAACTCGCCGGCAGCGAAGCCGCACTTTCAGGGGCGCTCACTGCCCTCGAAGTACACGGCGCTCGCGGTTATGTCACCGAGTACGGCGTTGAACGCGACCTAAGAAATCTCAGCGGCGGCGTCATCTACGGCGGCGCCTCAGCAATCCAAAAAAACATCATCGCCCGACTCTTAGGCCTTCCGGCCTAATTCTCTTGAAGGCAACGAACTCGCAATGCACTCTAGAAAAATCACACCACCGAAAGCATCTAAGACCATGATGAAACGTCGTTCCCCCAAAACCGTTCTCGCTTTGCTCGGCATCTTGTTGATACCCCTCTTCGGAGGACTCTTGACGGGAACCGCATCAGCTCACGATGGACAGTCCACGGTCATCTATTTCGACCTGTTCCCCGATGGCACCGCCCAGGGTCAGATCGAACATCCCATCACGCTGCTCAATGAAGAGTTTGCGACCGGGCTGGACCAAGACGCTGCGACCGAAAACGACATTGCGGCGATCGAACCGCTGATTCGTGCATACAACGAGCAGAACCTGACCGTCACCTCCCCCGACGGCCAACCGTGGGACATCACCTTCACCGGCGAGGTCGAGCCGATTGAGACCGAAACCCAGATCTACGCCGCCTTCAAGTTCGACGTCGAGAATGTCTTCGAAAGCGCACCTCGCGTCTTCGACGTCACCTTCGACGGCATCTTCGATAACGGCACCCATTTTGCGTTCGTTGTGATGCGCACTGATCCCGTGACCGGCGTCTTCTTGAACGAGGGCGACGCCGTGCCGGGCATCGTCACCGATGACTCACCAAACCTTGGGGTCAACCTCGACGATCCAAACACGCTGAAGGCCTTCACCGGCACCGTCGCCCTTGGTATGGAGCACATCTTCATCGGAACCGACCACATCCTGTTCGTGCTCGTTCTGCTTCTTCCTGCGGTCATGATGTTCTCGCTCGCCGATGGTTGGGCACCAGTGCCGACGTTCCGAAGTGGACTGTGGCGCGTCCTCAAGATCGCAACCGCCTTCACACTCGCCCACTCGATCACCCTCACGTTGGGAGGTCTCGACATTGTCCAGCTACCGAGCAAATTCGTCGAGACGGTCATTGCGCTATCGATCGTTGCGACGGCCTTCCACAACCTGAAACCCATCTTCGCAAACCGCGAATCTTCGATCGCATTTCTTTTCGGTATCTTCCACGGCTTCGGATTTGCGGGCTTGCTGAGCGACCTTGGCGTCGGTAACGGGCAGCGAGTGCTGTCGCTCCTCGGCTTTAACGTCGGCGTCGAGATCGGCCAAGCGTTCATCATCTTGCTGCTCTTCCCTGCACTCTTCTTGCTGCGCCGCACGACGATTTATGTGCCGTTCCTCCGGGTTGGCTCGATTGCACTTGCGGTCGTTGCGACGATCTGGGCGATCGAACGCATCTTTGAAACCTCGCTCGGTATCGACACCGTGTTGGAGAAGTTCACCAGGGCACCTCGCGTGTTCTTCCTCGTGGCGATAGTGACCCTCTTCGCGGCTGCGATCTACAAGATCCAAGACCAGCAGGGGACGCTCGCTCCAGTTTCAGACGACACCGAGGCAACCCGAGCACCGGACCTCGTCGACGCCTAGCCGAGCAGCCGATCGACACGGCTCCGAGGGCCCGAGCGGCCCGCTCCTTAGCGAGCCGTGCGGCGTCGGATGCCTTCGAGGGTCTTGACCATGTTTTCTTGGAGCATGGCTAAGCGGCCCTCGATGAGTTTCGCTTCTGATTCGGGGTACGTTTCGATTCGGTCGCGGAGGCCCGAGGGCCCAGGTCCATGCACAAAGCTGTAGCTCACCTCGGTGCCGTCGGGAACGCTGCGCATGTGCATTGTCCACGTGGCGGTGACGTCATCGACGTTGCCAACGACCCATGAGAACTCTTTTCCGGGTGTCGCGGTGATAACCGTCGATGTGGTTTCCCACTCGCTGTCGCCTAGTCGCTGCTGACCAGTGAACGTGGCGCCTACCGAGCCGGGTTTGCCGCTCGACCATTCGCCACGTTGGAACTCGGTTCCGAAGCTCGCCATTGCCTCGAGGTCCGATGCAACCTCATAGACACGCTCGGGCGTTGCCTTTATGACGGTCTCTACGCTGACGCTTGGGCGATCTGACATCTGCATGCCGTCATCCTAAGTGTCCTGTTCGCCAATCGCGTCGAGACCAGCGTTTCGAATCGGATTGCCTTTCGAGACAGATTGCCTTTGGAGTCGGGTGGCCTGCTCAGGTTGGGCGCAGGGTTCGACCGGCCAAAAAAGCGTTTCGTTCGAGTTCGCAGGGTTCGTGGGCGAAGCACGTTGCATCGTGGTCGTTTGTCAGCCCCTCAGACTGCATGAACGCGTATGCGGTCGTCGGGCCGAAGAATCGCCAACCCCGTGATTTGAGGGTTTTGGCGAGCGCGGCGGACCGCTCGGTCTTCGCTGGCATCGCACCGTTTTCTCGTTCCGGCACATCGACCGCCCACGTCCAGATCCAATCGACGAGCGAACCTTCAGCTTCGCAAAGCTCGATGCATCGTTGTGCGTTGTTGATCGTCGCCTCGATCTTGCCTCGGTGACGAATGATCCCAGTATCGGTAAGGAGCCGTTCCACATCGGTCTCGTCAAAGCGTGCAACCTGCTCGAAGTCAAAGTCGCAGAAGACCTCACGGAAGCGATCTCGTTTACGAAGGATGGTGAGCCACGACAGGCCACTTTGAAAGCCTTCTAGGCAGATCTTTTCGAATAGGCGGTGCTCGTTCGTGGTCGGCCGACCCCATTCAGCGTCATGGTAGGCAAGGTAGTCGGCGTGCCCAGCAGGCCAGCCACATCGCTGTAGTGATGAGTCCATATCGCGACCATAGTCACCAATTCGATGCCGTCGTCAACGGAGCGCCAAGTCGCGCAGCTCGTAAGCAATTCGGATCATCTCGCCTTCCAATCCCTTCAGAAACTTGAAGAAGTTGCCGATCACAAAATTATGAGTCGGCACCTTCACCTCGTTCCCGCTGGACAAGACTTCGACACCGAGGTGGAAAACGCGCCCGTCGAAGTTGTTGACACCAACGTTGTCGACCTTGAGAGCGAACGTCTACGCCGCCGCTACCGTTACCACCCTTCGGCTGGGCAACAGTGGATCGACGACCTGTTCGACGACGACTTCGACCCTGTCTGTTAGCTGCGAGTAACAGCGCTAGCTGCGAGTAACAGCGCTAGCCGCGCATGAGGCGGATCAAGAGTTCGAGGTCGCTCTCCGTTGGTTGGGCAGCGACGGTCGACCGGGTTGAGATTCCAGTCTCGAGAACGGCGAAGGCCTCGGCGAAGTCTCCTGCACCGGTCGCAAAGTCAGGCGCTGCAGCCGATGGCCACCAGGGAACATTGCCAGCGATCCCTCGCTGCCGACGCCACTCGTCGCGTTCGTCATTCGAGTTGAACTCGACGTCGATGGCGTGACCCAATTCGTGAGCGAACACGCGGTGAATCGTTTCTGGAGTGTCGTCGCTACGGATGTAGATAACGATGCGTTTCTCGCCGGGGTAGGTCAGGCCTCGGATGCCTGCTCGTTCTCCTTCGAACTCGATTACCCAGTCGGGAAACGCTGACCGCCAGTCGAACTCGACCAGTTCGAGCATCCGTTGGGCCTTCTCTTGATTCGTCAGCGACCGGGAGATCGTGGTTGTGGGCGCAGATGTCGTCGTAGGTGCAATCGTCGTCGTCGCTGGCGGCACAGTCGTTGGCGGCACCGTGGTTGGCGGCACAGTCGTTGGCGGCACTGTGGTCGCTGGCGGCACTGTGGTGGTTGGCGGCACGGTGGTTGGCGGCACGGTGGTTGGCGGCACGGTGGTCGCTGGGGGCAGAGTCGTTGGCGGCGGCTCGAGCGCTGTCGGCTCCTCGGTTGGGGTGGCTGACGTCGACGTCGTGGCATCCACGGACACGCCAACTGCCGAGAGCAGCTCTTCAAAGACGAATGGGCCACTTTGCGATCGTTCCTCGAGTGGAAGCTGCAACGCTGCAGAGACCGGCTCGAGGACGGTCGCCGATACTGCAGCACCGGCCTCTGGGTCGCCTGAAACCCGTGGGAGAAGGGCGAACAGTCCGCACAGCAGCAGCGCTAGAAATGCCCTCGGCCCAAACTTCACGTCACTTGTTTTAGAGCCCCGAGCGCGGCCGTGCCAACGCGGAATGTGGCAAACGCTGCGTTGTAGCTCACGTGAAGTCGAGCTCGGCGTTCCCGGATTGTTCGCTCGCAGACCCGACGGTCATGGCTCGCTAACTGAGCAACTCTCTGATTCGTTCCTTGGGCCGGCCAATGATCGCCTTCGTGCCAGCCACGACGACAGGGCGCTGCAGCAGTGCCTTGCGTTCGACCAGCAGATCGACAACCGCTTCGGGGTTCCCGACATAGTCGTCGGGGTTCAACTCGAGCTTCTTGAATTGGCTGTCCTTGCGGACCAAGTCCTCGACGGGGTCTTCGAGGATCGACACGATGTGCTCCAACGTTTCCCGATCGGGTGGCGTCTTCATGTACAAGACGGTTTCGGCATCCACGCCCAATTCCTCGGCGACCGCCAAGGCATTCTTCGAGGAACCTCAATGAGGGTTGTGATAGATCGTTACGTCAGCCATGTCCTCACCCTAGAGGGAGGCGAACTCACGGTGCGAACTAGGCGAGCGCGAGCAACTCAGACCGCGTCGGAACCAAACTCACCGGTCCGGATTCGGGCAACGGTCTCAACGGGAGTTACCCAAACCTTGCCATCGCCGATCTTGTCGGTGCGAGCGCCTTCGATGATCGCGTCGACTGCGGCATCTACCTGATCATCATCGACGATCACTTCGATTCGCGTCTTTGGCGTAAACAGCACCCGATACTCTGTGCCTCGGTACGTTTCAGAATGGCCACCCTGGCGCCCAAAGCCCTGGACCTCTGAGACGGTCATGCCCTGAATGCCAGCAACGGCCAGCGCATCTTTCACATCGTCGAGTTTGAATGGCTTAATCACCGCTGTCACGAGCTTCATACTGTGAGCTTACGCGATCCTCAGGTCGCTGACGCTCGTAGGGCGCTTACATCGAACGACGCTGATCCTTCGACCGCTTCGGCAGGCCAGTGCACGCCAATCTCGACCGCACCCTGCTCGACTTGTGGCCAAACCCACCAGTCGCTCGTAATGACGTGCTGGCGAGAGAGTCGCCGGTCATTCAAGCTGATCTGTTCGTCGCGCTGACCAAGGCGAATCAACCGAGATTCAGAGGGCTGGGACAGTTCGAAGCGATTGATGACCTTGCGGTTGTCGATAACGGTGCCCTCGGGCATCGTCACCGAAAGCAACAGGAAGTCAGGGCCTGGCTTGTATTGCGCACCACGACCAGGAACGAGGTCTTCCTCTGGCGCAAAGACCGGCGGAAGGACCCAATCTCGAAGCGAACGGACCGTCATCGTAAAGCCAAAGCCAAACTCATCGGAACCAAATGCGGTCAGCTCAAGATGAGCCGAATCGCTACTCGCGATTTCGAGCGGGACGAGTCCAGGAGTACGAACCGCTTCGAGACGTCGAGCCGGATCTGGCCCCCACCATGCACGGTGGCCCCCGCCGCGGCGGTCGAGCGTGGTCAAGAGATCGTCGATTTGTTCGCGGTCGAGATGTCGCAAGCCGTACGAGACGAGGCGACGGGCCTCGAATGGCTGTACGCCGAGTTGACGGAGTACCTGGCATGCACCCGAGTCGCCATCGACGAGCATCCCGTGGAGCAACTCGAAAAGGCCCGTTGGGCCGTTTCCGTCGATTCGTGGCGTTTGCAGCGCCTCGATTGCGCGGTTTGTCAGGAATGGTTCGACCGCTGGCGAGGGAACTACCCCACGCGCCTCCATCATCTGCTCGATCGCACGATCGATCCTCAATGTATTGAGAGCGAAGAGGTCGACGAGTTCGGAGATCTCCGCTCGCGCCGTCGCCACGATCCCATACAGGAGGTATTCGGTTCCACACCGTTCATCGCCGTTGGCGAGGGCAGCGTGCCTTGCGACCTGCAACGCGAGTGCGGCGTGGTCATCGAGTGAGAATTCTTCATGCATCAATCTCCGACGATAGAAGCCAATCCATGCTCGTGAAAGGGCAAAACACCCATTCGAACCTCATTGCCCAATACGTAGGTCCAGATGGTCCGCCACAGCAGGTTCCGACGACCTAATTACCCGGCTGAAATCGTGTGTGAAGCGCGAATTCGATCGGTGGAGCCGTTCCTTTGGGTTGTCGCCGCTGACGTGAGTCCACCACTGAGGAAAGTCCGCCCATTATGTTTGCGCTATGTCTCTCTATCCGCCAGATGACGTCGACATCATCGATCTTGACGATCTCGACCGCAACCAAGGCGGAAACCGGCGGCGTCCACGCTCGTCGACGCCCCCACCACCGCGGGGATCAAACCTGCCCGCCGCCGATCCTCGAATCCTCGTTCCGGTGTTCTTATTCGTCGTTGCGCTGCTCCTCATCGGCCTCGCCTGGCGGTCACGGGGCGGAAGCGAGGAATCCGACGTTGCGATAGCGGTAAGCACCGAACTTTCTCAGGCGGTGCGCGACGCTGAACTTCGTGCAGGGTTCGACGGGTTGGTCGTCGAAGAGATCGACGGCGTTCTGGTCATCACTGGACGCGCTGCAAATGCCACCGATGTCGCAGCGATCGGCGCCGTTGCGCGATCGGTTGAAGGATCTCAGCGGGTCGACAATCGTGTCACCGTTGAGGGCGGGTCGATAGACACACCGTTCCCTGCGACCGAGTCTCCTCTCACCAACGGTGGAACCGACCTCGCAGGACAATTGAATAGCCTCGGCCGGATCACGTTCCAAGCAGGAAGCTCCGATCTCACAAGCGAGGGCACCATCGTTGTCGACAACGTTGCGCGCCTCATGGAGCAGAGTCCTGGTGTCAGAATTGAAGTGCACGGCCACACCGACTCCGACGGTGACGAATCGGCAAATCAGGTACTGAGCCAACAACGGGCCCAAGCGGTTGTCACGGCGCTGAGTCAGCGGGGCATTAACAGCGCCCGGCTCGTCGCTATCGGTTTTGGCGAACTCAACCCAATCGCTCCCAACATTACCGAAGATGGGCGAGCCACGAACCGCCGAATCGAGTTCGTAATTCCGCAATAGCGCTTGGTGGCGAGTGCGACACGCCTTCGGCGTGATTTTGTCGCACTCCCAACCAGACATCATTCCCCTTCGGGGAGATCGTTCAAGCGGCACAGTGAAGCTTCGAAGCCTGGGCGTCGGTGACGGCGCCGGTTTTGTTGGTTGGCACGCGTAGTTTGCGAAGGTCCCCCAGGACCGCCGCAATACCTGCGCAGGCAAGACTTCGCTGTGCTAGGCAGGTCGTACCGCACATAATTCACCACAATACGCGACTTTTGTAGTCGGTCATGCGTCACAAAAATCGAGGCGGTTCCGCTCGAATTATGTGCGGAAATTTGACAAATAGGAGGAGCAGATGGCTGATAGCCGACCACCGAAACCGGGTCGACTGAGTTCCGATACGCTCGCTCGCGCCAGATCTGGGGACGTCGAAGTCTTCGAGACCGCAAATTGGTCCCGCTCTGCGCTCATGCGAGGAAATGGCAGGGGCAAAGAACCCCTTGGCAAGACGAATTGGGCGGTGTGGTGGTGGCTCGCTCCACTTCTCTTCATCGCCTTTGCGATCGGGGCGCTGTTCTGGGGCGTCAATCGGATTCAGAACTCGCTCGAATCATCGGCAGCCGGAATCTTGGAAAATGCCGGGATCAGCGCAGAGGGCCTCGAATTCGACGCCTCGTACCGCGACCTCGAAGTCACGGGCGAACTTCCCGCAGGCGTAAGTGCCGAACAGATCGAAGAAGCACTCGAATCTGACGACTCGAGCTCGTTCGACGTGCGCAACGCGACCGTTGTCGCTGCGGCAGCGGTCGTCGCTGCTCCCGAACTCGCTGCGATCGACGTAAGCGCGACCTCAGATGGTGAGGCGATCACCTTGATCGGAACCGTCCCATCACAAGAGCACGCCGACGAACTCATCGCCGCAGCCGAATCCACAGGGCTCCCGGTCGACTCGACGGGGCTCACCGTTGCGGGCATCGACGCGAGCTCTGATGATCCTGATGGTCAAATCGAAAGTTACAGCGCGCTTCTCGGCTCGCTAACTGCTGGGAGCTTCACCGCGGCAAACCTCGCGATTGGCGATTCTGGACCGGTCACCGGCGAGATCACCGCAGTCGACGAGGGTGTCGCGGGCGAACTTCGCCCGGTCGTTGGCAGCGATGTCGACGTGACGGCACCTGCAACGCTGGGAGCGATCGACACCTCGGTCAACTTCGACGGTGAACGGATCGTGCTCGACGGCACGGTGCTTAGCCAGGAACAATCCAACACGCTCGAGACCGCCGCAACCGAGGTTGTGGGCGCCGGCAATGTCGTGAACAACCTTGCGATCTCCGGCCTCGATGAAGCGGTTGCTGGTGCAGACGACCGAGTCGCCGCACTCGCAGCATCGATCAGCACCTTTGACGGACTGCAGTCGGCAGACGCAACCATGAACGACACCGATCTTACGATCAACGGTGTCGCGAGTGATGAAGCTGGCCAGCTGCTCACCAGCGACACAACGGCTGCTGCCGAGGACGCAGGGCTTAGACCGGGCGGGGCAATCACCTTGCCCGAGGCTCCAGGCCTTGCCGAACAAATCGACCTTCTTCAACAAGAACTCGACGCACTCCAAGAGGAGATTCGAGAGAACGTCGTGTTCGATACGAACACCGCCGACCTCACCCCGACAGCGATCGGAACCTTGGACAAAGTCGTTGCTGCTATGCAACGGTATCCGCTGCCGGTGGTCGAAGTCGGAGGACACACCGACTCTCGAGGCGCAGACGACTTGAATCTGGCGCTCTCGCAAGCTCGTGCCGACTCCGTATCGGCCTACCTGGGTCAAACCGTTGAACCCGCCCGTCTCTCCGCCAACGGATTTGGAGAGACCCAACCAATTGCTGACAACACCACCGAAGAAGGTCAGCAAGAAAACCGCCGAGTTGAATTCATCGCAAAAGAAAGCTTCTAACCATGACCTTTGCACTTCTACAACTACTTCCCGCACTACTCATCCTCTTCCTCCTAGGCCTCATCATTGGCTGGCTTGTCTGGCGATGGCGACGTCGCCTCGTGAGTTCGAGTGAATGGAACAGTCTCTCGAACGCGGCGAATCGGGCGAAGTCCGATCTTGCATCGGCCGAAGCGGCAAACGCAGAGCTCTCCAATGAGCGAAGCGCCCTGTCAAAGCAGGTCTCGTCGCTCAACGGACAGTACGAGACGACCCGAACCGAGCTCGGTACGGCGACTCGCACAAATGAAACCCTCGGCAAACAGGTCGAAGAGCGCGACATTGAGTTGGCGAGACTCCGTGGCGAACTCGACGATCGAGACGGAAAGCTTGCACTCATCGAAGGCGACCTTGACAACGCGAATACCAAGATCTCCGGATTCGCAAACATCGAAGGCGAAGCAGAACAGCTTCGTGGTCAGGTCGAAAGCTCGGGTTCACGGATTGCAGAGCTCGAGGGCGAGCTTGGCAAGTCGAAGTCTGAGCTGGCGTCCAACAAGGAGGCGCTGGCAAAGAGCAACGACCAGGTCAACAACAAAGATGCAGAGCTGGCGAAGCTGCGAACCGAACTCGAAAACGCGAACGGTGAGCTGGCCGGACGCGACGGAAAGATCGGCAAGCTCGAGGCTGCAGTAGCGGCATCGGCTGCAACCGCCGCCGCAATGAAGGCAATGGAGTCAGACAACGGTGACCTGAAGGCGCAGCTCCAACAGGCGCTCGATGCCAGGGACGCTGAAGCTGCACGAGCGAAAGAACTTGGCTCACTCGTCGATTCCACCCGATCCGATCTCGATGGCGCCCATGGGCGAGTCGCAGAACTCGAAGGCGAGCTCGGTGCAGCACAGGGCCAGGTTGCCGAGCTCACGCCGTTCAAGGCAAACGCTGAAGCCACAGGCGCTCAGCTCAACGACGCCAATGGCCGTGTCGCAGAGCTTGAGGGCCAACTCGGCGACATGGGCCAACTCCAAGACCAACTCAACGGAGCGAATGGCCAACTCGATGCCGCCAATGGCCGTATCGGCGAACTCGAAGGCCAACTCGCCGAACTGCAACAGCTGCGAGACCAGCGTGACGCAGCAAATGGCCAACTCGATGACGCCAATGGTCGCATCGGCGAACTCGAAGGCCAACTCGCCGAGCTGCAGCAACTGCGAGACCAGCGTGACGCAGCAAATGGCCAACTCGATGACGCCAATGGCCGCATCGGCGAACTCGAAGGCCAACTTGTGGCAATGGGACAGCTTCAAATCGACATCACCGAACGGGATCGTCGAATTGAAGAACTCGAACTTGCGGCACAGCAGTCGGCGCAGGCCCAGGCAGACCTCGATGCACTGCGTCGTCAACTTGACGAGGCGAACCAACTGGTCGACAAGTCCGCAGGCACGATCGATACCAAAGAAACGGTCATCATCGATCTGCGCAAACAACTCGCCGACAAAGAAGCCGAGGCCGAGGCGCTCCCAGAACCACTGCGTCGGGTCGCGTCATTCCACGCTGGAAGCTGGAAGGTGGGAACGACGAAACTCGGCACTGCGGGCGCCGACCATACCGATGATCTAAAGGTCGTCAGTGGCATTGGCCCGCAGATGGAGAAGCTTCTCAACAGCTTCGGCATCACCTCGTGGGAGCAACTTGCAGCGCTGACACCTGAAGAGGTCGCAACGGTCGATGCGGCGCTCGAAGATTTCCCTGGACGCATCACCCGTGACGAATGGGTCGAACAAGCCCAAGACATCATGGATGCGGGCCACAAGCCAGTGAAGCGTGCGCCAAAGGCCCGGCCGGCTCCGGCGGCACCTTCATGGCAGAAGGGCACCACGAAGCTTGGCACGGCAGGTGCAAGCCATACCGACGACCTCAAGTGCATCAACGGCATTGGCCCAAAGATGGAGAAGCTCCTCAACAGTTTCGATATCACGGCGTGGGAGCAGCTTGCGAACCTCAGCAAGGCCGAGGTCAACAAGGTCGATGATGCCCTTCAACAATTCCCTGGACGCATCACCCGTGACGAATGGGTCGAACAAGCAGGCGAATTGGTCAAGCAGTTCCCCAACCATGTCGACCGGCCGAGTAGCAAGAACTTCTTGCATCGTTCGACCGAAGGGGTACTGGCCTAGCCAGCTAAACTACATGGCATGAGAGGAAGCCCGCGAACGACCTTCGCGGGCTTCGCCTGTTTTGCGCTGCTCTTCGTCGCATGCACTCAGGCGGATGATTCTGCAGCGTTGCCCGACGGATTCGAAGGCGGAAATCAACCGGCCACAGGAGACGACGGCGAAACCCAGGCAACCCCCGGAGCACCTTCAGAAGGCCCGGTTCCAAACCTCGATGATCTACCCGGCAGCATCGCCGTTCGCGATGGCGACGGCCAGATCGTGGTGGTCGCGCCGACCGGCGCCGAAGAAATGGTGTTGGACGACGGTGGCGCGGAACACTCCCAACCCACCTGGTCTTCATCTGGCGAGCAGCTTGCCTGGTCGAGCGTCGGCAGCGACGGGCCGCTACTGACCATTGCAGATCGAAATGGCGCCACGAGAAACAGTTTGCCGGTGACAGCCCCAGCGTTTTATCTCTCATGGTCAGAAAGCGACTCTGCTGTCGGTGGACTCCGGCCCACGCCGACCGGAATGGAGATGTTCGTCGTTGACGAGGCCCTCACAACAGAACAGTTCGTGAGTTCATCACAACCCTTCTACTTCGAGTGGAACGGCGACGAAATCGTCGCGGCGGTCGGCGGCCAGATACTCGTCGACATCACGATCGGGGACGAGATCCAGCGCCTGGCCCGCCCGCTTCAGGCTCAACTTGGAGCATTTCAGGCGCCAGCAATATTGGCGAACAGGGACGTACTCGTCGCATTGAACCTCGACGGAGTAAATACCGTGAGCCGGATCACGCCCACCACAATCGAACCAATCGCCACAGCAAACGCTCCCCTCTTTCTTGCGCTATCTCCCGATGGTCGCCAGCTCGCAGTTCTCGTACAACCCACACGGACTCAAGAAGCAGAATCGCAAGAGATTGCGTTCCAGTTCGACGAACCAATCCAACTCGACACCGGGCGAGTGACGGTCATCGATCTTGAGACCGGCGAGGTGAACGAGCTGAGCGACCAGCGCGTCGTGTCGATCAGCTGGAGTCCTAATGGAGAGACGCTAGCGATGCTGCGAGCCACAGCTGACGGCCTCGAATGGCGTTTCCTCACAAACGGCGAGACGATTCTCGGCACGAGCTTTACTCCAAGCCAACGTTTCAGCCAGAGCTACTTGCCGTTCTTTGATCAATACAATTTGTCGTCGACACCGTGGTCACCCGATAGCACCGCGGTCACCTTTGCCGGTCAGGTCGGCGACCAAACCGGCGTGTTTGTCGACCGAGTCGACGACGAAGTCGGTTCGGCTCGGATCGCCAGCGGCGATATTGCCTTCTGGTCACCGAACTAGCACCCGCTCGGCCAAGCGAGCGCAACTTCGGCGTTGCAGTCACGAACTTCGTCCTCGGCTTCGCATTGGTCGCTTCGCTCCCTCGCTGCAGAAATCGGACGAACTCCGCACCTACCCCACCGACTTGCGCTCGCCCGAGCGCCTATCGGCTAAGCGACCTACAGCTCGGGGTCGGTGCAGTCATGGAAGCCGCCGGTGCCGTTCGATGAGCCGTCGACGAAGTCGTCGAGGTAGCCATAGCCAACGTCGGCCGATGTGCGCCAGCGGATCATTGCGTCGGCGATTGCCTTGCCATGGGACCATTGGAACTCGTTCGTGACGAAGAGGTCGGCTTCTGATGGATTGCTCATGTAACCAGCTTCGGTAATGACCGATGGAATTCCAGGGGTGAACCGGTGGATGCCGTAGAGGTCGGCGCCTGATTCGTTGAGACGAGTGCCGACACCGTTGCGCCATCCGCCTACCCAATCGGCCTCATAGCCAGAGAAGTGGTCGATCATCTCTTCGAACATCAGCCCGCCGAGGCGTCGTGCCTCGGGGTTGCCACCGTCGACGAAGAGCTCGCTGCCGGGCGTGTCCTGGAACCGTGTTGCTCCGCCGTTGTGGTGAATCGATACAAATGCGTCCGGCTGAATTGCGACAGCGATTGCGGCTCGTGTCCGCAACGGCAGGCGGATGTCGGTTGTCCGAGTTTGCAGGACCGTATAACCGGCCTCCACGAGGTACCACTCGACAATCTGCGCGACACGAAGATTGAGGTCTTTTTCGGTGACACCGTTGTAGGCAACCGCTCCAGGTTCTGAACCACCGTGGCCAGCATCGAGTACGAAGTCCACATGGGGAACGTGGGTGCCGTTCGTGATGGTCACCTCATTTCCACACGGCGTCGCCGCACGGAAACCGCCGTTTGCACCGGGTGCAATAATTGGCAACACCACACCGCGCGGACTGATGACCACGCCAGTGCTTCCCGCAGGCGGAGCCGGTGCTGCAGTGGTGGTTGTCGTTGGTGCTGCGGTGGTCGTGGTGGTGGTTGTCGTCGGTGCAACCGTCGTTGTTTCAGCAGCAGTAACGACGGTGGTCTCGGTCTCTGCCGGTGGAGCGACAGGTGCTGGCTGCGGTTCAATCGAGAGCGATCGGTCGGTAGAAATCGACGCTGGTTCAATCTCGATCTTTTTGATCAGGTCGTCGAGCACTGCGGCTGTCTGCACCTCGCCGAGGACCTCGGCGAACACGACATCACCAGCGGGCTCGATTGGTGACACTACGGCGCGACTCAGCGTGCCATTGCCGGAGGCTTGGATGCTCGTAGAGGTAGCCGCTTGCTCAGTAGCAACGACGTTGGTGCGATCCTCAGCGGGCGCTCCAACATCTTGGCCATCGCCAACAATGGCGAGGCGGTCGCCAGCGGTCTGTGGAATAAGAGAAGACTCGGTTTCGCCGATCGGGGGAAGAGCGAGCAACGCAGCAATGACTAACAGCGTGCCAATGGCTGCGGTGAAGATATAACGCACGGGACCTCCGCACCCTAAAGGGTGCTTACAAGGGTCAGGTCACCAGAAATGACCTAACAGAGAACAAACACATGCCCCTGCTCCGCTTGGAAAGTGTAGGTGAAGGCCAACCACTAAGTGTTGGACCAAACAAATTTGATCTCGGCCGATCGAGGATTGGTTGGCGCGCTTGGCTAGTCGCCAGCTCCGGAACCACGAGTTGAATCCCACGCTGTTCCCGAGTTGTCGCGTGTAAAAGGCTCACTCGGCGGCGTGCGACCGGACAATTCGGCATCGATTACGTCGAGTTTCCAACGCGCTTTCGAGATATCGATGCGAAGATCAGCGACCTCATGCCCAGTCTTTGCGCCCTCAGCTTTCTCGAGCACCTCTCGGTACGTCGACGACGCATCGACGAAACGGTCCTTGAGTTTGCGGTCGTCAGCGAGCGTTACACGCGGATCGAGGTCCAAGATCAGGTCGCTCATCGCCTGCAATTGCTCTTTTGTGTCGTCTCGAGCACCGGCAGTAGTCACTGTGCGCCGGGCCTTTTTGTTTCGCGCCGATATGACCGACGCAAGCGCGAGCGCTCCGGCGACGATCGCCAAAATAATGAGTATCCGCATACCGGCAAAGATACCGGTTTCTGGGTTACTCGTGACGTCCGCTTCGTCGGTGGTGTCAGCGAGCGCAGACTCTGGGACCGGAGCAAAGTTGTCACCAAGGAGTAGCAGCTCTGTCGCGGCCCGAGAGAAATCGGCCGGTGCTGATGACCGGTCGAAGTCGGCGAGGACCTGACCAATGTTGAAGAACGGGAAGGTGTTGGTCGCTCCACCTACCTGGTCGCCCGTGACGAAAAGGAGTGTCTGTGGACCGCCTTGGGTTGCGAGAAGGTCGAGCGTCGCCTGCGATATAAGACCAGCGGGGTTCTGACCCGGGTCCTGGGTTACCTCAAACGAACGATCCGTAAACGCAAAACCGAACTCGTCACCGAACTCGGCTACGAGCGAATCCATCTCGTCCGAGGACAGCGTTCCCGACTCATCCCACCAACCATCTTCGAGGATGGCCTCGGCCATGACCGCCTGGAGCGAGCGCTGCCCTGAACCGTCGTCTTGGGCTGACAGCGATCCCCCGTTGACGAAGACGACGAGGACGGCGAGAAGCGTTGTGACCAGTACGCGATACCGCGTCACTCCGCTTCCTCGGTCGCGGCTCCCGCTTCGACATCTTCGGGTACGGGTTGTTCTTCGACCAACTCGATCCCATCGATGTCGTCGCTCGTCAACGTCATCAACTCGTCGTTGGTTGGATCGGCAATTTCGACCATACGCACGGCATGGCGCGAAACGGCGGCCTCGAAGAGGTTCCGGGCAGTGCGACCATTGCCGAAACCCTGTCCTCGGTCTTGGGTCGCGAAGAAGTCGAGCACCGATTGTTCGCCGCTCTCGTCGAGGTGGTACTCGGTACTCGCCGAGATCAAGCTGAAGATCTTCAACAATTCGTCGTCGTCGTAGTCCTCAAAGCGAATCGTCCGTGGGAACCGAGATTTCATCCCTGGGTTGGCTTCGACGAGGTCGGCCATCTCGTTGGGGTAACCGGCGAGAATCACCACGACGCTGTCCCGCCGGTCTTCGACGAGCTTGACCATCGTGTCGATCGCTTCGCGACCAAAGTCCTTCTCGCCACCACGTGTGAGCGAATACGCTTCATCGACCAGCAGGACGCCTTGATCGGCCCGGTCGAACAGTTCGTTGACCTTGGTCGCTGTCTGGCCAACAAACCCAGCAACCATTCCCGATCGGTCGGTTTCGACGAGGTGCCCTTTGTCGACAACGCCAAGGCTGCGATAAATCTGGGCGAGCAGACGGGCTACGGTCGTCTTTCCCGTCCCGGGGTTCCCAACGAAGATCAAGTGCCGACTTGAGTCGGGCACGGGCAGGCCACGCTCCTCACGAAGCTTCTGCACCTTGAGTAGCGCAGCGACGAGCTTGACTTCTTCCTTGACCGATTCGAGTCCGATCAACTCGTCGAGTTCTTCGAGAAGCTCATCGAGGTCACGCTCGGGCGGAAGCTCTTGTTCAGCCGGCGCCTCGTGAGCAACTGGTGAACCACTCGTTGCGACCGACGCCCCCGACGCGACGTTTCCGGTCTTCATCGTGCGCAACATCATCGATCGGAACTGCTCGACGCCACTCAACTCGAAGCGGCTTGTGTAGTCGTCGAGGCCAATAGCGGTGTGTGCCATGCGAAGCGCCTGTTCGTAGTACACGCTCGAGTAGGCGGTGTGCGACTGTTGGTCGACGGCGACGATCGAGTTAAAGAGCCCAGAAGGCTGGTTGAGCCACGAACGCTTTCCAGTGATCAGGCCCGCAGCTCGAACATCAGCAGGTTTGGTGTCCTCGGGCAAGAGATCGGGAAAGTGCTTTTCGAGCGCCACGATAAACGCTTCGAGTTCGAGGTCGGAGTGACTGTCATCGCAGTCGATGAACGCCGCCGAACAGTTGAACGCGTCGAGTGCGAGGTCCTTTCGAAGCTGCTCAGGACTCCGACGAAGCGCAGTATCTGCAACTGGTTCGAGCGTGGCCATCAGTGAGTCGATGAAATTTTCGACCGTGTTGGCCAGTCCAAGATCTAGTTGTGCCATGACGATCATCTTATGTGCGAGCGCTCGGTGAGCAGGTGGTCGGAGGGGGTTAGCCTTGGGTCCCATGATCGATCTACGTAGCGACACCGTGACCCGACCGGGAAGGCAGATGCGGGCAGTAATGGCCGAAGCCGAAGTCGGCGATGACGTTTGGGGCGATGACCCAACGGTGACTGCACTCGAAGCAAAGACCGCCACGCTGTTGGGTTTCGATGCCGGGCTCTTTGTCCCATCGGGTACCCAATCAAACCTGTGCGCAATGCTCTCGCACTGTGCTCGGGGTGACGAGTACATCGTTGGCCAGACCGCTCACACCTACAAGTATGAGGCGGGTGGGGCCGCTGTGCTCGGCAGTATCCAGCCACAGCCCATCGAGTTCAGTGAAGACGGCACACTCGACCTCGACGAAGTAGCGGCAAAGATCAAGGTGGACGACCCGCACTTTGCCCGCACGAAGCTCCTCTCGCTCGAAAACACCGTGCACGGCAAGGTCTTGCCGGTCGACTATTGCAACGACGCCCGCTCGTTGGCGAACGAGCATGGCCTGTCGTTGCACCTCGATGGTGCAAGAATTTGGAATGCCGCCGCCGCTCTTCGGGTACCCCCCGCTGAGGTCGCGGCCCCATTCGACAGCGTGTCGGTATGTCTTTCCAAGGGGCTCGGCGCTCCGGTGGGCTCGGTGCTCGTTGGGTCTCCAGCGTTTATTTCTGCGGCTCGGCGTTGGCGGAAGATGCTAGGCGGCGGAATGCGCCAAGCCGGGCTTCTCGCCGCTGCCGGAATCTTTGCCCTTGACGAGCACCGCGACCGGGTCGTCGACGATCATGCGATGGCGAACCGCATTGGGGACGTGCTTCGCACGATCGATGGAGCGACGGTGAGTGGCGTGCACACCAACATGGTCTTCTGCGACTTCGATAACCCAGACGAGGCGTCGACAAAGCTCGCCGCGGCGAACATTCTGGCTGCGGTTGGGCCCTACAACTCGCGATTCGTAACGCACCTCGACCTCCCCGAAGACACACCAGAACAGATAGCCGCAGCCCTCGGGTAGCCAACGATCTGTTCATCGTCGAGCGAACTCGTCATGTCAGTGCGCGCGGCTATGGTCTGACTATCAACTCTCGTGCACCTTCCCCCGAGCTCGTCTATGCGCTCGATATCGAAACCGACACCACGGTCGATGGTCTCGATCCGCGCATTGCGCCAATCGTTGCGGTCGCAGTTTCTGGCCACGGCTGGACAAAGGTCTTCGATGGTGACGAGGCTGCCATGCTTCGCGACCTCGATATCTATCTTCGTGGTCTTGCACCTGGGGTCATTGTGACCTGGAACGGTGCCCGCTTCGATCTACCGTTTTTGTCCGACCGCGCTCGAACGTGTGGGGTTCGCCTCGGACTCGAGTTGACCACCGATACCGCCTCGCGTTCACCCCATGCGCCGCTTCACGGCCACGCGGGCGGTTACTTCGCGTCGTGGTTCGGGCATCGTCACCTCGACGCGTATCGGGTATACCGAGCCGACGTCGGCGCCATGTTGCACCTGCCATGTGGGCTCAAATCGCTGGCGTCGTTTATGGGTTTTCGTCCAGTCGAAGTCGATCGAGACCAAATCCACAACCTCGATACTGGGCAGCTCCACGAGTACGTCGCCAGCGACGCGACGCTCACCCGCCTCCTCGCGTTGCGGCGGTGGCAAACGGCGAAGCATTCGATCGATCCAGTACTCGCCGAAGTGCACACCTCGGTCGAAGTCCTCGTGCTCGCAGGCCCCAACCTCGATGGCGAATCCGATGTTCAGCGGATCTCGGTGTAGTTCGCCACTTGGTGGTGTGCCGTATCGAGGTAGACCTTCGCTTCGGGTACACCTCCGAATCGTCCCCGACTCCAGCGGACTTCGATATGGCCTTCGATTGGTCGCCGCGCACCCTTAAGTTCGGCACGCCATCGCACCATGGGTTGTCCCATTGCATCGGCCCACACGTCGAACGAACGGATCGAGAACTGCCGGCGGAAGTCACTCGGCGTTCCGACCCTGAAGCGCAACGGCGTTCCATCCGAAGACGCGCCGAGTACGAAGTATGGGGCGGGTTGAAAGCGAAGGAGCCGCCACAACATCAACTCTTGATCTGCTTTGTCGGCCAGGTTGTCTTTCCAACGATGTGCGGTGGCAACCGAAACCGCGTTCACAAAGTCGCGGTACGGGCTCGTGAGCTCGTCAGGCCACGCGCCGCGAGTTGGAAGTATGTCCTTTAGTCGTTGACGAGACTCGCCATCGAGGCGCTCAACGCTGTCGGGCATGTCGTCGAGACCGGTGACGGTGACGCTTCGTCGGTAGAGGTCTTGGTATGCCTCTGGGGCAATCTCGAGGAACCAGTCCGTGCGATCGCCTCGACGCTCGGCGAGGAGCCGATCAAAGACGTGGCCGGGTGAGACATTGAACAAGATGTCCGAGCCGTACTTGCAGCTGATGAGATAGACATGATCGACCCTCAAGTCAGCAGGTATCTGGTCATAACCAGGAGGTCGACCGGGGCCTTGCCATTCGACTCGGTCAGGCACTCGACCGCGAAGGCCATCGGGTGATTCGAGGAAGCGGCGTCCGTGTTCCCACGCTTGATCGAACTCGGCTTCGGCGTCGCCTGCGGTTAGCTCGTCGTAGAGCAAGTCGTATTCGTCATCGCCAACATTGTGAAACCAGTCTGGCCGAACACCGAGCGCACGGTCGATGCTTGGAAAGCCAAGCATTGCAAGACCCGTGACGATCTCGGTGATCTTCGTTCTCGACGATGCCATTGCCCAGGTGCCCTCTGCCCGCCGCTACTCGCGAAACAGCGGAGCGAACTGCAGTTGCGCTCCGATGAGATCGCTCGGAAGGTCGTCCTCTGCATAGACGTGGAGCTGGGTGTAGACATCGATGCCGGTGTTGGTGGTGTCGATCCACTCGACGACGGCGTCGGCCCACCGCTCGTCCAAGAGTGCTTTACACATCCGTTCGCGCGAGTTCGGATCGAGGTCGTTAGGGACCGACCGTGCAACGACTTCTAGGGCTAAGAGGCGTTGGAGAATCTCGATCGACTCGGCCGCATAGACCGTCGGTGGGTCGTCTCGAACCACCGCGTAGGCAACCCCGCTCATGCGCCTCGGGAATGGAAACGCTCGGCAATGTCTTGAGCACTCCAGTAGCCGGGAAGCGGCTCGGCAGCACCTTGTTGGGCGTAGCTGTGCAAGCGAGCAACGCCTGCGGTGTTGGTCTCGCCAAGGTCGAGGCCATCGCCTGGATCGTCGAAGATTTCGATGGCATCAAAGAGCGCCCATGGGCCCACCGCGCGCATTGCACGATCGCCCTCTGAACTCTTTCGTGGGAGGTGCGAGGTAAGCACGAGCAACCGAGTATCGGGATGGGTGGTCTTGAGCACGTTGGCTCGACCGAGCATCTTCCACAGCGTGTCGGTTCGCATGAGGCCTGGTCGACTGCTCGTGAACGCTCCCGACATGTCGACGTAGTAGCGGTACTCGCCATCCTTGTCGGTGATCTCAAAGTTGAGTTGCAGTCCGGTGCCTTTGACCTTTACCTTCTCGCCGATGATTTCGAATCCGGCGTCGAGCAACACCTCCTTTGCGAGGTCCTGTGCCTTCTTGCCTTCTTTCGTGGCGCGGGCTTGGAAGTGCTCGACTCGTTCGTCAAGGTTTTCGGGGACTTGTAGTGTTGGCAATGGTTCATCTCCTGCTGATACGACAGGCCGGTAGCGTCGCCGTGCCTGTTCTGCTGCGACCCGTTCACGGGCCAGACTCACATAGTCGGGGTCGAGGTCGAAGCCAACGCCGATGCGAGCGGTGCGCTCGGCTGCGACGACGGTAGAACCCGATCCAAGGAAGGGGTCGAGGACGACGTCGCCCTCGAAGGTGTAGAGATCGATAAGTCGACGGGGAAGCTCGACTGGGAACGGTGCGGGGTGTCCGACGCGGCGAGCCGACTCGGGGTCGATTCGCCACACGTCGAGGGTTGCTTCCATGAACTCATCGGCGCTCACGCTGCTGCGGTGCGGCAGGCCCGCTGTCTCGCGCTTTGCGGGCTTTTGGGCTCGGTCGAATCGACCCTTGCTCGCAATGATCACCCGTTCGGTAATGTCGCGAAGGACGGGATTTGTTGCGGAACGGTACGAGCCCCATGCGAGCGAACCTGAGGCGCCTTCGGCCTTGTGCCAGATGATCTCACCACGTAGCAACATGCCGAGGTCGTCTTGGAGGATGTTGATGACGTCGGCCGACAGGCTTCGATATGGCTTACGGCCAAGGTTGGCAACGTTGACGGCGATGCGGCCACCCGGCTCAAGCACTCGCAGACACTCGCTGAAGACATCTCGCAACATCTGAAGGTAGTCGAGGTAGGTCTTTGGGATTTCGGGGCGATCACCGGCGACTGCTTGTTCGTATTCTTTGCCGACAAAATACGGCGGGGAGGTAACGACGAGCGCTACCGAATTGTCGGGGATCACATCCATGTGGCGGGCATCGCCATTGACACACCAGTCGTCGAGGTTGAGCGTCGACAACTCGGGCAACTGGTTCACGGTGTCATCGCTCGATACAACCGGTGGCGAGAATCGGGCGTAGAACTCGCTCGCGTCGTGGCTCTCACGGCGGCCAGCACCAAAAGCTTGGGTCGCAGTGGCGCCTCGACGCTGAGTATTCGTTGGAGCATCTGCTCCGTTTTTCGGAGCGGTATCTCCGTTGATCGGAGCGGTAGTCGTATTGGTTGTTTGAGCGATGGGTTCCACGGATGGAGCCTTTCGGAGGTAGGGACGTAATTTTGGATGGTCCTCTGGCGTCATAGCCAGTCTCCGACCGCTCGGCGACCATGCTACGAACTTGTAGACCACAACCTAGGGATGGGGTCTGACAGTGTCGCTGTCGTTCGTCGCTTCTGGGGAAGCTCCTCACTTACCGCCTTTTCTCCGCTCCGCTCCGAAAACGCTCTGGCGTTTGAAAAATCAATCGCCTGAGGCGGCGTTCGTTTTCTTGCCACGCCTCAGCGTTTTTCTTGGAGCCAAGCGAAAGAAAAAGACTCAACGTCGCAAACCAACCTTTTCTCCGCTCCGCTCCGAAAACGCTCAACCCAACTAACGCCGTCTCCGACGCACCGCCTCCGTGGCTCTGGAACGACCCCCGGAGGGCAAGAAACGGTAAGAGAGGGTCTGACCCTGGTTTACCGTTCTCAAAAGCAGGACTTGAGACACCACAAGACAACGAGCGCCTCGGGCGCCCAGGCTGCGTGCCGCTTGAACGCTCCCCCTGAAAGGGACAGCACGTG
>CALHXU010000206.1 GCA_938040365.1 uncultured Acidimicrobiales bacterium
AGTCTCTGTGCGGAATTCATATCCGTCCGTGGAGACCGCACCAATCTCGTATGTTCCTGCTGCGAGGTCGTAGGCCTGGGTTTGCGATGTTGGACCGCCCGACAGGAGGTGATTCTCGTAGTTGTCGAGTCCGAAGAACTCGGCCTCGGCGCCAAACCGCACCGCATCGTCAGTGCAACCCGCAAAGACACCGTCTTGCGCGCCGGCGAAGGTGGACGCGGTAATTAGCGACGCTGCGAGAAGCAGAATGGATCCCGCACCGACCGCTGCTTGCTTCCGCCTGAGCTGTGTTGAGGATTTCATGTGGAGCCCTTCCCTAATTCGCCAAAAAAGGTTTCGTCGTGAGTTCGTCATTGGTGACGACCGGAGGACAGAAGTCCACCGGTTGACCGATCCTTTGCGCGAATCCTGTCGCGAGCCAACTCCGGCGAAAACTATTTCACTGAGTGTCCGCGTTTGATCGAACAATCTCGTCCGAGGGCGGATATGTGGGTCAGCTAAACGTGAGCTGGTCACCCTCGGGCGCGACATCGACGCGCAGTGTCGCGTCTTCACCGAAAGACCCTTCGAGTAATTGCACCGCAAGCGCGTCAGCGACGTGTCGTTGCACGACTCGCTTGAGCGGACGAGCACCAAAGTCAGGGTCGTAACCCTGTTCGGCCAGCCAGTCACTCGCAGCGTCGGAGACATCGAGGCTGATGTGTCGGCCGCTCAGGCGTGTTCTGAAGATGTCGAGTTGGATGTCGACGATCTGTCGCAAGTCATCTTTGGTAAGCGCGTTGAATCGCACCATGTCGTCGATGCGGTTGATGAACTCGGGACGGAAGAAGTCGGCCGGGTCACCGGGAAGGTTCGAGGTCATGATCAACACGACATTTGTGAAGTCGACCGTTCGGCCTTGTCCATCGGTCAGACGCCCGTCGTCGAGAAGTTGCAACAACACGTTGAACACATCGGCGTGAGCCTTTTCGACTTCATCGAGGAGCACGACGGCGTACGGTCGCCTACGAACCGCTTCGGTCAGCTGGCCACCGGCGTCATAGCCCACATATCCCGGAGGCGCGCCGATCAGACGCGAGACCGAGTGCTTTTCCATGTACTCGCTCATATCGATGCGAATCATGGCTCGTTCGTCGTCGAACAAGAAGTTTGCGAGCGATCGAGCGAGTTCGGTCTTGCCCACACCGGTGGGTCCGAGAAACAAGAAGCTGCCGATTGGACGGTTCGGGTCAGACAGACCAGCGCGGCTGCGTCGGATTGCGTTCGCCACGACTTCGACCGGCTCCTCTTGTCCAATGACTCGCTCGTGAAGGACCTCCTCGAGCCGAATCAGTTTCTGTACCTCGCCCTCCATCAGTCGGCTGACCGGAACACCGGTCCACGAGCTAACTACTTCGGCAACGTCTTCTGCGTCGACCTCCTCTTTCAGCATCACGTTGTCGCCTTGGAGTTCGTCGAGCCGCTCGGTCGCCTCGTCGATCTCGGCTTCGAGCGCAGGGATGAGTCCGTACCGAATTTCGGCGGCCTTGTTCAGGTCCTCTTCGCGCTCGACATCGAGTCGCAGTTGTTCGAGCTGTTCCTTGCGGGATCGGATCTCGTCGATCGCGTCCTTCTCACCTTGCCAGTGCACCTTCATCGCGCTGAGTTCTTCGGTGAGGTTCGCGACTTCGCCTTCGAGATCGGCCAGCCGTTCTTCACTCGCCCGGTCGCTTTCCTTTTCGAGCGCGACCCGCTCCATTTCGAGTTGGCGAATCCGGCGATCGACGACGTCGATCTCGATCGGTACCGAATCGATCTCGATGCGCAGCTTCGATGCTGCCTCGTCGACGAGGTCGATCGCTTTGTCGGGAAGATGTCGGCCCGTGAGGTAACGATCGGAGAGCACTGCTGCGCTGACGAGCGCTGCGTCTTGAATTCGGACACCATGATGCACTTCGTAGCGTTCGGCAAGGCCGCGCAGGATCGCAACGGTGTCTTCGACCGATGGTGGTTCGACGAGGACCTGCTGGAACCGTCGTTCGAGCGCAGGGTCTTTCTCGATGTGTTTGCGGAATTCATCGAGCGTCGTTGCGCCGACCATCCGCAGTTCACCGCGTGCGAGCATTGGCTTCAACATATTGCCGGCGTCCATTGCACTGTCGCCACCGGCGCCTGCGCCAACGACGGTGTGGAGCTCATCGATAAAGGTGATGATCTCGCCATCAGCGTCGTCGATCTCTTTGAGTACTGCTTTGAGTCGCTCTTCGAACTCGCCACGAAACTTCGCACCGGCGACCATCGCAGAGAGGTCGAGCGACATGATGGTCTTGTTCTTGAGCGACTCGGGTACGTCGCCTTCGACGATTCGATTCGCCAGGCCTTCGACGATCGCGGTCTTACCAACGCCTGGCTCGCCAATGAGCACCGGGTTGTTCTTTGTGCGACGACTCAAGACCTGGATCACACGACGGATCTCGTCATCGCGACCAATCACCGGATCGAGCTTTTGCGCGCGAGCATCGGCGGTGAGGTCTCGGGCGTACCGTTCGAGCGACTGATACTGGTTCTCGGGGTTCTGCGACGTCACCCGATGCGACCCACGAACCGCACGGAGCGCCTCGAGTACTTCCTTGCGATCCAGGTCGAGGCGACCGGCCATTGCGAGAAGCAGGTGCTCGGTCGAGAGATAGTCATCGTCGAGATCTTGTCGAACCTGATCAGCATCGTTGAACGCATCGAGGAGGTCACGAGATTGGCGAATCTCGCCGCCATAGGCGCTCGGCAGCTTCGACAACTTCTCGGTGAGCTCGTTGCGAACCTTCAACGGCTCGCGGCCCATCTGTTGCAGGATTGGCAAGACGATGCCATCGGCCTGACCAACGAGCACAAACAGAAGATGTTCCGGCGTGAGCTCGGGGTTCGATTTCGCTTCTGCGTTTGCCCTCGCCTCGGTGAAAGCTTCGCGGGTCTTCTGTGTCCACTGATTTGGGTCGACTGCCATATGCATCTCCTAACACGCCACGGCTTCGTTGGTCCGGACTCGCCGCAACATCCATGCAGGGCACGTGCGCGACCAGACCATCGAAACCTGAGTACAAGACACTCAACTTCAAGCCGGCCAAAATATTCCCGCGATTACACATCGGGACTCCCGCCCGACAACCGCGGTCGTTGGGGTCTGACCCTTTCCAGCCTGTCACCGGCCCATCGGGGTCTGACCCTTTCCGTCCTGTCATCGGCTTATTGGGGTCAGACCCCGCGGAGCGAGTTGTTGATTTATCAACGGTTTGGTGTGAGTGCTCTGGCACCTTCCAGCCGATCATCGGCTCGTTGGGGTCAGACCCCGTTCGTCCTGCTACCGGCTCATCGGGGTCTGACCCCTACTTCTTTTTCGTTGCCTGTCTTGCTCGGCGTGCTTCGCCTTCGGCGGCGAGAGCGGCGGGATCCGCGATCGACATGTAGGTCGCTCGCCAATCCTGCGCCCCGTTCCACTCGACGGGGATGACCACACTCGACTGTGGCACCACTGCCGACTCAGCGAACCGAAGTGCCGTCGTCAGAATTCGGCGTTGCTGACCAGCGTCACCTGATGGCCCAACTGGGTTGCCGAGGGGCAAGTCGGTAAACGCGAACCGCGGCACGGCAATCTCGTCGACGATGTCTCTTGCCGAACCAACGATCAGGGTGGGGATTCCGTTGGCTTCGAGATGTCGCGCAACCAGACTCACGGTCTGGTGGCAGACCGGTCAAAGCGGGGTCAGTACAGCGAGGTCAACATCATCTTCGGCTAACGCTTCGCGAATCGTTTCGGCCCATCGATTGGTTCGACGCTGGCTATAGACGGTCGGGATACCCGCAAAGCGCGGAGCGAGCGAGCCAATGATGCCTTCGCTTGCGAGCGCGGTCAGGTGATCAAGCGGCAAGTACGCGCCAAGGTCATCGGTGTTTGTCGCCTCCTTGTGCCAGAAAAGATGCTCAGTTGCCAACGACTCGGGTGCAGGCTGCGACGGTGCGGTGTATGGCTCGAGTCGAGCGTCGGCCGAAAGCAACGCCGTGGTCACCAAAGCAACCCGGCATTCCGATAGCGGTTTGGCCAGAGGTTCGAAGGGAGCGTCGGTATGCGATGCCCACGTGTACGGAGCGTCGTAGCCCTGCGCGGCGTAGTACTCACGCGACTTATCGATGTAACTCACAAACGTGCGATTGGCCTTAGGCATGGCTCAATCATGACCGATTTATAAAGGCAACGTCATCTGTGGGCGGTGACTCGATTGATGTGGCCCATCTTGCGGCCGGGTTTTGTCTCGGCCTTGCCATAGGCATGGACGGCTACACCGGGCTCCTGTGGTCCAGCTGCGATCACGTCGATCTCGCTACCGATCAGGTTCTCCATCACGACATCGTTCTGACGTGATGGGTCTCCGAGCGGCCAGCCAGCCACCGCACGAATGTGTTGTTCAAACTGATCGACGACACATCCGTCTTGGGTCCAGTGACCCGAGTTGTGCACCCGAGGCGCGATCTCGTTGACGACGAGCCCATTCGAAGTAACGAACAATTCGACGCCGAGGACTCCGACATAGTCGAGTGCGTCGAGGATGGTCGATGCGATTGCGATCGCATCGTGAGTGAGTGCATCATCGGTCGGCGCCGGGACTGTTGTCGTTCGCAGAATGCCGTCGACGTGCACGTTGTGCCCCGGATCGAAACAGGCGATGTCTCCAGTGGTCGAGCGAGCGGCGATCACCGAAATCTCGATATCGAAGTCGACAAACCCTTCGAGTACCGCCGGTGCAGCATTGAGCGCCTCGAACGCGTCGCCAAGTTGTTCGTGTGCAGTCAGCCGAGCCTGTCCCTTACCGTCATAACCGAAGCGTCGCGTCTTCAGAATCGCGGGCAAGCCAACGGAAGCAGCGCCAGCTTCGAGGTCGGCTAACGAATCGACCGACGCGAAAGGCGCAACGGTCAGACCAAGAGATTCGAGAAACTGCTTCTCATCTAGCCGATCCTGGCTCGTGGCCAAGGCATTGCGCCCGGGACGAATCGGTGCGAGTGATTCGAGTAGATCGAGGGCCGAAGTCGGGACGTTCTCGAACTCGTAGGTGATGACATCGACCGATTCACCAAAGCGGCGAAGCGCAGCCTCGTCCTCATAGGACGCAGTCGTGACGAGCTCTGCGAC
>CALHXU010000207.1 GCA_938040365.1 uncultured Acidimicrobiales bacterium
CGTCTCGACCCGCTGCCACGGCGGGGTAGTAAGCGCGAGTGGCGCTGAGTTAGTCACGGAGAGAACCTTCGGCGTGTGAACAGAGAGTAACGTACGACATCAGAACGTATGTCACCATACAGTCTGAACCCCGACTGTCAAGCTGTTATACGTCGGGACTTCCGCCCGACATCCGCGGAAGCGCTCGCGGTCGCTTCGCGCAGCTTCGCTCCCCTCACGCGGTTTGCGAAAGAACGGTCTTCTGGGTCAGACCCCCCGATACCGTTCGGCTTCGGACGGGTTTGGGGGTTTGACTCCAAACCTGATGTCGCAAGCCTCGGAGGTGAGTGGCGATGGTTCCTTCGTCGCGTTCTAGAACGCGTTGGCAGCTGTACGCGCTATCGGTGGGCGTTGACGACGTTGCGCACGTACTGGTTGCCTTCTAGGAGCTTGGTTAGGTCGGGGTTGAGCGGCGCTCCACCGAGGTCTACCCGCCACGAAGGCGGCAGATCACTCGAAGCAATCTCGAGTCCTTGCTGGGTGGGGTCGCCCTCGAAGAAGGCCCGGAATTCATCGAGAGTCTCCTCTTGATCCACGAAGTAGATGCCTTCGACATCAGTGAGGAGTCGCTCAACCGCTGCCTTGCCAACTTGTCCAGCGTCGCTATTCAGATAGACGATTGAGAGGTCTAGCCGAGGGTCGCTGGCACGTCGTTGAGCGAGCTCTTGCTGGATTTCAATTTCGCTTTGGGTAGGAGAAATAACAACCGAACGCACTGCAGGAAAAGCCTCTAGGCGCGTCGTTAGATCCGGTTCGGCTTCGTCCACACCGAACACCCGCAACGAGGGGGGCATCATCGAAACCTCAGCGCCTTCGACGTCCGGGAAAAACTCAAGGAACTCGGGAAGTGTCTCTTCTTGAGTGACATAGACGATTTCGTCGTATACCTCCGCGAGTATCTCCTCGACCATCTCATGACTCTGTGGGGTTGAGTCAGCATGAAAGAAGACCACGAAATCTCGCTTGGCTCCGTCGGCCTCATCTAGCTCCTCGGCGCTTGACGAACTTGTTCGTACATCAACAGCGGCTTGGTCGCTGGTGCATGCCACCAGCAAGATCATTAGCACCCCTGGAGCCCATCGAGGAAGTCCCATAGGTAGGGCATCGGTTTCTGCGCAAAACGCCTTTAGCGATGGTCCAAGGAAAGTGACCTTGCCATCTACTCTCGGGCCGCCTGCGGTTTGGAATCTGTGGTCTGCGGGCAGAACGGGTTCAGCTGATGGACTACCGATCTCTCGGGCGGGTGTGCATTGCATCGAGTACCCTTGGCCCGTGGTAGCTCTGCGCGGTGGGTATTACAAGCTTCGACGGCGGCGATACAGCACCGCGTCCCGGTTTGGGTTTGAGGGATATCGCGAGCGTTCTGCACAGCATTGGTTCCAGGCGATTATTAGGGGCTATTGGGTTCCCGGCTACTCCCGGCCCCATCACCGACCGCCGTGGAAGAAACCGCCACCGCCACCGCCAACGGCGGGGGACAGGTCGCCGGTTCGGCCCGACCGGCCGAGTCCATCTGATGCAGCTGTGCTCGATCTGCCATCAGGCCCAACCAACAGACCCTAACGGCGGGGCTGAAGGCCGCATTGCTCGCAGGTGTCCTAGCATTTGTCGCCTATGCAGGATCCTCTCGCGCCATCTCGGTCAATGAAGTGTTCTGGAATCGGGCGCCGCGGTGCGCTGCCGATCGCGCTGATGACGATCGTGGCGGTGCTCGGTCTTACCGCGACGCCTGCCTTGGCTTCAACTCCCGTCCGCCAGGTCGTCCAGCTCGGCGATTCGTATTCGGCTGGGTACGGCGTACTCGATCGGTCGGTGTCGGCGAGCGGGGGAGCGTGCGGGCAGTCCGGGTTCTTCGATGCTGAGGTCGCTCCCGGTGGACAACTCGCCGATGAACTCGGCGTTCCGCTCGTTTTCGCAGCTTGTGGCGGTGCGCGAATCGATGATGTGGCCGCGCAGTTCGAGGCGGCAAGAAACCACATCGAAGGGAACGGTGACGGCACAGTACTCACCTTCACCGTCGGTGGAAACGATGTACGAAGTATCGGTGGCGATGTGTGGACCGAACTTCTCCAGCGTTGCATCCTTAACGATTTCAGCTGTGAACGGCGGAGCTCGAATCAGATCGCGAACCTGAATGAGGTGGCCGCAGACATGGTCGACCTCGTCACCGTGATTGCAAACGAAACGCCTGATGCCGTGGTTCGGGTGCTCGGCTACCCCGAGCTTTTCCAACGCACACCGGGCTGTTGGGGTGTCACTGGTGTCGACCGTAACGAAGCCGACTTTCTCGACGGCCTCGCCCGTGAGCTAAACGATGCGCTGGAAGATGCAGTTACCAGCGTGGCCGACTCGAGTGGCAGCGACATTGCCTGGGTCGACGTCGAAGGCGCGTTCGACGACCACGGCGCATGTCAGACAGCGCGCAGCGGTCAGCGTTTCGTGAACGACACCGAGTTTGTTCCGTGGTCAGTCACGGTGGCGGCAAACTCGTTCCATCCGACCGCTCGGGGTTACACCAGCTACGCCTCGCTGCTCAGCCAGTCGATCTAGCTACTGCGAAGCTGCGCAGCACACAACCGGCCTTGCGCTCAGTGCGGCCGTTCAATCAGACTGAACGAATGGAAGGTAGGCGCACCGCAATGGCCCGGACCAAGGGCTATGACCCAGATCCGCTCGACGTGCCGCCGATCTTCCAACGGCCATCGAAACCTGTCGAGATGATCCGTTGGCTCATCACCAAATACATGTGGCCGCAGTCGTCGTTGTGGATTGTGATCGCAGCGATCGTCTTCAATTTCGCGACACCAGACCTGTCCCGATTCGTCTCGCTCGGCGTCGATGACGTTGCGCTCATCTGGCTGCGCAACATCGTCTTGATGCTCATCGTCATTGGTGGTCAGCACTGGTGGCTTCACATCAAACGGGCGCAAGGAACCTCGTATAAGTACGAGCAGCGTTGGCTAGCAACGAACCGCCCGTCGTTCCTATTCGGTGACCAAACCAAGGACAATATGTTCTTCACCCTCGTCAGTGGCGGGGGCATCGCAGCGCTCTACGAGTCGATCATGTTTCGGCTCTATGCGAGCGAATCAATTCCCCAGCTCAGCTCGCTGTGGGCAATCGCGGCGATGACGTTCGCCGTATTTTGGATCGAGAGCGTGCACTTCTACCTAAACCATCGGCTCTTGCACGTCGACCCGCTCTACAAGTGGGCCCACGCACTCCACCACCGCAACGTCAATACCGGGCCGTGGTCGGGAATCTCGATGCATCCTTTCGAACACGTCTTCTACCTGTCGTTGCCGTTCGTGTTCCTCGTCATCCCGGGGTCGCCGTTCATCGCAACGTTCTGCCTCGTCTACCTCATGCTCTCGCCTTCGCCGTCCCACTCGGGTTTCGATCGGTTTGTGCTTGGTCCGACGACCGTGCACGGCGGCGACTACTTCCACAACTTGCACCACCGCTACTTCGAAGTGAACTACGGGATGCTCCTGCTACCGCTCGACAAATGGTTCGGGACGTTCCACGACGGAAGCCAAGAAGCACACGAGCAGATGAAGGACCGACGACGAGTATCGGCGGGCTAGGTCAATCAGACTGAACGTTCGGAGCCTTGGTGTAGCGACGGTCGCCGCTCGCGTAGTTCACCTCGGCCAAACGTTGCACCGCAGCCTCTCGAAACTGCCTGGCTTGGATTGGCTTGATCGGGTTGTGCTTGCGTTCGAGCACGGCGATGAAATCCATGTGGCCGGTCGGCAAAATATCGACGAGTCCGAGGTCGAGCTCGCCGATTTCGGCGAGGTCACACATCAAATCTGCGAACGAATCGGCGCTGAAGACCCAGTTATGGCCCGACCAGTTCGACGAGTCGTTCTCGAAGCCCTCGACGGCCTGTTGGACCTGGGCCTTCCAGTTCTGTTTCGGCGACAGCTCGTTTGTGAAATCGGAGTTCCACCAACCCAATCCGTTCGGGCGGAAGACTCGATATCGCGCCGAGTCAATCTCTGAAGCGAGCAGCGCCGCCTTCGGTCCGAGCATGTGCGTCGCCATTGCTTCGCCGAGGGTAGAAGGGGGCCGGCAAATATCTGAACACAGTTGCTTGTCCGGAACGATCAGCAGATAGCGGCCGCCCGGCTTGAGGCAGTCGCGAACTTCCTTGAGGTGACCGAGAAGGTCATAGGAATGTTCGATCATGTGCGAGGACGCAACCATGTCGAGGCTCTCTTCGCCGACCAATTCGGGCAGCGTCACGGCAGGGTCATAGACAAAGCTGATTTCGGGCACGCGATCGGGGTCCTTGCCCGTCCTCTCCGCACGCTTACGAA
Organism: uncultured Acidimicrobiales bacterium; assembly: GCA_938040365.1. Taxonomy (GTDB): domain Bacteria; phylum Actinomycetota; class Acidimicrobiia; order Acidimicrobiales; family SHLQ01; genus SHLQ01. The sequence goes on from CALHXU010000207.1 coordinate 4,365, forward strand.
TGTCTTCGGTCGATTCAGATTCCATGTATCGAACGCGAAGCGAATCGGTCGAACGGAGCATCGGTGCAACGCTTGGTCCAATCTCGAGCGCCTCTGTTGCTCCCGGCGGGAACCACGTCTTGAGATAGGCAAGCTTGTCGATTCGCTTGAGAATCTCCTTTTCAATCAATGGTCTACGACGAGCTTCCCGTTGGGACACGGCATACCTCTTCTTCTCTGATTCGACGGCCCGTTCGGCAACATCCGAAGCGCAAGGATGTGGCGGGCCGCTCTTCGGGGCTACCTTAGGGCGCGACGGCTTGCCAGAGTGGGCAATACACGTGTCGCCAACGACCGAACCACTCCCGGACGCGCCTTGCGGGCGAGCTCGGTATCTATGTCGAGCGCACGGCCTCGGCTCGCTGCTTCAGCCCGAGCAGCTGCTTTCGGACCATTGCACCATCGCCGAACAACAACGCGTTTTCGAGCAACGGTCCGGCCGTGCCGTCGATAGCGATGCGTACCCTGGTCACGACCCTCGTGGACGCCGAATCTGGCAATGCGAAGAGCGCATAGGCAAGGGTGAAATCGAGCTGATGGCCAAGCGCGGTTCGCCGGGGGACCTGAAGCACGTAGGCGTGTGGCCGATCGACGTGCGCCGCCAGAAACTCGATCGGTCCACCTGGGACACGCTCGCCATCTGCAGTCACCAACCACTCGGCGTTGATCGTGTCCGCACTCTTTCGACCGAGGTTGTCCAACAGGTCATAGCTGTACCAACCAGCTCGGCCAAAGCCCATCTGGGCAACGAAGTCGAAGACCGTTTCCGGTGCTGCGTCGATGGTGATCGACCGAGTACCTGCTACTGGATTCCCGCCTATGAGATCGTCTCCCGGCATTGGCTTACCGATCTCCTCAGGCGTTGCACCCCAGTGCTGCAGCGGAATCGAACGAGCCATAGGCCAACGCTAGCGGAGAGAAGGATGCGCCTACGCAGCTTCGCTGTGTTGCGCAGCTTCGCTGTTCTTCGCAGCTTTGCTGTATTGCGCAGCTTTGCTGTGTTCACCCATTCGAACGGTCAGCCATTGCTCAAGATCGGCCGACGGCATTGGACGCGCAATGAAATAGCCCTGCGCCTGATCGCAGTTCAAGTCCTTGAGCGCATCGAGCGTCTCTTGGTTCTCCACTCCTTCGGCGACCACGGTTGCCGAAAAGTTGTGCGCAAGGGTGATCGTCGAGTCCACGATCACACGATCGGCGCCACCAGCGAGGAGCCCATCGACAAAGCTACGGTCGATCTTCAACGTGTCGAGCGGAAGCTCCTTCAACATGGAGAGCGACGAGTAGCCAGTGCCAAAGTCATCGATCGCAATCGACACCCCATGGGCTTCGAGCCGCAACAGATTCTCGGTCGACCGTTGCGGATTGCAGATCAGCGCGCTCTCAGTGATCTCAATCTCAAGACACTGCGCGCACATACCCGGTTCCTGCAGACGAGCTTCGATCGCGTCGAAGAGCTGTTTGTCCGGAAGGTTTCGTGCCGACAGGTTGATCGCGACCGGGAGGCTAATTTCGAGACTGCGGAGTCTCTCGATCTGATCGAACGCAGCGCCGACAACCCAGTCGGTCAAAGGATGGATCAGATCGCTCATCTCGGCGATGGGCAAGAACTCGTTCGGTGCGAGGAGCCCAAGTTCAGGGTGTTGCCAGCGGACGAGCGCCTCGCACCCCGTGACCCCGCCGGTGTGAATGTCGATGCGCGGCTGGTAGTGCAGCACGAGTTGGTTCTCGGAGATCGCAGTCCGCAAGTCATCGACCATCGCGAGCCGGCGACGGCTGTGGACGTCGTTTTCCTCGACGTACCACGACGAGACTGTGTCGTCCTTTTTCGTGTGGTACATCGCCACATCGGCGCACCTCAACAACTCGAGACTGTCCGAACCATTCGCCGGGAAAGATGCTGCCCCGATGCTGCTGGTCATGACGAACGATGCGCCGTCGACCTCAACTGGTTCAGAGAGCAGGAGTTTGAGTACGTCGACGAGCTGGTCGAACGGCTTTGTTGCCGTCTCAGAATCAAAGACTGCGACGAATTCATCGCCGCCCAAACGAAAGAGCTGGCCGCCGAGTTCGACGATTTGAGGCGACAAGAGTTTGGCGACAGCGACAAGAACTTTGTCACCGGTCGCGTGACCGAGGGTGTCGTTGATTTCCTTAAAGCGGTTCAAGTCGAGCAAGAGCAGTGCGACGTGACCAGGCGTCCCCTCGAACATCGCGATGAGGTCGTTGACGTGGCTTAGGAGTTGGTCGCGGTTACGGAGCCCGGTCAGCGAATCGTAGGCAGCCCTGCGTTCGAGCTCGAGCTGCGCGAGATGTGCCGAACGTTCCGCTTCCTTTTTCGCAGTTATGTCCCGGATCGAAGAGAACAAGATGTCCTCCCCGCCGATCTGCACACAGTTCAACGTGATCTCGGCGAAAAATTCGGTTCCATCGAGGCGCCGACAGACCCACTCGAAGTTCTGCGGCTCCCCGCGGAGACACCCCATAACCCGTGCGAGTGCAACGACAGCCGATCGTTGCCCGTCGGGTTGAAACTCAGGAGAGAATTCGTGTGGGTTGGTGCCGATGATCTCTTCGATCGTTCCGCCGAACATTTCGCACGCCGCTGGATTGAGGTTATGAAACTGGCCGTCCTTAAAGACGATGATTCCGTGGTTCGTTGCTTCGTAGAGTGCGCTGTAGGTCTTCTCGCTTGCGACGAGCTCGCTCGTCACCATCCGCTGAGACGCCAAATCCGAAATTGACGCAACGAACAGCTTTTCGTCTTTGGTCCAATTCCGCTGTTCTCCAACCATCTCGGCACAGATCACACCGAGCAGGGTGCCATCGTGGACGCTTCGGATCGTCGCGTCGAGCAAGGATCGAACGTCGAGCACCTCGAGGTACGTCTCGGAAAGCTCGTTGGTGCGTGGGTCGGTGAACGTATCGACCGCATCGATCACTCGCCCGGAATGAAGCGCCTCGAAATACCTCGGAAAGAGGTCCTCGCTGAGTACGGCGCCACTTTCGAACTCGCCGGTGCGAGCGTCATAGAGCAACAGGCAATCTACGCCCCGACGGTCATCGGACATGACCCACATGCTCAACCGAGTGACGCCGAGTTGGTCCGCACCCGCCTTCAAAAGCGCCGATGCGCTGTCGATGAGGCTCTCTTGATATACGTCCTGGTTCGTGACGACGCTCAGGTATGCATCCTCGTAATCAAAAGATGATGAGACGTCGTCCATATCTGGGGATTCGGCAGGGGTAAAGAATGCCTTTAGTACTAACACCTACTTGGGGTAACGTACACCGTGGTCGCCCTCAGGGAAACAACACCGCTCTAGGTAGCTGCTTTGACCGGGCCACAGCAGACCTTGTACTTCTGACCCGACGAACACCAGCACGGATCGTTCCGGCCAGGAGGCCAACTGATTGCGTTGCCACTTCGCGCTCTGTTCGCGCCAGCGGTCGCACGCGAGCGGGGTTCCCCCGCATCCTCGCCGAACTCGGCGATGAGGTCAGCAACATTGAGCGGAGCAACATCGGGCGAACCCGGTTCGGTAGCCGCAGCTGCCTTGAGGTGTGATTCGATTCGCTGTGAGTACTCGCGATGATCTTCGGGCATGGTCTCGAGCAGCTCGGGCCACTCGATGATCGCTCGCTCCCAGTCTTCGGCTGGGAACCACGCCAAAGCCCACACCGTCACCGGGCCGTCCGACTCGGCGATTCGGCTGGGGTCGGTGTTGAAGGTAAACAACTCGCCCAACTCTTCGGGGCTGATCGGCTTTGGCTCGTCACTCACGTCGCAAAGGGTAGCGACACGGGGCCGAGGTCACTTACGGTTCGGTGGGTTGAGGGAGCTGAAGTGAGACTTTGCTGAGCCGCCAGGTTCGGGCATCATCTTCGGCGGCGAGTTCGGCGAAGAGCTGCTTCACTTCGCCGATGTCGGCGCCGCTCGGGAACGTGAGAACTGCTGCCTCGTCGCCTGCACGCCCATCGACCCGGCCACCGAGCGCGATCACCTTTGGTTCGAGGAAGGCGAGATCCCATGGCCCAAAGATTTGGACTGCAGTACTGCCGCCGTCCTCGGTCAACGTGAACGAAGCGTCGCCAGCCGACAAAAACCGGTCGCCAGCGGCGAGCCCAGCGACCAGCATTGGCGAAGCCGCAACCTCGAACGAGCCGTCGGGAAGTCTGAGCACCTGAACCGCTTCGACGACGTCGCTACCGGACTCGTCCTCTCCCGCAACCAATTCGACGGTGTGTACGTTTCCGAACATCCAACTCAGCTGCGGCCAGTCAGCGAGTACCTCCTCGATGCGACTCTCGATGATGTGTAATCCAGTGGAGAGGGGAATCGTAAAGACTCGAATGTTCGGATCCTTTCCGCAGAGCCGTCCACCCATCGACGCAACATGTTGGGCCAGCGCATCAACCTCGCCCCACTCGCCAAATACTTGAACCGAGACATTCTTCCCGCGTTCGACCAGGGTGTACTGACCGTCGCTACCGAGCTTGATTCGATCGTCGGCCGCAAGATCTCGGGCGAACATGGGGGAGTGGGCAAGCTCATACACGTCATTACCAAGCACCCGAGCGGGGATTCGTTCACGAATCCACTTGCCGTCTGCACTCTTTTCGACCACGAGGTCGATGTCGACACTCATATTTCGATGCCTCGTCTTCTGTGTTTAGTCCTCGAAGCTGTCCAACAACTCCGCTGAGACGAGGAACGCTGCAGAGCTACTATGCAATTCCGTCCAGATCTCCGACGAGACTTCGATGCCGTCGCGATAGGGGTTGGCCGCAGCGTCGATCGGACGCATTGGACCGGCTTCGATTACGAAGTGCACATCGAGCTCATCGCGCCGTAGTGCATCGACGAACTGGGTGAGGCCAGATCCACCCGCCACGTGATCGGCCATGACCCTCGAGCCAATGTCGGCCGATACGCCAGCATCAAGCCGTCGAACCCGACAGCAGCGGTTGACGATGTCGCGAATCTCGCGGGGCGCGACCCAAACCGGCGAAGTCACACGAACACGTCCGAAAACAGTCGCAACCAGTTTCCACCCAAGATCAGATCTCGCTCCTCGGCGCTGAATCCAATCTGGTCGAGACCCTCAGACATCGACGGAAAGTCGACCGGACCAGTGAACCAAGTCGGCCACGGCGGGAAGTCGGGGATTTCCTTTGGGTCGGCGGGCCGATTCCATCGCCCCGAGCGCATCCAACCCAATGCATCGGGCTGCCAACCGAGGACGGCGTCGGTTCCTATCGCGACGTGTTCGACACCCACCTGCTCGGCGAGCCGGGCAAACATTGCACAGTATTGTTCGCGGGTTACCTCGGCGCCGCCCATGAACAACGGATACATGGTGCAACCAACGATTCCGCCCCGGGCCGCAAGCGCGTCGAGCACGTCGTCGGGCTTGTTCCGGTTGGAGTCGCAGAACCAGAGGGGGTTGCCGTGGGTTACCGCGATTGGTTTCGCCGATGCGTCGATTGCATCTCGCCCGGTGCGGTTGCCGACATGGGAGATGTCGATGAGAACACCCGCGTCGTTGAGCGCTCGCACCATCGAATGGCCAGCGCGGGTGAGCCCGCCATCGTTTGGCTCCCAACAACTCGAGCCGAGATGGTTCGCAATGTTGTACGTGAGTTGCACAACCCGGATGCCAACGTCGGCAAAGATGCCCGCCATCTCGGGGTCGTCGCCGAGCATCGAGCTGTTCTGGAAGCCGAGCAGCATTCCGAGCACGCCATCGGCCTTTGCTTGGGTCATGTCGTCGACGGTGCGAACAATGCGGACGATGTCGCTATTGGTGCGAACCAGGTGGCGGATCGAGCCAATGCGGGTCATTGCGCCGGCGAGGTCTTCCCAAACGCCGACCGTCGCATGCACAACGTTTACCCCGCCCGACAGTACCTCTTCAATGATGGGTCGGCTCCAGTCGTTGATCTCTAACCCGTCGATGATCATGAATGACTCCCAGGGCGGACGGGAAGGACCCAGTCATCGCGAAGCGTTGTGCCCAATTCGTTGAGGTCGGCGTGGCGAGGCGCACCTTGATAGAGGGTGACCCGAAGCCAATCGGTCGACTTTGGCTTGAAATTGTCCATGCCGTACATAGCGAGCTGAAAGCGCTGCATCTGCAGCGGTAGATACTGGCCTGCACACGGGTTGTCGCGCGGTTCGCCGAATGGGCGGTCGCTTTCGATCAATCGCTTCGCGGCGAGGGTGTGCTCGGGTTTGCCCGCGAGGACATCGTGCATTGGTGTTTCCGAGTCGACGACCTCGAGTTCGCTTCGGAGCGCAAGCATCCTTGGCACGATATCGATCGACACGTCACGATGGTCGGCTTCGAGGCTGGCCCGAGAGACGCGCCTTGGCTCCTCATTGCTGTCGCTCATTACCCACCAGTACTCGTCTCCCGCGGCGATCAATTGGTCGAGTTCGTCGATCCATCCGAACCTCGCGTCCATGAGGTCGAGCGCCTCCCGAGCGGTGAGGGACGGGTCGATTTCGACAGATTCGTCGACCACGAGGAGCTGGTCGAGTTCGTCGTCAAGGTCCGAATCGAGCGTCGGTCCGAGTTCCAACAGCAGTGAGACGCACAACTCTGCGGTCTCGACGCCATCTGCCTCGGCGGAGCGATACCACGCATCGAAGAGTTCGCTGGTCGAAATGTCGGGTCGAGCTACCAGGGCCTCGAACTCGTTGCCGAGGCGTTCGGCCACCTCTGAAACTGCCAGAGGGTTGAGAAACGGGGTGCAGTCGGCGTCGGTGCCGTTCTCGAAATGGGCAATTGTTTTGTTGAGCCAATGG
>CALHXU010000208.1 GCA_938040365.1 uncultured Acidimicrobiales bacterium
AAACTTCCACTCCTCGGCATAAGAAACATCGACGGTCTCCATCACCTCGGTAATGATTCGCTTCGATAACTCCGCGCTACCGGGAGCACGGAACTTGTCGATGCCCAGCCACGCCGCGTCCTCGATCGGGCCGTCGTAGAAGTCAGCCATACCAATCGCGAAACTCGGCATATTGTTCATAAAGAAGTTGGCGAAGTGTTCGGCTGCAACGACGATGACCGCCTCGGCGCCCGACGCTTCAATGTCGACGCGCATCTGTTCATAGGCCGAGTAGAAACCGTCGCGGACGGTGGGGTCTGCTTGGTCAGCTCGGCCGGTAATTCCCGGCGCATGACTGCACACGCCTGCATAGACCAGGGTCATTGTCTTCCTCCGAACTTCCGTCGGAGATCCGCGGCACCACACATGGTCGCTACGCCAGCTTCGCGCGCCTCGAGCGGTTTGCGAAAGTGTTGTTGTCGCTCGAGAGCGTTTTCGGCTGAGGCGTAGCCGAAGGCGAAAAGGCGGTAAGTGAGGAGGCGCCCTAGGCGCTGACGAACGGCGGTCGCTACGCCAGCTTCGCTCCCCATCAGCACCTTCCTCCGGTTTCGGGCACGCCCTCATATCCAGTCACGGCATACACACCTTCGCGAACAGGGCCGTGGGCGGAAATTCCGTCGCGCATTAGCTGCAGGTAGTCCTGCCACTCGATCTGATGAAAAGCGGCGAAGTGCATGAGGATCTGCCCGTTCACCCCGAGGTGAAACAGCAGACCAATGTCGGGAGCGACCAACGCTTCGACCTCTTCGTCGGTGAGTGCGTAGGACGTGAGCACACCACGCCGATCCGTGCGGTACCTCTCTTGGAGTCCCTCGTCACGATTGAGCTCGAACAAAAACTTCTGCACGTAATAGAGGCTCACTGACGCTCCTGGCTACAAACCAATGGCGCAATCATAGGTAAAGCGCCGGTATGTGGTGGTCGCCGAGGGCGATCGCGATGTTCTTCGTTTCCATATAGAAGTCGAAGCTCCAGTCTCCGCCATCTCGTCCAATGCCACTGGCCTTGGTGCCACCGAAGGGCGCCGGCAAGTGGCGTACGTTCTGCGAGTTCACCCAGACCATGCCAGCATCGAGCGCGGTCGCAACCCGATGAGCACGGCCGACGTCGCCGGTCCACAGATATCCAGCGAGGCCATAGTCGGTGTCGTTGGCGATCGACACGGCGTCTTTCTCACCGCTGAACGGTATGGCGGTTAGCACCGGCCCAAAGATCTCCTCCTGGGCAATAGCCATGTCGTTGCGCGCATTTGTGAAGAGCAGTGGAGAAACCCACTGTCCGCCCTCGGGCGCATCAGCGAACGCCGTTCCCTCGGTCACCGTTGCCCCCTCGGACTCCGCAATACCTCGATAGCTGCAAACCTTCTCATGATGTCGAGGATGGATGAGCGGACCGATGATGCTCGATGGGTCGAGCGGATGACCGACCGGAATCGACGCCACCTTCTCGGCCAACCGCGCCGTGAAGTCGTCGTAGATCGAATCCTCGATGAGCACACGGCTGCTACTCGTACACCGCTCACCGTTGAGGCTGTAAATCATGAACAGCACGGCGTCGAGCGCACGATCGAGGTCGGCGTCGGCAAACACGATGACCGGATTCTTGCCACCCAGCTCAAAATGCACTCGCTTCAGCGTGGGCGCTCCCTGGGCCTGGATCATCGATCCCGTCGACGACTCGCCAACGAAGGCAATCGCCTTGATTGCGCGGTGTTCGGTGAGTGCCTTGCCCGCGGTCTCTCCCATGCCGTGGACGACGTTGAGCACGCCGGGGGCAAGACCAGCGTCGTGGGCAGCCTCAGCCAGGAGGTGCGCCGTGAACGGGCTCCACTCGGCTGGCTTGTGCACGACCGTGCAGCCCGCGGCGAGCGCTGGGGCGATCTTCCACGTGCTCAGCATGAACGGCGTGTTCCACGGGGTGATGACCCCGACCGGCCCGATCGGCGAACGGGTCGTGTAGTTGATGTGGGTGTCGGTCGGAAGCGACTGGCCATTGGCAGCATCGGGTGCGCGGTCGGCAAAGAAGCGGAAGTTCGCTGCACCTCGCAACGCGGCATGGCTCATGAAACGCATGGTCTGGCCGGTGTCCACGCACTCGGTCACTGCAATCTCGTGAGCTCGTTCGGTGATGTTGTCCGCCACGGCGTGCAAGATCTTCTTGCGCTCCGTTCCCGGTGTCTGGCTCCATTCGACAAACGCCTCCTCAGCAGCGGTGGCCGCCGCATCGATATCAGCAGCGTCGCCCGCAGCGACTGCGCCGAGGTGCGCCCCGTCGATCGGCGACGAGTTGTCGAACGTCTCGCCGCTCACCGACAGAACCTGCTCGCCACCAATGAGGTGGTGCAATGGTTCGGCGGCGAAACGAGCGAGGTACCCGTGTGCTGCGGCGAGGTTCTCGTCGAACGTTTCGGATCCCATTAGCGGTCGCTCTCTTCGATCGTGGGCGTGTCGTAGCTGGCCTTGATGTGATTTCGATTTTGACGAAACTCGGCGTCGATCTCTTGGACTTCCATCGACCAGGCAATCAGGAGCGGAGTGTCCTCGTCCAAAAGGTGACTCTCGCCCGCGTCGAGCACCGTCTGGATGATGCTCTGTTTGACGCCTGCGGGCCGGCCGGGGCCGATGCGAGCGGTGATTGCGATGAAGGCGTGGTGTGGATCGTCTTGGTCGGCCACCCGGTAGTGCTCGCGACGAACCGCACGCGTCCTGGCAGCGGCCGGCGACGCAAGCTCGAGTTGCAGCACGGCGTTGTGCACGACGTCGACCAAGTGGTCAATGGCGTGGTGCTCAGCCACATTGGCTGAGTACTCGATCGTGAAGTGCGGCACCACGGGCTCCTTCGGTCTGGTCGATCACAATTACTTAACATGTGTAATATATGCCGATATGCGACTCCTCACCTACTCACTCGACGATATCTCGCCGCTGCGCAGCACGCCGTCAGAGCTGACAACTCAACGCATTGGAATGCTCACCGCCGATGGTGAGGGCGTCATCGACCTGACATCGAGACTCGATGGCCAAACCGACCTCGGCGCCGTGATCGCCACCGGCGGGTTGGATTCGCTCTCCGCCTACAAAGACGAAGACGCCGATCACGCGGTTGGTGACATCACCTATGAACGGCTGCTGCCGCGCCCGGCCAAGATCTTCTGCATCGGCGTGAACTACGGCGGACGGTCCGCCGAGTACACCGACAAGAGCGATGCTGCGTACCCATCGGTGTTTGTGCGCTTCCCGGAGAGCTTCACGGGCCACGAGCGTCCGGTCATCCGACCTCCCGAAAGCCCGCAACTCGACTACGAAGGCGAGATCGTCGTCATTATTGGCAAGGCTGGCCGCCGGATCCCCGTCGCAGACGCACGCAGCCATATCGCCGGACTCTCGCTCGGCAACGAAGGCACGATCCGTGACTGGGTACGGCACGCAAAGTTCAACGTTACCCAAGGCAAAAACTGGGAATCATCAGGATCGATGGGGCCCCACCTCACGACGATCGACGAGATTGGAAACTTCGACGATCTCCACATCACCACGCACGTCAACGGCGAGCTTCGCCAAGACGACCATCCGGCCACGATGAAGTACTCGATCGAGTATCAGGTTCATTACCTCTCGACCTTCACCACGCTGCAGCCGGGCGACGTCATCTTCTCGGGCACGCCGACTGGAGCGGGCGCCCGTTTCGACCCGCCGCGCTGGCTCGAACCGGGCGATGTGATCGAAGTGTCGGTCCCCGAGCTCGGAACGTTGCGAAACACCGTGGTCGACGAGTTCAGCGATGGTTCAACAATCTCGGTTCCTGAGCCGCAATAACAATGGCCCGGCTTCGATCCTTCGACGAATCGCTTCCCATGGCGTTGCTCAACGCTCGCGAGGCCGCGATGTCTCAGTTTCGGCCACTGCTTGCGCGCCACGACCTGACCGAACAGCAGTGGAGAGTTCTCCGCGCGCTCGGCGCACAGGACGAGCCGGTCGATGCCGGAACGCTGGTCGCTACCACCTCGCTTCAGGCGCCGAGCCTCAGTCGCATTCTCGCCAACTTGGCCGACCGTCAGCTCATCGACCGATCGAGCGCCAGCAACGACCAGCGCCGGGCCGTCATCGGGCTCTCCAAATCCGGCGCAGCGCTGGTCGCCACCGTGGCTCCCGAATCAGAATCCATCTACGCCACTATCGAGGCTCAGTTCGGAGCGAAGCGGCTCAAAGAGCTCCTCACCGAGCTGGCGGACCTGACCTCATTACTCACCAATCCCGACGTCACAATCCCGACGTCACGAAGGACCTCTAGATGACGATCACACCTGACCTCGCAATGGCCGAGGCAACACGTCTCGATGAGGCCGAACAGACGGCAACCCAGGTCCGCCAAACCACCGACGCACACGCCGAGCTGACGATCGAGGACGCGTATGCCATCCAAGCGGCGTGGCGTGAGATCAAACTGTCGCGCGGGGAAACCATCGTTGGGCACAAGATCGGGCTGACGTCGAGGGCGATGCAAGCAGCGATGCAGATCACCACCCCCGACTCCGGATTCCTGACCAACAAGATGGTCTTTGCTGCGGGTGACACGCTGCGCGCCGCATCGTTCTGTGACCCCAAGGTCGAGGTCGAGCTGGCATTCACGCTCGCGACCGACCTGTCGGGAACCAACCTGAGCGTCGATGACGTTCTCAACGCCACCGAGTTCGTACAGCCCGCCGTCGAGCTCATTGCGGCCCGTTCATTTCGAGCCGATCCCGAAACCGGTCGTCGCCGCACCGTCGTCGACACCATTGCCGACAACGCAGCCAACGGCGGCATTATCTCGGGCGGCGAAAAGGTTGCACCGAGAGACATCGACCTGGCGTGGGTCAGCGCGGTCGCGAGCCGAAACGGCACGGTTGAAGAGACCGGTGTCGCGGCTGGGGTGCTCGGCCACCCGGCGCGTGGCATCTCGTGGCTGGCCAAGCGTTACGCCGAGACTGGCCAGCAACTCGTTGCTGGCCAGGTGATCCTCGCTGGTTCGTTCACCCGCCCGGTCGACGTTCGATCCGGCGATGAGTTCACCTTCGACTACGGCCCACTCGGTAGCTTCACCCTCAACTTCACCTAAGTGCGATTCAGTAATTGGTTGGCCTCAATTAGATGGCCGTGCGGTCGAACTAGATGGCCGTAATTAGATGGCCGTGCGGTCGGCTTGTGTTTGGTCGGCCATGGTTTGGGCTACGTCGCCGCGGAACTGGGTCATCGTCTTGGCGTACGCGCCTCGGTCGAGGTTGGACAACGATGCTGCTTCGGCAATAGCTCGTTCCACGACGTCCTCCATCGGTACCGCAATGTCGACAAACCCAACGTCGATCGCGTCTTCGGCGTTTGTGACACGAGCTGTCGCGACGCCACGTTGCAGATGGCGTTTGCTAAGGCGCTCCCGACAGATCGTCATTGCCCAGTCGGGGAGCACCATGCCAATCGCTACCTCGTTGACACCGATCTTGTAGTCGCCCGTGGCGCCGACTCGTACATCACATCCCAGCAACAGCAAGGCACCGGCAGCGAGGGCGTGGCCGGTGCAGGCCGCAACGATAGGAAGCCCAGACATATAGGCATGACGGACGAGGTCACCGCCATCTGCCACGAGATCGACAACGGCGCCAAAATCACCTCCGCGCATCACGTTCAGGTCGAACCCGCCCGAGAACTTTCCCTCCCGCCCTGCAATCACCGCGGCGACAATGGCCGGGTCGGCCTCCGCCTCGTCGATTGCTGCGATCAGGTCGGCAATTGCTTGTTTCGACAGCGCATTCGCTTTGCCATCGTCCATGGAGATCAAGGCAACGGTGCCGTCAGCGACGCGGTCGGTGGTGATGAAGCTCATCGGGAAAGTTTGCCAGAGAAACTAAGTTCTGTGGTCCTCCAGCCGCGCATAGCGCTGCTCAGCAACCACAGAAATCGGTTTGGGGTTTAAGCTGATCGAACGTTCAGCCGCCTAAACACAGCTGAGCACCAGCCAACCGAGAGAACCGGGGTACGCACATGGCAGTCACCAACCTTCCTGAGTTCATACGTGCCGACGGGCCTGACAAGGTCACGGGATCCGGTCGTTACACCGCCGACATGACGCTCACTGGCCAACTTGTTGCCAAGTTCAAATACGGCGAGGTCAGCCATGGCCGTATCACGAAGCTTGACGTCGAAGCCGCACGAGCAATCCCCGGCGTGTTTGCCGTCCTCACCGCCGCCGATGTGCCCGACGTGCGCTACAGCTACGGCCTTGCCGACCGAACCCTTTTTGCCACCGACATCATTCGCTTCGAAGGCGAAATCGTCGCCGCCGTCGCGGCTATTGACGCCGATGTTGCCCAACAGGCACTCGATGCCATCGTGTTGGAAGTCGACGTCCTCGAACCAATCACCGACTTGCACGCGGCCATTGCCGATGGCTCGCCCCTCGTTCACGAAGCCATCGACACCTACGAAGTCACCGGCGATACACCGCACAGCGGCAACATCGCCACGCACTCGTCGATCTCCATGGGTGACGCGGAGGCCGCCATGGCAACCGCAGACACGGTCGTCACCAGCCGCTACCTCGCTGATGCCAGCCACGCCACCCCGATCGAACCCCGAGCCGTCATTGCCCAGTGGGAAGGCGACAAAGTCACGGTGTGGACGAGCACGCAGGTCCCGTTCGACGCTCGCGCCGGGGTGTGCGAAACCCTCGAACTCCCGACGTCGAAAGTCCGCATCATCGCCCCGCACCTGGGCGGCGGTTTCGGCGGGAAGTGCGGCGCACACTTTGAGCCGCACATCGCGGCGCTCGCCCGTGCGGCCAAGCGGCCCGTCAAGCTCGTCTTCTCCCGCTGGGAAGAGTTCATTGCGCCCGATCGCCGACGCGAGGCCATGATCATCGACGTGACGACCGGTGTCGATGCCGACGGAAAGATCGTTGCCCGCACGGGCGAGATCCTGCTCGACAACGGCGCGTACATGGCCGACTCGTCGTTCTTTGCCCAGGCCGCCGCCATGCATGTGGCGGGGCCCTATGTCATTCCCGCAGTACACATCGACGCCAAACTCGTCTACACCAACCACCAACCGTCGGGTTCGGTTCGAGCACCGACCGCACCGCAGGGCTGCTGGGCCATCGAATCGCACACCGACGAGATCGCCAAGGCGATCGGCATGGACGCCCTCGAGTTTCGGCGCAAGAACATCGTCACGTCGGGAAGCACCGGGTGCGTGGGCCAAACCTATGACGAGATCGGCCTCGATCAATGCCTCGATATGGCCGCAGCATCTGCTGGCTGGGGACAAGACCTGCCCGACGGAGAAGCGCTCGGCATTTCGGTTGGCTGGTGGCCGAGCTTCGCTGCGCCCGCAGGTGCGTACGCCAAGCTTCACGGCGACGGAACCGTCCAGGTCATCACCGGCGCCAGCGAATGCGGCACCGGCTCGGTCATGACCTTGCGGATGCTCGCCGCCGATGAGATCGGCATCGACGAGACCGCAGTCGAGCTCATCTACCAGGACACCGGCGCCGCGCCCGCAGGCCCGGGGTCGAGCGGTTCGCAGACGTTGTTCAACCATGGCCGTGCCGTCGAGAAGGCCAGCCGCATGGTCGCCGATCAGGTGAAGGAACTGGCCGCTGCTCAACTCGAAGCGAACGTGTCGGACATCGTGCTCGACAACGGCACGGCATCGGTCGCTGGTTCGCCAGCAATCTCCATCCCCATCGTCGAACTCGCCGGAGCGAGCGAGACCGGCGAGATCCTCGGGAGCGCCGCAGCCGACGCAATCGAGTGGCCAGAGATCACCGGCTCGACGTGTCTCGGCGAACAAGGCTTTTCCTCGTGGCTTGCCCCGCAGTTCTCGTGCCACGTTGCACGGGTGCGCGTCGACGCCGACACCGGCGTTACCCGCGTCCTCGAAGTCCACGCAGTGCACGATTCGGGAACGATCCTCAACCCCGTCGCCGCTCATGGCCAGGTCGAAGGTGGCGTCATGATGGGCGTGGGTCAGGCCCTTACCGAGGGAACACGCTACGACGATCAGGGCAACCAGCTCAACGCCGGACTGTTGGAGTACAAGCTGCAAACCATTGCCGATGCTCCCAAGATCACCACACAGTTTGTCGAGATCTTCACCGACAACGCCGGCCCACGGGGAGCGAAGGGGCTCGCTGAAGCTCCCAACGTCGCAACGTGCGGTGCGGTCAACAACGCCATTACCAACGCCACCGGCGTTCGCATCCGCCAGCTTCCAATGACCGCCGAGCGCGTCTGGGAAGCGATCAACGATTCGGAGGCCGCCTCATGACCATGACCATCGCGACCACAATTGACGAGATCCTCAGCGGACTCAGCCAGGGCGCCCGCCCTATTGCCGGAGGCACCGACCTCGTCGTTGGATCTCGCCAAGGCAAAGGCACGCTGCCCGAGCATCTCATCGCAATCGATCGAGTCAGCGAGCTCGCTCATATCGAGGTAGGAGCGGAGACGACCCGGATTGGGTCCGGCGTCACCCACGCCACGCTCATGACCGACCCGACCATCGTGGCGTCCTTCACCGGCGTCTCTGACGCCGCGGCCCTCGTTGGTTCGCCCGCCACGCGCAATGTCGGCACCATCGGTGGCAACGTCATGAACGGATCACCGGCTATGGACACGGGCGCACCGCTCGTCGTACTCGGAGCCCAAGCCGAACTCGCCAGCACGAGCGCTACACGCCTCGTCGACCTCGATGAGCTGTGGGTTGGCCCAGGGCGAACCAGTGCTGCCGATGATGAACTCTGCACGGCGCTCGTCATTCCTAATCGACCCGAATCCAGCGGAAGCGCCTACGTGCGTCTCGAATACCGTCGGGCAATGGAGATCGCCATCGTCGGCGCTGCAGCCGCGGTCACCCTCGATGGCGATGCGATCAGTTCGGTGCGTGTCGCCCTGACCGCAGTCGCTCCGACGATCATCTCGGTCGGTGGTCTCGACGCGGTCGTTGGACAGCCCGCTGATGAGGCAGCGCTCGCCGCCGTTAGCGAGGCCTCGTCCGAACAAGCTGCACCGATCTCGGACCTGCGGGCATCGGATCGTTATCGCCGACACATGATCGGCGTCATGGCGCGTCGAGCCGTGGAGGCAGCCGCGCGTCGAGCGAGCGGCGAAACCATTTCTGTCCCCGTAAACCGAGCACTCGGTGTTGGAGCACAATCATGAGCACGTCGAATCCACAGGCGGTCACGCTGAACGTCAACGGTGTCCCCTACCCCGTCGCCATCGACACGAGCCGGACGCTGTCGACGGTGCTGCGCAACGAACTCGGCCTCACCGGCACCAAGGAGGGCTGCGACGACTGCGAGTGCGGCGCATGCATGGTCCTCCTCGACGGGCGCCCGATCAACTCGTGTTCGTACCTGGCTGTACAGACGCAGGGCCGGGAGGTGACCACCGTCGAAGGCCTCGCCTCTCAAGACGACCTCGCTCCTTTGCAGCGCAACATCCTCGCTGCGGGCGGCGTCCAGTGCGGCTTTTGCACCCCCGGTATGTTGATGTCGGCCACGGCCTTGCTCGATGAGAACCCGACCCCCACCGAAGAAGAGATCCGAATTGGATTGTCGGGCAACCTGTGCCGCTGCACGGGGTACGCCCGCATTCTCGACTCGGTCATCCAGACCTCGGTCGAGATCAACTCGTAGCAGCAACACCTCGTCAATCAACGCGAGATTAATCAGCGCGAAATTAATCAACGCGAAAAGAACCGTCGCCGCGACCCCGAGAGTGCCGCCCTCTCCCTAGCGTGGGAGAAATGGGTCAAGCTACCGAAGCTGCAGCGACGCGAGGAACCGCGCGAGATGTCTTGGCGATCCCCGCGTACCGCAACCTCTTGGTGGCCACCTTCATTTCGAACTGTGGACGCTGGCTCCAGTTCGCTGCGCTCGGCGTGCTCGCGTGGGAACTCACTGGTTCAAACACCTTCCTCGGTCAGCTGATCTTTGCCCAACTGCTGCCCCTCGGCGTTCTTTCGCTCATCGGCGGCTCGCTCGCCGACACTGTCGACCGCCGCAAGCTCCTCCTGATCACCCAGACATGGCAGATGGTGTGGACCTTCGTCCTAGCCGCCGCCCTGCTCGATGGGACGATTGGCGAAGGCATGCTCTTGCTGCTCGTGTTCATCATCGGCATTGGTCAGGGCCTGTACGCCCCCGCCTTTACCTCGATCGTTCCACTCCTTGCTGGAGAGGAAAACGTTCGTGCCGCCGTGTCGTTGAATTCGGTCCAGCTCAACGGCGCCCGCGTCATCGGCCCTGGCATCGGTGGCGTGCTCGCCGCAACGCTCGGCTTCGCTGAGCTCTTTGCGATCAACGCTGCGACCTACCTGGTGGTCATTGGCGCAATATGGGTCATGACCCTCCCAAAGCCAACGGCTTCGGCGGCGGGGATTTCCGAACGGCTCTTCGGCGGTTTCACGATCTTAAAGCGCGCACCGCAAATTCGGGGTCCGATCGTCATGATGGCGCTCTTCTCATTCTTCTGCCTGCCCTTCATTGGGCAACTTCCAGCAATTGCTGAGGTCAACCTTGGAATCGACAGTCAGAGCAGTGGGTACGCGTGGTTCTATGCCACCTTTGGCGCGGGCGCGCTGATCGGCGCCCTGTCGGTGAGTACGGTCTTGCTCAACTTTCCGCGACCGCTACTCGTGCGCCTCACCCTCATCGGCTTCGCGGCCAGCCTCCTGTGGCTAGCGCTGCTCGACGAGGCCACGCTCGGATACCCAGCGATCTTCTTGGTGTCACTGTTCTACTTCGTGATGCCGACCACACTCGCGACACATTGGCAAGAACACGTGACCAGCAAGGTCCGCGGCCGAGTCGCTGCGCTGTGGGTGCTTTCCTTTGGCGGGGTCATCCCGTTCGCCAATCTCGTTGGCGGCCAATTTGCTGACTCGGTATCGCTCACCGCGTTGATGCTGGTCGGCGTCGGCGCCGCCGTTATCTTGGCCTTGTTCTTCCGACTGAAATCTGGTGAGGTCATCGACGAAGTCGAACTCGCGCCAGCTCCGACCTGAGTCTGTCGTCGAGCAGCCTCATTTCGAGGTGGTGCGCTTCAAGACTTGCGCCAAAAAGACAACGAGCGCCGTCACCTTACGGTAACGGCGCTCACGATCTTGGCTCTATCAGATCGCTCGCACGTTCTGAGCTTCGTCACCCTTTCGGCCTGGGCCTACCTCGAATTCGACCAGTTGGCCTTCTTCGAGAGACTTGTAGCCGTCACCCTCGATGTTTGAGTAGTGAACGAATACATCGTCCTGACCCTCACGAGAAATGAAGCCGAAACCCTTTTCGCTGTTGAAAAACTTGACTGTTCCTTGCATAGCACTGCACTTTCTTTCGAGCCGACAAAGTGGTCGACTACCCATAAGCCTAGGCCAAGTCGTGAGAAAGTTTTAGACAGAATGTCCAAAAAAACTCTTAAGGGTTGCTCTGGAGGCAAAAATTCGTCCTATTCAAGAGTCGCGAAGTACCACAATTCGGTCGTGCATCTCGATATTGGACGGCGTTACTTGGCGCTGCGGTAGACGGGCGCCATTGCGCACAATGCCGACCAAGGTTGCGTCTTCTGGCAGCACTGCTTCGCCATCTCGAACCTCTGGGGCGATCTCGACAAGCTCGATTCCCTCACCGGCCGCCAAGAGGTCATCGAGTACGCGCGCTGCGCTCGGCGAGTAGGTCCCCATACCGAGCATGCGACCAACTGCAGAAGTAGCGTCGATCACCTCTGAGGCTCCGCCTTGTTTGAGCAGGTGAAGGTTCTCGCGTTCGCGGCCCGCAGCAACGATGTGCGCGGAGGCGTTGAGCTCACGAGCGGTCAGGGTAATGAGCACCGCCGAATCATCTCGATTCGGCGCAACGACGATCGACGAGGCAGTGGTAATGCCGGCCTGTTCGAGCGTGTCGGTCGCGCTCGCATCGCCGACGATGCCGACAAAGCCCTGTCGCGTCGCTGTCTTGATGACCTCGGCGTCGCTGTCGACGATCACGATCTGATCTGGATTTTGGCCGCGAGCAATGAGGTCCTTCGCTGCTGCCGAACCCGTAGCCCCAAAGCCACAGATGACGGTGTGATCTTTCACTTTTTGTCTCCATCTACGCTCGGCGATCAACTCGCGAGACTGTTCGGTAAGGACCTCCACGGTCGTCGAAACAACCAGGATCAAGAAGAGGATCCTGGCTGGGGTGATCAAAAAAATCGTGGCGAGCCGACCCGACTGGGTCACCGCTGAGATGTCGCCGTAGCCCGTCGTCGTGACCGTCACCGACGCGTAGTAGAACGCGTCGATCATCCCGATTGCGTCACCGGTGACATCGACGTAGTTGTCGCCGCTGAGCCGGACGACGACCGCGACAAAGACGACGAGGCAACCCGCAAAAAAGACGCGATAAATCACCGAGCTGAGCGGCGCGCGTTCAGCCCGAGGAAGCACGATCCGGTCGGTCAAGATGGTCACGGAAAGACCTTAGAGGCTGCGTGCTCGCCAGTCGGTGAGGCTGAGGGGCTACGACGTCCGCGCACGAACGAATTCGACGATGCGGCGACAGCCCTCTGCAATATCGTCTGTGCTCGCGGTAAACGACAGCCGTACCCAGCCATTGGCAGATGCTCCGAAACCTTTGGCATCGAGCAGCGCAACACGCTGCTCATCGAACAGCTCGTCGCAGAACGCTGCACTCGATTCGGCCACGGCGGTCACGTCGATCAGGAGATACATGCCCGCATCAGGAATCGCGATATCGAGCCCTGCCGTGCGAGAGAGGGCCGACACTGCCAGATCCCGGCGCTCTTGGTAGGTCGCTCGCATCTCGTTAGCGGTGTCTTTGAAGTGGACCAACGCATCGAGTGCAGCGTGTTGCACAAAACCTGGAATGCCATAGTTGACGATGACGGCCATCGCATGGACGTGACTCATCAGGTCTTTCGGGCCAATGGCCCATCCCGCACGCCAGCCGGTCATCGCATGTGACTTCGACAAGCTTCCAACGATCACCGTCCGCTCCGCCATGCCGGGCAGCGCAGCGATCGAGCCGACCGAGCCGGGTTCTGCATCGAATACCACATCGCAATAGACCTCATCACTGATCACCCATAGGTCGTGTTCGATCGCGAGCTGAGCGATTTTCTCAAGTTCGCCGTTTGTCATCACCACGCCGGTTGGATTGTTCGGGTTCGTTATCGCAATCGCTCGAGTTGCCGGCGTGATGGCAGCGGCGATCGCTGCGGGGTCCGGGCGAAACCGCGGCGCGGGTTGACCAACGGTTACGAGCTTCGCTCCGGCAACGGTGAGCGTCGACTCGTACGTGAGATACATCGGCTCGAGCGCCACCACCTCATCGCCCTCCCCCAAGAGACACAGACTCGCGGCAAACAAACCATTCTGGGTTCCGGCGGTGACCACGACGTTGTCGGCGTCGAGGGTAAGCCCGGTGCGCGCTTGTGTGTCGGCAGCGATCGCTCGACGCAGTGCGGCGCGGCCGTTCATTTGTTCGTAGTGGGTATCACCGTTTCGAAGTGAAGCGATGGCGCTGTCGACGATCGGCGCGGGCGTCGCAAAGTCGGGGTCGCCAATGCTCAAGATGATGACGCCCTGTTCGCCACTTGCGACTGCCCGCTCAGCTCGGGAATGGACGTCCCACCCGCTCAACCCATCGTTGTGCAGACGATGAACGAGCGGCGAGAAGCGGGGCGATGTGCTCGACATCACCTCAGCTTAGGACCGGCAGCGCGCACGGTCCGGTCTGCCCTTTTACCCGTCGAGTGTGATGATGATCGCGGTGTCGGTGCCCGAGTCCTTACCAATCGCCTTTCGAACTTTGCCCACCATGTCGATCATCGTGTACTGAAAGCCGTACTTGGACTTGATGACATCTCGGACGCGCACAAACTCCGCGCCTTGCGCGGCAATCGCTGTCCCAGTTTGTTCGGTCGAGCCGGGAGTCGGAGTTCCCCGTGAATCACTCGGCTGCACACTGACCTTTGGGTCGTTGTTCAACCGCTTCACCTTCCAGCTTGTGGAAAACGTGGTGAACCCGATCTTTCCGTCACCAAGATCGGCAATCCACACCGGCGTTGGCTTGGGCCGTCCGTCCTTTGTGAAGGTGGTGAAGCTCACATATTTTTCGTCTGATATCGCCATGGCTCAAACATAGTTTCAGCGCCAAGACTCGATCACATCCATTGCCGAGAAAGCGCATCGCTGCGCTATTGAGTGAGGACGACCCGCGAAGGACGGCGGGTTGCCATCAGCAGTTCTCGAACGCTGAGCACCACGAAGAATTGCAGCACGCTAAATCCAGCGATGGTCGCTCCCCCCGCCGTCGCGTAGTGGAAGCTCACGAGCAATCCTGCAAATACCGAGAGCGAACCGAGCAGGATCGACGTGACCATGATTGCTGGCACTCGGCGAACGAGCAGCGACGCGGTGGCTGGCGGGCCCACGAGAAGACCAAACACGAGGAGGGTTCCGATTGCTTGGAAGCTCGCAACGATGCTCAACGCGAGCATTGCGAGCAACGCTGCCTGGGCTGGCCCTGGATGCATGCCGAGTGTTTGGGCCTTCACCCGGTTGAACGTCAGCGCAAGGAATGGGCGGTAGAGCACGACGGTCAAGATGACGACGATCACCGTAGCGATGAGCTGATTTTGAATATCACCTGACGTGATGCCGAGGACGTCGCCAAAGAGCAGCGCGGTTACCTCGGTGCTAAACGATTGTGCTTGAGAGACGATGACGATTCCGAGCGACAACATGCCGACGAAGAGCAGACCAATAGCGGTGTCCTCTCGGACGACGGTGCGATTCGAAACGACACTCACGAGGCCACTCATTGCGATAGCTGCAACGAACGCACCGATGATCGGACTGAAGCCCCAAAGCACCGCGACCGCAATTCCAGGTATGACGCCATGGGCGAGCGCGTCACCGAGAAACGCGAGACCTCGAAGCACGACCCACGTGCCGACAAGCGACGTCGCCACGACAGCGATCAGGCCGCCGAGCAGGGCTCGTTGCATGAAGGACGGCTCGAAAGCCTCGACTATGAAGTCCACGTCCAGCCCGATCTAGGCACCCAGTGCAGTTGCGATGCTGGTCGCGTTCGATCGCACCATATCGACATAGGTTCCACCGCCAGAGTCTGGCCCACCGAGTGACTCGGTGAACAACTCGACCACCGCAATATCGCCGACCTCCTCAGCGAGTGTCTGCGCGAGCTCATTTGATGACGAGGTGTCTGAAAAAATTGCCGGAACGCCTTCGTCTTCGATCACTTCGACCAGCTCGACGAGATCTGCAGCGCTCGCTCCATCGGGGGTGGAACCCGATGGGATGATCGTTCCAACCACCTCGAACTCGTAGTTCTCGGCGAAGTACCCGAACACTTCATGGTTCGTGATGAGCACCCGCTGCTCGTCGGACAAGTCGACAAACATCGCTGCGAGCTCCATATCGAGGGCGACCAGCTCGGCGACATAGGCATCGGCGTTCTGCTGGAGTGCCTCGGCGTCGATTCCCTCGACGTTGGCGATCAAAAAGTCGGCGATTCCCTCTGCGGCCACGGCCATTCGAGCAGGGTCGGTGAAGAAGTGTGGGTCCGCCCCATCGTGCCCATGCTCATCGTCGTGCTCGTCGTCATGCTCATCGTCATGCTCGTCGTCATGCTCGTCGTCATGCTCGTCGTCATGCTCGTCGTCATGCTCGTCGTCATGCTCGTCGTCATGCTCATCGTCGTGCTCGTTGCCTTCGCCAAAGTCGAGCGTCGCCACGGCATCGATGGCCTCGAAGGTCAACACTCCGTCGGCCTCCGCGGACTCGACCACATCGAGAATTCCCTCTTCGAACCCAGCGCCGTTGGCGATGAGGACCTCAGCGCTCTCCATGAGCGAAACCTGCTGGGCTGATGCCTGGAAATCGTGCGGGTCGGCGCCGACGGGCATGATGGTCTCAACGTTCATCTGATCGCCGACGAGGTTGGCCACCACGTCACCCAAGATGTTGGTCGTGACGACCACGGTCGGCGCATCTGCTGATGCTGCCCCAGCGGTGGTCGTCGTGCTGGTTCCACATGCAGCAGCGACGAGCGTAAGGGCTGCGAGGAAGGGAACGGACTTGCGGGCACTACTGGCCATGAGCTCTAGTCTCCAAAGTGGTTGAATCAAAATGAGAATGAGTATCAGTACGAAAGTTAACTGTAGGCTCGTACCCGTGCAGACGCAACGTAAACGAGAATCATTTTCAATTTCGGCCAGCGACCCCGAAGCCCCGTACCCTGAGGAGGTGCAATCAGCGATCTCGACCTCGAACCTGCACGTCCATTACGGCGACGCGACCGCGCTTTGCGATGTCACCATGGAACTCCCGATCGCGTCCTCACTCGCCGTCATTGGTCCCAACGGCTCGGGTAAGTCGACGTTCCTCGGCGTGCTTGCCGGGACCATCGATATTGCGACCGGCGTCGCCACCGTCGCCGGTCGGCGACCAGCGCTCGTCTTGCAATCGACCGACGTCGACCGAAGCTTGCCAATCACCGTTGCCGATACGATCTCTCTCGCTCGTTATCCATCACTCGGACTCTTCGGGCGCATGAAGGCAAGCGACCGAGCAGCAATCGAACTGGCGATGGAGCGTCTCAATATTTCAGATCTTGCGAGCCGCCAGTTCCACGAACTCTCGGGCGGCCAGCGACAGCGAGCACTCGTTGCCCAAGGCCTCGCGCAAGAAAGTGATGTACTCCTCCTCGACGAGCCGGTCATTGGACTCGACGTCACGTCTCGTGAGCTCATCTTGGACCTCATCGATGACGAGGTTGCCGCTGGCCGAACCGTTGTAGTCACCACCCACAGCTTCGACGAAGCCCGACGTTGCGACTATGTCCTGTTGCTCGATACCGAAGCGATTGCCTTTGGCACTCCCGACGAGGTTCTCACCGAGGAAAACCTGCGCCGAGCATTTGGCGGTGGTTTCGTACGCATTGGTGATGACTTCATCCTCGATGACCCACACCATCACCACCATTAGCGACTCGACGGGCCTGCTCCCAAAGCGAACGCCATTCCCACTCATTCTCATTACCGAGTTAGACTCATTCCATGACCGCGATCGATATCGAAGAAGAGGTCGCGACTCTGCTTCGCGGCGCCGATCAGCGCTACACCAGTGGCCGCCGGCGCCTTATCTCAGCGCTAAAGAAGGGCGGCGGGCCGCTCACGATAACGAAGATCCTCGAACTCGATGGATCGTTGCGCCAATCGAGCGTCTATCGCAACCTGACGATCCTCGAGGAAGTCGGCGCGGTTGCTCGCATCGACACTCGGGACGATTTTGCCCGCTATGAACTCGCCGAGCACCTGACCGAGCACCACCACCATCTGATCTGTACCTCGTGTGGGGATGTTGCGGACTTTTCCCTCGACAACGAGACCGAGTCTCGGCTCGACACCGCACTCCATAAAGCAGCGAAGGCTGCGGGCTTCGACATCGCGGCGCACCGACTCGACCTACTCGGAGTCTGCACGAAGTGCAGCGCATAACTGCAGCGAGTAACTGCTAGCGGCGGGCCTTCCACCACGATCTCAACACCGCGGCGCCGCCGAGAATGGTGATCGCAAAGTCGATCGGCGCGACAAAACCGCCGTAGTAGTCGCGGTCGTAGTAGCTGACCGGACTGTCGAATCGCGTCTCCCAGTCAAAGGGAAAAAAGAGCAGCGGCCCGTCGTTGTGGTGCACGGGAATGTCCATCAACGTGTGCAGCATCGCGCCGCTGGCAAAACCGAGCAGGCGTTTGTTGCCGGTCAGCTTTCCCGCGGCGAGCAGCCCGCCGAGAACGACGGGGCTATGGAAGGTGTTGTGGATGGCGACCCAGTACGGATCGTTGAAGAACAGTTCGCTGAATGCGTATTCCATCGATTCTTGGAACGACATTCCCCTGGTCAATGGAAAGAACACCGCCGCACCAGCGGTAAGGGCATAGAGACCAACATCGGGAGCGAGCCCGCCCGCAACAAACCACTTCGCTCCGCTTTCAGCAGTCACGCCTGCTGGCCCGTCTGACGCTTTGAGGGCAATGAGCGCGTTGGTGACGATGTGGGTAGTGGTGATCATCACCTCGAACGGTAGCGGAACACCGGCAAAGCAGAGGCCCGAAGAGGTGAAGAGCGTGTAAGTTCACGAACGTGCGTGCTTCGCCAGAACAAACGGTCTCCGCCGACAACATTGCTGAGGCCGCCGAACGGATCAAACCCCACGTCGACAAAACGGCGCTCACCAGGTCTAACCCGCTGTCGGTTCGATACGGCGCTGACATTTTGATCAAGGCTGAGCACACCCAGCGCACCGGCAGCTTCAAGGTTCGCGGTTCTGCCAACGTCATTCATGCACTCGATCCCGAGGTTGCGCGTCGCGGAGTCGTGACGGCGTCTTCGGGCAATCATGGGATCGGCGTTGCAACCGCAGCGGCGAGCCGAGGCATCACCTGTCAGATTTTCCTTCCATCGAACGTCTCGCCGTCGAAGCTCGCACAGATCGAGCGGCTGGGCGGCGAGCCAATCCTTACCAACAGTACCGACGCCATCGAAGGCGAGATCGCAGCGAGACAACGCGCCGAGGAAGACGGTCGTGTCTACATATCGCCGTACAACGATCCGCTGATCGTCGCGGGCCAGGGCACGATCGGAAAAGAGATCTTGGATGACGCAGATGGGACGATCGATGCAATCGTGGTGGCGGTCGGCGGGGGTGGCATGATCTCGGGAATCGCGACGTGGGTAAAGGAGCATTCCCCCGCAACCGAAATCATCGGCGCTTCGGCTATGAACGATCGGGCAATGGCCGCTTCACTCGAGGCCGGCAGAATTGTCAGCCCACCCGCCGCACCAACATTTTCAGATGGCACTGCGGGCGCACTCGAAGACGACACGATGACCTTTCCGATCTGCCAAGTGCTCGTCGATTCGTGGATCGATATCGCCGAGGTTGAAATCGCAAGAGCTGTTACCTCGATGGTCGACGACCACCATCAGTTGATCGAAGGCGCAGCGGGGGTCGCGATTGCAGGGGCGACTCGTTGGGCTGAGAGCAACCCGGCAGGACGAGTGGTTGCGGTGAGCTGCGGCGCCAACGTGTCGTCCGCAGCGCTTTTCGAGATGCTCGCGCTCGCTCGCGGCAAAGACTCTCCCAACTCATCGTCAGGGACTCCAGCGAGTTAGGCCCAGGGCGCTCCGCTGAGGTACTTCCATCCCGCGTCGGGAAGGACGGCGATTGCGGTTCCCGGATTGGTCGTGAGGTGCTCGATCGCCGCATGCAGGATCGCGCCCGACGACGTCCCGATGAAGTGTCCCTCGGTTGAGATGGTCCGAGACACCATCGACACGGCATCTGCCTTACTCACCTCGTGGCGGTGGGTCACGAGTGAAAGATCGGCGATCGGAGGCTGGAACGGATCGTCTTGGCTGCGCATGCCGCTGATCGGGTCACCCAAAATTTCTTCGACCGAATGCACCGAAATCTCGGGATACTCCTTCACGAGTCCCCGACTCACGCCGGTGAGCGTGCCGCCGGTGCCGTATGAACAAAACACGCCATCGGGTGGTGTTTCGAGTTCCCAATCGGCAATGAGTTCAAGTGCAGTGCCGAACTCGTGTGACTCGGGATTTCCTTCGTTGCCGTACTGATAGCACATGAACCCAAGGCCGTCGGCAACCATATTGCGAGCGCGTTCGATCGCATCGTTTGGTCCGCCGTCGACCTCGACGAGCTTCGCACCGTATGCGCGCAAGAGTTGCTTACGCTCATGGGTCGAGTTCGCTGGCAGACATATCGTCATCTCATAGCCACTCACCGTGGCGATTCGAGCAAGCCCGATCCCGGTATTGCCCGACGTCGCTTCGATCAGCGGCGTCCCGGCTGGAAGATCACCATCACGCTTCGCGTTGTGAAACATATTCCACGCGGCGCGGTCCTTGATCGAACCCGTTGGGTTGTACCACTCGAGCTTCGCGAAAAGGCGAGAGCCAGGTGGTGAAAGGGAAATTAACTCGACGAGCGGGGTGTTTCCGGGGGGCATCGTTAGCTGTTGGATACTCAAGTATGCCCAGCGGTTTCCGATCGGCAACACAGCTCGGAAGTTGGGTGCAACGTAACCCCCACCAACACGACATATATCGCCCCCCACCAACAGGAAACGGTTGAGACTCGCCCCATGGACCTATCGAACAAGAAGCCCCAAATCGCAATAGTTGGAATCCTCGGCATCGCAGTGCTCGCGTGGCTCGCATTTGGATTCTTCGGCATCCATACCGCCTTTATCGACAACGAGGTAAACGAGAGCGCCGACGGCCTCTTCGACACGGTCGAAGTGGTCGAGACCGCCGAGACCGCCCCAGCACCAGAAACGCTCGAACCCGCGGAACCCGTCGTCGATGAAGCGGTCGAGGATGAAGCCGTCGTAGACCCTGCCGAAGAGGCGCCGACCGAAACGACCGTCGCCCCAGAGCCAAGCAGTGAAACAGGTACAGAGGAAACAGAGACAGAGGAAGCAGAGACAGAGGAAGCAGACACCGCTGCACCAGAAACAACCGTGCCTGAAACAACGACGGTCGCTCCCGAGACCACGGTGCCTGAGATCGTTACCCTCGCCAGCGGATCGTTTACCGGAACCAATGACTACAGCGTGGCCGGCAACGCCGCCGTGCTCAACAACGGCACCGAGCAGCGCTTCTTGCGCTTCACCCAGTTTGAGTCGCAAAATGGGCCCGACCTCAAGGTGTATCTGCGGGCCGCAGATGGATCGTTCGTGAGCCTCGGTGACCTGAGCGGCAACATTGGCGATCAGAACTATGAGATCCCCGTCGATGTTGACCTCAGCGTGTTTAGCTCGGTGGAAATCTGGTGCGAACGATTTAACGCAGGGTTTGGTTTCGCGAACCTGAGTTAACGCCAGTACTTGGCAACGTCACCACGTGGCATAAGCCCGCGGCGAGGGGTAACTGGGTAGCGTTGCCTGAATGAGCAGCCATGGCGACGGCCCGAGCGAGAACGACAGCCCCGGCCACGGGCGTTCTCACAACCAGGGGCATTCTCACAGCCACGGGCATTCTCACAGTCACAGCCACGGCGGCGATTGGTCGCTTTGGGCCGATGACAATCGCCTCCGGGCGCTGTTGGGGAGCCTCGCCCTTGGTGCGGTCATCACCGTTCTTGGAATCATCGTGCTCTGGCCCACCGGCGCCGGCCGCGATGCAGCGATTGAGTCCGCGCGCGAACTTGGACTCCTGAGCGATCGGATCGACGCAACCGTGGTGTCTGCGGTCGACCAGCAGTGCGAGTTCGTACCAGAGGGTGTCGACGAGCAATGTCGTGTGCTCAACTTGTTTCTCGATGAGGGCCCCGAGGCCGGATCGGAACTCGCGCTGCCCGAAATCAATCTTTCGTTCAACCGGTCGGTGCCCGAACTCGCCCCCGGCGACGAAGTTGTTCTCGGCTTCTTTGAAGAGACCAACACCTACTTCTATGCGGACAACTCGCGCGGCGCGCCGCTCGTCGTTCTCGCCATCTTGTTCGCCATCGTAGTGATCGCGCTCGGTCGACTTCGGGGAGTGTTTGCCCTCGCAGCAATGCTGACGACGGTCCTCGTATTGGTTTTCTTTGTCGCACCGTCGGTGCTCGACGGAAACGATCCGCTGCTCGTTTCTGTCGTCGCAGCTTCGGCGATCGCGTTCGTCAGCCTGTACCTCACGCACGGTTTCTCTCCAACGACGACCGTCGCCCTCACCGGTACGATCGCCGCCCTCGCGCTCACATTCGTTTTGTCGTGGGTGTTCTTTCGAGCGTCGTCAATCACTGGGTTGGCCACCGAGGAGGCGCTCGTTCTCCCGTTTCTCGATGCCGACCTCAGCGTCAGCTCGCTCATCCTCGGCGGGGCGGTAATCGGCGGGCTTGGCGCGCTCGACGACGTGACGATCACCCAGGTCGCAACCGTGGCCGAACTCCGTCAACTCAATCCGTCGTTGAGTTCGGGAAAGCTGATCAGCTCGGGTATTCGGATTGGACGCGATCACATTGCCTCGACGGTCAACACGCTCCTTTTGGCGTACGCCGGTGCCGCGATGCCACTGCTCTTGCTCTTCGCAGCATCGGAGCAAACGCTGGGGACCGTCGCCGAATCTGAAATCATCGCCGTCGAGATCATCCGAACCCTCTGCGGTTCGATTGGATTGGTCGCTGCCGTGCCACTCACCACGCTGCTCGCCGCTGCGGTCTTGCCGCCCAGTGAGGACGGCAACGAGCCTGCAACTCGTTCAGGCCTCGACGCTGCGCCGTCGTGGGATGACTTTGGCCC